>JAIOQI010000063.1 GCA_021413445.1 Alphaproteobacteria bacterium | reverse complement strand
CAATATACGGAGCGCGTCGCTGCGATGGCGAAGGCGCAGGGCGCGGAATACGTGGTCATCTGCGCGGCCATCGAATCCGACATCGCCCAGCTCGGGTCGGAGGAGGAGAAGAAGGAATTTCTGGACTCGATCGGTCTTGATGAGGCGGGGCTGAACCGCGTCATTCGCGCCGGGTACAAGCTGCTCGACCTCATCACCTTCTTCACCGTCGGCCCCAAGGAGGCGCGGGCCTGGACGGTCAAGAACCTGTCCAAGGCGCCGCAGGCGGCAGGGGTCATCCACACCGACTTCGAGCGCGGCTTCATCCGCGCCGAGACCATTGACATAAAGGATTTCCTCGGCCTCGGCGGCGAACAGGCCGCAAAAGAAGCTGGAAAAATGCGCTCGGAAGGTAAAGAATACGTCGTCAAAGACGGCGATATCATGCTGTTCAGGTTTAATGTGTAGAAAGTCAGTTGCCCGCGAATGAATACGAATAGACATCAATTATCCACTACGGTCATCCCCGCGAAGGCGGGGATCCAGGAAACTGTTTTATTGGAGACCGTTGAAGAATTACGCCATTCCATTAAGGTAGCTAGCCTTAATCATGATGTGTGGGATTTTTATGATAAAAATAGAGCTGAATATTTACCTGTATTGAATGACAGTCAGTATCTTCTCTTTTTTGTAACAAGTATCCATGCACATTTTGTTGCTTGTATTACGCCTTTGTACAGGCTCTATGAAACTAGAAATGATACACACAACATTCCCCGGTTCTTGAAGAGCTTAGAAGATAATAAAACTTTCTCAGAAGAATCTCTGAAGGAGATTAATGAGCTGTATGCGCGGGCAAAACCTATATGGGTAAAAGTTTCGAGGTTAAAAAACGAGGTATTTGGCCATAGGTCTAAAGACTTAAAGATACAGGAAGTGCCAGCTGGCGTGGAAAATCGCCGTGCTGGCGGCGAAGACAAAAGATTCCGATCTTGATGCCGAAGTGGTCGATATGATCAAGAACCGCATCATCGATAACGCGGCGATTGCGCTGGCGGCGGTGAACGAGCATGCGGTGGCGGTCGCGCGGGACAAGGCGCTGGCATCAAAGGGCACGGGCAAGGCCACCATCTACGGCTTATCCCAGAAGGAAACCTTCGGGCCGAAGGAAGCCGCTTTCGTCAACGCGGTCGCGGTCCGTTTCCGCGACCAGGATGACACCTATCTCGCCGCTGAATACTCGCACCCCGACGACAATATTTCCCCTATCCTCGCCGTCGCGCAGCAGCTGGATGTTTCCGGCAAGGACATGATCCGCGGCATCGGCGTCGCTTATGAAGTGCATGTGGCGCTGGTGGGCACGGGCGAGGGCACCGGCATCTGCCTGCACAAGCACAAGGTCGATCACATGACCCATATCGCGGCGGCGGCGACGGCGGGTATCGGCGCGATGCTGAAGCTGCCGGTCGAGCAGATTTACCACGCCGTCAATTTTGCTGTCCACAATTCCATTTCCTCGCGCCAGTCGCGCAAGGGCGACATCGGCGCGCAGAAGGAATTCGTGCCCGGCTTCTCGGCGGAAATCTCCATTGACGCCGTCAATTCCGCGATGCACGGCCTCAAGGGCCCGAACCCGGTCTATGAAGGCGAGGACAGCATCATCCGCCGCTTTCTCGACGGCAAGAACGATCCCAATGCCGCCTATAAAGTGGCGCTGGCCGAACCCGGCAAGGACAAACTGCGCAATATCATGATGACTTACCCGAAAGAGCATGCTTTCGAGTATCAAGGGCAGGCGATCATCGACATGGCGCTGGAACTGGCTGGCAAGATGCCGAAGAAAAAGAACGGCGCCGTCGATTGGAGCCAGATCAAGGGCATCCTGCTCGTCACCAGCCATCATACCGACCACGTCATCGGCACCGGCGCCAACGATCCGCAGAAGATCGACCCCGACAGCCCGCGCGGCACGCTCGACCACAGCATCATGTTCGCCATCGCGCGCTCCATGCAGCTCGGCCGCTGGGATGAAAGCGTTTATGAGATCAAGAAGAGCGAGAAGGAAGAATTGCGTTCTGCCATGGCGAAAATCCGCACCCAGCAGGATGCTGAATGGGAACGCCGCTATCACTCGACCGACCCGAAGGAGCAGTCTTTCGGCGGCACGCTGATGGTCACCCTCGCCGACGGCAGGGTGGTGAAGGATTCGAAAGCCTGCGCCAACGCCCATCCCTTCGGCAAGACGCCGTGGAAGCGCCCCAACTACGTCCGCAAGCTCGAAAACCTGACCAAGGGCCTCATCAGCGACGTGGAGCGCAAGCGCTTCCTCAAGGCTGTCGAGGGCCTGCAAAACAGCCCCGCGGCCAAGCTGAAAGAGCTGACGCCGAAGCTTGATCTGGTGTCCCTGGCGGAAGTGAAAACGCGCGGCATTTACAATGCCTGCCGCGTGTCGTATTCTTGCAAGAGGGAGAAGGAGAAATGCGCATGATAAAAGTATCCGCCGGAAAACGTTTTCGTCAGGCCATGAAAGAGGCCCTTGCTGACGGCACACCGTTGCATGTGATCGGCGTGGCGGACGGCTCGGACGCGCTGGAAGCGGAGAAAGCGGGATTCAAGGCGCTCTATATTTCAGGCAGCCAGGTCGCGGCCTCCCGCGGCTGGGCGGACATCGGCCGCATCGAACTCAAACATGTGGTTGAACATGTGCAGCGCATTCTCGATAGCGGCACCAAGCTTCCCGTTCTGGTCGATATTGACACGGGCTTTGACGATGTCGCCGAAACCATCCACGCCCTTGAAAAAGCAGGCGCGGCGGCGGTGCACATCGAAGACCAGCAGGATTTGAAAGCCTGCGGACACCTGCCGGGCAAGCATGTCGTCAGCCAGGAAGACGCAACCGCCCGTATCAAAAGAGCTGTCACTGCAAAAAAAGACCCCGATTTTGTGGTGATGGCGCGGACGGACGCACTGGCCGTGGAAGGCATGGAAAAAACCCTCTCGCGCATCACTTCTTATGCGGCGGCAGGCGCCGACATGATTTTTGCCGAGGCTTTCCCGGATGCCGCCACTTACGCCCAGGTTAAAAAAGCGGCGCAGGGCAAGCCGGTGCTGGCCAACATGACGGAGTTCGGCAAGGTTGCCCTTAAAACGCCGCAGGAGATCGCCAAGGAAACCGGCGGTAACGTCGATATCGTTCTCAACCCGCTGACGGTATATCGCGGACAGCGCCAGACGGCGGCAAAAATGTATCAGGAAATTTATGCCAAAGGCACGCAGCGCGGCATGGAACCACAAATGCAAAAGCGCGAGGATTTTCAGCAGTTGATAGACTATCCGGGCCAGGTTGCCGCGCGTGCAAAGCAGTTGGGAAGCAAGTCCCAAGGCGTAAAAAAAAATGAACCGCCTTCTTGCAAGTCCTGATCGTATAGCTTAGGAGCAGTCATGATCGAGCCGCAAATCGCCAAAGGCCTTGCCGGAATTTATTCAGACCACACGCGCATTTCCACGGTGGTGGACGCGACCAATTCGCTTACCTACTACGGCTACCCGGTGCAGGAGCTGGCGGAGTTCTGCCGTTTCGAGGAAGTGGCCTACCTGCTCTGGCACGGCGAATTGCCGACCGCCGAGCAGCTCAAAAAATTCGAGCAGGAGGAGCGCGGGCAGCGCCAGATTTCCCCCAAGCTGCTGACGGTGCTCCGGCAATTCCGCACCGAGGCGCATCCGATGGATACCCTGCGCACGGCCATCAGCTTCATGGGGGTGGAAGATCCGTCATGGGCGGACCAGTCGCCGGCCGGAAACCTGAAAAAATCCCTCCGCATGCTGGCGCAGATCCCGACCATCATCGCCGCCGACTTCCGTCTGCGCAAGGGGCAGGAGCCGATCGCGCCGCGCGCGGATTTAAGCATGGCTGAAAACTTTTTCCACATGTATTTCGGCGAGGTGCCGCAAAAAGAGATCGTCAAATGCTTCGACGCTTCGCTGACCTTCTATGCCGAGCATGGGTTTAACGCCTCGACTTTCGCCGGGCGCGTTATTACCTCGACTTTATCGGATATTTATTCGGCGGTGACCGGCGCGATCGGCGCCCTCAAGGGCCCCCTGCACGGCGGCGCGAACGAGGCGGTCATGCACATGCTGCTGGATATTCAGGAGCCGTCCAAGGCGCAAGCGTGGATCGACGAGGCCCTCTCGGAAAAGAAAAAGCTGGTGATGGGTTTCGGGCACCGCGTTTATAAGAACGGCGATAGCCGCGTGCCCTACATGACCAAGGTGTTCCATGAAATGGCCAAGATCAAGGGCGGCCAGAAATGGGTGGAGATCGAGGACATCCTCGCCAAGACGATGCTGGCCAAAAATAACATCCATCCCAATCTCGATTATCCGGTGGGACCGGCCTATTACCTGATGGGCTTTGAAATCCCCATCTTCACGCCGATTTTCGTGATGAGCCGCATTACCGGCTGGACGGCGCATGTCATGGAACAGCTGGAAGACAACAAAATCATGCGGCCGCTGAGCGTTTATAACGGCGTGGCGCAGCGTCATGTGCAGCCGATCGCACAGCGGAAAGCGGCTTAGGGGTACAATTCATGTCCAGCTTTATCAAATGGCTCAATTTTTACCGCAACGTCAAGGGCCGTCTCGACCTGATGCTGTTCTTCTTCAAATGGGACAGCGATTACCGCAAGGACCTGACCACCACGCTGCTGGCCTTTGCGCTGTTTGGTTATTCGGTGGTCTCGTGGAATACCTTCTACGACCTGATCGCCATGGCGGTGGAGGCCGCCATCATCATGGTGCAGGTGGGCGGGGAAATGTCGATCATGCCGTCGGATTACCGGCCCTCCCACGGCGGCGTGACCTATAGCGCGCAGCACAGCACGCACATCGCCAATGACGAGCTCAGTTTTCCGATGTCGGCAGTTTTGCCGGCGCCGTCAGAGGCTGCGCTGGGTTTTGGCAACCCGGTCGATGACATCAAGACCTGCAAGGAAAGCCCGCTGGTCAGCAGCAAGGTTGACGACATCCTGATGACGCGGAAAAATATCCCCTGGCGCGAGGAGAAGGAGCCCATCAATTTCATCACCTCCCGCCACCAGCTCAGGTATATCGCCATCCGTGTGCTGAACAAGCTCACCCATACCACCAACGGCGTGTTGCTCGCCTTTCATGACATGGCCGACTCTCTGGCCGGCGACGGGCCGGTCACGTTGCGCAAGGCGTTTTATTACGACGCGCTGCTGACGGTGGAGGCGTTCCGGAGCCGGATTTTCCGCGGCAACCTGCAGAATGAAAAAGAAGTCTATACCGATCTCACCACCTATTTCCCCGTCAAAAGGGAAACCTTTGACGGCCAGGAGTGCCTCCGCTTCACGCCCGATTTTTACAAGCATGTCTCGCTGCATATGGGGATCACCAGCCTGCTGCTGACGGAGAACAAGCGCGTGGCCATGCTGCTGCAAGGCTCGACCAACGCCGTCGGGGCAAGCATGGTGTGCCTGGGCGGGTCCGGGTCGTTCAATTATGCCGACGTGAAGAAGTCCGGGCATCCGGAGGATTTCCGGGACATGGCCGCCTATGCCATGGCGCGCGAAGTCTGCGAAGAGACCGGCATCGGCAATAAATGGCTCAAGGAGGTGCGCAAGAACACCATGGTGACGGGGTTCTTCCGCTGGATCGACCGCTGCGGCCTGCCGGAATTCATCGGCATCACCCGCGCCGGAAAGATTCCATTCTCGAAAATGCAGGCGATTGACGGCGATGAAGTCGTCAGGTTTGACGAGGTGCCCATTATCGTCAATAAGCCTGAGGACTTCCACCAGGTTCTGGCTTATATCCATGACAAAAAGATCGTTGTCGCCTTGTCCTCGCTGATGGCTTTGCACCGCATGACGGTGATTGCCGGGTACGGCGCCGGGTTTGCAACACCGGAACAGAAGGAAATTTATCGCAAGGTTTCCGAGTTTCTGGCGGCGTGACTTAGCGCGGCGGCAGCTTTTGTGCTAATCCGCTCATTCACCCCTCCGAAGATCAAATTTATGAATCAGGCCTTTTCTTTTAGGGGGGGCATTCTCAATATCTACCCCTTCCCCAACAAACGCTACGATAATCACGTGTGTCATCTTGGGCGTATTATAAAAGACCTTGATAACAGCATCGCTTATTTCTTCTAGAACCTTTTGATCTTCTATGCCAAAAGTTGCCAGCTCAAAGCCGCCTTGGCGAGGACCAAGAGTAAAAAAATGTCCTCCTGCACAATCTTTGTTTTCATCTTTGCACACCCCATGACGAATCAATACTTGTTTCACCGCATGCCCAGCATCTATGGCTTCCCCCCAGAATGTCCTATCTTCTACCAGGCTCCACGCATAAGCATTAGGGGGCGTGAACAAAGACAATAAAGCAATAACACAGGCTAGTTTTTTTGTTTTACTCATTCACCCCTCCGAAGGTCGAACTTATGAATTAAGCCTTTCTGTTTAGGAGGGCCTTCTCGCCCCACTAAACCATCCCCAATGTAAGCTTCAATCAACACATGTCTTATTCCTGGAGTCTTATAAAATACCTTAATAACAGCATCATTGACTTCCTCTAAAATCTTCTGATCTTCTATACCGGAGATTACAAATGCAAAACCACCCGTCATTGGCCCGATAGTATAAACATGCCCTCCACAGCGCCTATTTGCCCGTTCACATATCCCATGGCGGATCAGCACCTTACCTGCGTCATTAGCAGCCTCTATAGCCTGATCCCAAAAAGTTCTGTCCTCTCCCGGCCAAAATGCCTGCGCTCTAAAAGCCCCAAGCAAAGGCAGCAGAGCTGCAAAGAAAATTATTTTTTTCAATTTATTCATTCACCGCACCCCAAACACCGAAAAACACAACTCGAAGAGAAAAACATTTTTAGATTCAGATGTCAATGATCGCGCACCTGATAACCTAGAGCGGCGGGAGGATCTTGCGGCTCTTGAGGTCGTAGCGGTCTCCGGTCTTGAGGCTGTGCACCGCGTAGTTCTCCGCCCTGATGGTTTCGCCGCGTTCAATATCGGTGACATTGGAATTTTTTAAATCTTTGCCATCGACAATCGTGACGCTGCTGCGGCCGATGACTTCCATGACGTCGCCGCGCACGATGACGCCGGTGTCTTCATGCAGGCCGATGCCGAGAGTGGCGGGGTTGGTCGCCACCACGTTGAACAGGCGCGTGATGCGGCCGCGCTCCATGTGCGTATCGAAAACAACGCCGTTCACAAAGCCGAAGCCGGAGGTCAGCGCAACATGACCCTTCTCCATCGCCCGTGACGCTTCGCCGCCGTAGATCATCAGCCCGGACATAACGGCAGCTCCGGCGCTGGTGCCGGCGATCACCGCGCCCTGCTGCGCGCGATTGATGACTGCTTGCAGAAACGGCGTGCCGCCCAGGATGCTCGTCAGGCGCAGCTGGTCGCCGCCGGAAAAGAAAATAATGTCGGCATCGGCGAGGTGCTGGATGACCGTCGGGTCTTCAGCGCCCTGGCGGCTGTCGATGTGCAGCACGGAACATTCGGTGACGCCAAGGGACTGAAAGGCGTCCAGGTAAGTTTTGCGGGCATCATCCGGAAAGCCGGTGGCGGTGGTGATGACGCAGATGCGCGGTTGCGTCTTTCCGCTTTCCAGCAGTACCCGCTTAAGGACGGTCTTTTCATGAAGCTTATCCTCGGCGCCGCCGATGGCTATAAAGACCATGTTTTTTTCTTTCAAAGTGTCGGTTGTTTGAGTAATATACATTATGTATATAGGTATTTCAAGGATTAAAATAACCCTTGGGGAGAACGCCTTGTTTTTACTTGACATATTCATAGCGAATCAGTTACTTTATATTCCATAATGCTTTTAACGAGGTAAGAGGCTGTTAAGCGCCTTTTACATTTATCTTGAGAATTGAAAGGAAAAAGCCATGACGGAACAATTTGGAACAGCAGGCAATACTGAATTGAATGTCGGCGACAAGATGGCCGACGGCTCGATCTTCGCGGGCATCTCGCCGGAGACGAAAAGGCCGATGTTTGTCCTGCCGAAGGACGAGTCCCTGACCATGAGTTTCAACGAGGCGCAGAAATATTCCCGGACGGTGGACGCCGGCGGCCACAAAGACTGGCGCCTTCCGACGCCATCCGAATTAAATGTTTTTTATCAAAACAAGGACAAAGGTTTCCTGAAAGGCACTTTCAATGACAACGCCTGGTATTTGGCGTCCCCGCAGTTTCACGGTTACAACGACGAGCCGCATGAGCAGAGATTTAGCGATGGCCTCCGCGACTGGAACCTGATGGGTGGCTACAGCTCGATCCGTTTCGTCCGTAGCTAGAGCGTTTTTTTATTAAGGACAAGAAAATGAAAAATGAACCACATCCAGTTGTTGAACGCATATCAGACATTATCGGCTCCCTGGTTTTTGGGGCTACGGTCATAACGCTCATAGCTGCCCTGCCGGCGGCGGGGGCCTGGTATCTGGGTGCAATGGCCTATCATGCCGTTGCTTTGTCAGGCATCGGCATTCAGGTTGCAGCCGCCGGTGCTGGAGGCATCCTTGGGCTGGCTGCAGGCTTGCTCCCGCTTGCCGCGGTCAATAAGATCGGCACAAAAAAAAGCGGCCGCAGCTATGGCCCTACTGAAATAATGTGCATACCTGCCGAAATCGTTGGTGAAACTATCAATTGCATATTTTCCCCACGCTACGGATTTCAGAAACTGAAATCCATTTTTTCGAAATCAGCGCGGAAATCCGCCCGGACGGAGAAAACATCCGCTCCGGCACAAAAACTTAAAAGCAATATGCCCTTCTCCGAAAACTGAAAACTGCTTTAGCCCGGCGTCCTTACCAGCTTCTCATACTGCTCCCGCAGCAACCGGGTGACAGGCCCTACCTTGAACACCATGTCGTCAATGCCGCCGATCGGCGTGATTTCGGCGGCGGTGCCGGAAGCGAAACATTCGTCGGCGTCTTTTAATTCCTCCGGCATGATGGCGCGCTCAATAACCTTGATGCCGTTTTTTTTCGCCAGGTCGATGACGGTGCGGCGGGTGATGCCGTCGAGGAAGCAATCCGGATCCGGCGTGTGGATGTCGCCGTTTTTAACCATGAAGAAGTTGGCGCCGGTCAGCTCGGCGACGCGTCCGCGGTAATCGAGCATCAGCGAGTCGGCGTAGCCGGAGTTCTCGGCGTCATGCTTGGAGATGGTGCAGATCATGTACAGGCCGCAGGCCTTGGCATGGACCGGCGCGGTGTCCGGCGCGGGGCGCCGCCATTTCGCGGTTTTCAGGCGGATGCCCTTTTCGCGCGCTTCGGCGCTGAAATAATTCGGCCATTCCCAGGCGGCGACAGCGAGGTGGATCTTGCTCTGCTGGGCGGAGACGCCCATCTGTTCCGCGCCGCGCCAGGCCAGCGGACGGAGGTAGCCATCGACAATCTTGTTGGCCTTGAGGGATTCGAGGCAGGCGTTGCTGATGTCATCCAGCGTAAATGTAATTTTCATATCCATGGTCTTGCAGCCCTCAAGCAGCCGTTGGCAGTGTTCCTTCAGTTTGAAGATATGGCCGCCATAGGCGCGGATGCCCTCAAACACGCCGCTGCCGTAGTGCAGCGCGTGGGTCAGGAAGTGCACCTTCGCCTCGCGCCAGGGCACCAGTTTGCCGTCAAACCAGATAAATCCGTCGCGGTCGTCGTAGGGGATCATTGCCATGAGGGTGTTTCCTGTTTAAATTCTGCTACTATCTCTTACAGGATATTTGAAACAGCGTGCACATACAACCGTGTAGTAATTATGTCCAACTTTAAGGCGCAGATCGACAGGCTTTCAAGCCTTGCCCAAAAGCCCCATGTCCTGGTGGTGGATGATGACGAGCGCCTGCGCCAGCTGATCTCGCTGTTCCTGACGGAAAACGATTTTCTGGTGACGACGGCGGTCGATGCGGAGGACGCGCGCCAGAAGCTGAAATATTTGCAATACGACCTGATCGTGCTGGATGTGATGATGCCGGGCGAAGGCGGCCTGGCGCTCACCAAGTCCCTGAAGGCCGATAAAATCACGACCCCGGTTTTGCTGCTGACGGCCCTGGGCGAAACTGAATCCCGCATTCTGGGGCTGGAGGCGGGGGCCGACGATTACCTGTCCAAGCCGTTCGAGCCGCGTGAGCTGCTGCTGCGCATGCATGCCATTTTGCGGCGGGTGGCCGCCAAGCCCGCGCTGCAGAAAGAGGCTGTCCGCTTCGGCAGGTGGACGCTGGATATGGAGCGGGGCGAGTTGGTTGATGGCGACGAGCGGCTGCCGCTGACGCAGGTGGAGCATAATTTGCTGAAGGCCCTTTCCAGCAAAATGGGCGAGGTGGTCAGCCGCGAGGAGCTGGCGCGGATGTGCGACATAGATTCCGCCGAGCGCACGATTGACGTGCAGGTGACGCGCCTGCGCAAGAAGCTTGAAGAAGACCCGAAGCTGCCGAAATATATCCAGACGGTGCGCGGCAAGGGTTATGTGCTGTGGTCCGACTGATGCTCGGTGCGTGGAAAAATATCAAGCAGAAAATTTTCCCCCATACGCTGTATGGCCGGTCGCTGATGATTATCGTCGTGCCGATCCTGCTGTTGCAGATGATCGTGGCCTATATCTTCATCAACCGCCATCTGGACAGCATGAGCGACAAGCTGGTGTTCGCCCTGGCGGGCGAGATCGACATGATTACCGAGCAGGTCAGGCAGGCCGGATCACAGGAGGATATCGGCAGGATCATCAGGCACGCCTCGACGGGGCTTGGATTGCGGCTTAACATTGATCCCCCGAAAGAGGCCGGCAAGCCCCCCCGCCGTCCGGTGAACCTGATGTGGTATAGCGCTGAAAGCAAGCTGCAAAAAGCCCTCAGGGAAAGGATAAGTGAGTCTTTCACGATCACGCCCTATCCGGACGGCAGGCGCTTTGAGGTCAGCATCCGGCTGGATGATGGCCGCACGCTCCAATACATCTGCTACAACAACCGGCTCATCAGCCCCACCACTTATATTTTCATCCTCTGGCTGATCGGCAGTTCGATCGTCCTGATGGCGATTGCCGTCATCTTCATGCGCAACCAGATCAGGCCGATCCACCGCCTGGCGATTGCCGCCGAGAAGCTGGGCAAGGGGCAGGACGTCGGCAGCTTCAAGCTGGGGGGCGCGCGCGAGGTGCGCCAGGCGGCGACGGCCTTCCTCGACATGCGCGACCGCATCCGCCGCCAGATCGAGCAGCGCACCGCGATGCTCGCCGGCGTGTCGCATGACCTGCGCACCCCGCTGACCCGCATGAAGCTGCAGCTGGCGATGATGAAGGGCTCGGCAGAGAACGGCAACCTCCGCCAGGACCTGGATGAAATGGAAAAGATGCTGGAGGGCTACCTGACTTTCGCCCGGGGCGAGGGCAACGAAGGCACGGAAATGACGGACATGAAATCCATGCTGGAGCGTATCGTCAGCAATGCCCGCCGTCAGGGGTGCGATGTCCAGGCCAGCTTTACAGACCGGCTGATGGTGCGCGTCAGGCCCATGGCGGTGGAGCGGGCGCTGGCCAATGTCGTCAGCAACGCCTGCAAATACGCGAAGCATGTGTGGGTGAGTGCGCGCGAGCAGGCGGAGGCGTTGGAGATTTTCGTCGATGACGACGGCCCCGGCATTCCCCAAGAGCAGCGCGAAGAAGTGTTCAAGCCGTTTTACCGCCTGGAAAAATCCCGCAACCCGAAGACCGGCGGCGTGGGCTTAGGCCTGTCCATCGCGCAGGACATCGTCCACAGCCACGGCGGCGAAATCTTCCTCGAAGAAAGCAACCGCGGGGGCCTCAGGGTGGTGATCCGGCTGCCGTTGTAACGTGGCGGTTACACTAAATCTTCAAACCGGATTTTGTGATTTTGAATGACCAGCGTCAGGCCTTTGTCCGTTTCTTCGCAAGCCTGCTGTATGCCCAGCGCATGAAACATTTTCAGCTGTTCCGCAGAGATTCCGGGGATTCTCACTTTACTGATGAAAGGGGTTTTTTTATCAAGGACATCTCTTTCCTGAACTTCGATAAGCGTTGGAATGCCGGGGCGCGCCAGCCAGGCGGTGCGGCTGGCCTGAATGGTTTTCAGGCTCCTGGGATGCAGCAGCCAGCCTGAGCCTGACAGGGCATCAATATAGGATTCCAGATTTAAAACATCGATGGCAAGATGATGCAGTCCGGGGCCTCTTTTTTGCATGGCGCGGGAATAGGCGCCGTCCTTCATTGGCTCCATAAGCAAGAGCGTGGCCGATTGAGAATGGGTATTGCCGACATAGATTTCCTTTGTCCCCTCCCCATCCCATTCCTGGGTGGGGCCGGTCTCAAAAGAAAAAGGCCGTAAATAGTTGGCCGCCTTCTCGATGGAGGGAACGAGCAGTGCGACATGATTGAGGATAGCGTTTTTTATCTGCACCGCAAATATCCGGCAAATTCCTCGAACATGCCCAGCCCCTTGTCCAGCGCGGCCATGGTTTTGGCGTGGTCTTTGGTGTTGTCGTTGAGGAAGGCGTTCACGACGCTGGCGTAGAGGACGCCGAAGGCGGCGACATGCAGGGGGGAGGTCGGCGCTTTGGCCAGTTTCAGCATGCGGCGCATGGTTTTCAGGAACAGCCTGGCGAATTTCGGTATCTGCTGCGGTTCATGGCCGAGCGTGGAAGGGATGGCGGCGTAGGTTTTCTTGTGTCTGGCCGCCAGATCGAGGCGGGTCATCATGATTTCAAAAAGGTTGTCCCGCCAGCTATCACCGAGGCGGGCTTTGACATCCTGCGCCGTTTTCTCCTCCAGTTTCTGGAGGAGGAGGGCGGCGGCGTCCAGTTTGGACTGGTCTGTTTTGCGTTTTTGTGCCATTGTAAACCTGCTGAAATATCAGAATAAAATAAAGGGATTTTGCTCATGAGTAAAGACAAACTGGATGTGGTGGGCATCGGCAACGCGATCGTGGATGTTTTATGCAAGACCGACGATGCCTTCCTGAAGAATAACCACATCCACAAGGGCACGATGACCCTGATCGAGACGGATCAGGCCAAAGCCCTTTATGCCAAAATGGGCCCGTGCATAGAAATGTCCGGCGGCTCGGCGGCCAACACGGTCGCGGCCTTCGCCTCCATGGGCGGCAAGGTCGGCTATATCGGCAAGGTCGCCGACGACCAGATGGGCGAGGTGTTCCGCCATGACATCCGCTCGACCGGCGTGGTGTATGATACGCTGCCGCTGCTGAAGGAGGATGTGCCGACGTCGCGCTGCCTCATCATGATTACCCCGGACGCGCAGCGCACGATGTGCACCAATCTTGGCGCCAGCGTTTTTTTCATGCCGATGGACCTGGACGAAAAGATGATTAAAAACGCGCAGGTGACCTATCTGGAGGGCTATTTGTTCGACCGCGCCCACGCCAAGCAGTCTTTCCGCATGGCGGCGGAGCTTGCCCATGCGGCGGGAAAGAAGATCGCCCTGACGCTTTCCGACCCGTTCTGCGTCGATAGGCATCGCGATGATTTCCTGGAGCTGGTCAGGAGCCACGTCGATATCCTTTTCGCCAACGAGGCGGAAATCATGTCACTGTATAAAACCGACAGCTTCCCGGAAGCCCTTCCGCACTGCGAGCTGGCTGTCATCACCAGAAGCGAAAAAGGCTCCGTGATTATCAGTAAAAAAGAAACGATTGAAATTCCGGCGGAACCTGTTGCCCAAGTGGTGGACACGACCGGCGCCGGCGATCTTTATGCGGCGGGCTTCCTCTACGGCTATACCCGGGGCAAGCCTCTGGCGCAGTGCGGGCGGATTGCCTCCATCGCCGCGGCGGAAATTATTGCGCAGGTCGGCGCCCGCCCGCAAAGAAGCCTGTCGCAATTGCTGAAGGACAAGAAAGCGGCATGATGATGCGCTGGATTTTCGCGCTGTTGCTTTTTTTTCCCTCCGCCGCCGCCTATGCGGACAGCACTCATGCCCTCGCCATGCACGGCCAGCCGCGCTATCCGGCGGATTACAAGTATTTTGACTACGTGAATCCGGCTGCGCCCAAGGGCGGCGATTTGAAGACGTCCAAAAACGGCTCTTTCGACAACCTCAATGGCAATATCATTCTTGGCAATAGCGCCGAGGGATTGGAGCTGCTGAATGACAAGCTGATGCAGCGGGCCTGGAACGAGCCTTTCACCCTCTATGGCCTGGTCGCCGAAAGCATTGACATTGCGCCCGACCGTTCCTGGATCATCTTTCACCTCAACAAAAAAGCGCGGTTCCATGACGGCGTGCCGATGACGGCGGCGGATGTGAAATTCAGCTATGAATCCTACCTTAAATACGGCCATCCGGTGCGACGCCGGGTTTATGGGCTGATTAAGGACGTTAAAATCCTGTCGGATCATGATATTAAATTCACTTTCGGCAAGGGATACGACCGCGAGTCGGTGATGATCCTCGCTATGATGCAGGTGCTGCCCAAGCATTATTGGGAGAAGCATGACATCAGCAAGACGACGCTGGAGACGCCGCTCGGCAGCGGCCCTTACAAAATCAAGTCCGTCGAGCCGGGGCGCAAGATTGTCTATGAGCGCGTGAAGGATTACTGGGCGAAGGATCTGCCGGTGAACGTGGGGCTGTATAATTTTGATACCATCACTTATACCTATTACCGCGATGACGACATCGCGCTGGAGTCGTTCAAGGCCGGCGATTATAACCTGCGTCAGGAATACAATATCCACAAGTGGAAGACAGCCTATGATTTCAAGGCGCTGGACGAGGGCAGGGTGGTCAGGCAGGAAACCGCCCACCACCGCCCGGAATGGCTGCGCGCCATGGTCTTCAATACCCGCCGTCCGGCGTTTCAGGACCGGCGCGTGCGGGAAGCTCTCGGCCTGATGTTCAACTTCGACTGGGTCAACAAGAACCTGTTTTTCGGCGCCTTCAAGCGGATCGGCAGCGTTTTCCCCAATTCCGAACTGGCCGCCACGGGCAAGCCGGAAGGCGAAGAACTGGCGTCATTGAAAAAATACAAAGACCAGCTGCCGCCGGAAGTCTTCGGCGCTGCGTGGCAGCCGCCGTCCTCCAATATCCGCGAGAACCAGAGGAAAGCGATAGAGCTGCTCAAGTCCGCCGGCTGGGTTTACAGGGACCAGGCGCTCGTCAATGAAAAAACCGGCGAGGCTTTCAGTTTTGAAATCCTGCTCAATGATCGCGGCGACGAGAAAATCGCCCTGGAGTTTTCACGTTCCCTCAAGAAAATCGGCATCGCGGCGCGGGTCAGGACCGTCGATTCGGCGCAATTCGTCGGGCGGTTGGATGCCTTCGATTACGACATGGTCATGTACCGCTGGATCAATTCCCTGTCGCCGGGCAACGAGCAGTTGAACTATTGGGGCACGGCCGCGGCAGAAACCAAAGGCTCCCGCAACTATGCCGGCATCGAGAGCCCGGCGGTTGATGGTCTGGCCGCGGGGATCGCGCAGGCCTCCGAACGGCAGACGCTGGTGGCGCGGGCGCGCGCCCTGGACCGGGCGATCATGTGGGGCTATTACATGATCCCGATGCATTATCTGGGGATGGACCTTGTGGCGCATGCGGCGGAGATCCGGCAGCCGGATGTCGTTCCCGTTTATGGAATTGTCAGGGAGGCGTGGTGGTTTCAGTCTCAGCCATAAGGCTATTTTTTTTCCAGACAAAATGGTCTAACTTAATCGGGAGGACGGTATCCAGATGAAATTCAAAGTAGCTTCAGTATTGGCGGCGATCGGGGTTTTGGCCATGACGGCGTGTTCTTCTTCGCCGATGGGCCAGGCGTATTGGCAGCGCGTTGAGGATAACTCCGCGCTTTATATGACGGGGCCCAAGGGGCAGCAGGAACTGGAAGAGAATATCGCCCTCTGCGTTCATGTGATCGACGAAATGGTCGAGCTGGACGCGCTGCGCGGAACGATGCCGCCTGACACGCATAGCGACTATCACCGGGCCCTGAATGCCTCGGGCGATCTTGCGTATTACGATACGCCGACACGCCTCGGCGACAAAAAAGTGGCGCATTCCGATTTTCATGATTTTGAAAGCTGCATGCGCTCCAAGGGCTGGGAACGCGTGAGATACGTGCGTTATCAGACCGACCAGCAATCCCACCATATTTACCGGGAAACCAAGCAATACCGGGAAACGGGCCTGACCGGCGCCGCGTCAATCGCCAAAGAAAAACTCATGATGGAAGAGTTAAGGGCTGATAGCGTCGGGACGAATCAATAACCCGGGTTTATTTTCCAGCAACCTTCTTCCACAGATCAACGGCTGCCGCATAGGCGGCCGTTACTGTCAGGGAAGCCATCAGGCAGGGCGCCGTGCGCGGATTGTAGCCCGGGTAGTTTACGAGTTGGTCAAAGTTCTCCGGCGTCGAGACGAAGGCGCAGTGGTTTCCCCACGGGCGGTAAAGTTGCGGCCAGCTGGGCCCGAAAAGGCCGAGCGTGGGCACTCCCGCTGCCGCCGCGCAGTGCATCAGGCCTGAATCATTGCCGATATAGAGGCTGCATCTCCCGAGGGCGGCGGCGGCAACCAGCGGCGACGCCCTGGAGATGATGTCGATGCGCCGCCCCGCAGGGATCGCGTTCAGGACTTTATAAGCCGTCTTTTCTTCTCCCGGCGCCGCGAAAACGGCGACCCGCGCCCGGGGCAGGATGGAGCCTGCTGCCGTCAGCTTGCCGATCAGCTCGATAAAATTCTCCGCCGGCCAGGTTTTCGCGGGCCAGTTGGCGGCAGGCCCTATCGCCAGCACCGGCGCGCCGGTGGGGATCAGCGTCTCCGCCTCGTGCAGCGTCGCCTTGTCAAACCACAAAACCGGGACTGGCGGCGGGGCGGCGCCGATCACGGCGGCGATTTGCTCGACTTTGTGCTTTTGCTCGTCCTGCCGGCTCCAGACATATCTTTTTTTGGCGCGGATCAGGCGCGACATCAGGCTGTTGCGCAGGTCGATGACGATGTCCCAGTCGGTGCCGACGGTTTCCATCCACAGCTTGCGCCAGTGCAGGGCATAGGGCTCTTTTTTGAGGGCGATGACCTTTTTGACGCCGGGTGCCGGTTCGAAAATTCCGCTCACCAGCGGGCCGCAGGCGACGGTGATTTCAGCGCCGGGATATTTGCCGATGAAATAGCCGAGCGCGCCCGTGGACAAGACGCCATCGCCAAGCCGCGTGGAGGTGATGAACAGTATTTTCATGGGGAAAGTCTAGCACATCACATGGAGGGCTTAGAAAGCTGATTTTTCTTCGCCAGCAATTCCTTGAAATCTTCATACTTGAACGGCGCGGGGGGCGCTTTTTCAAGGGAGAGATCGGCCTTAAAATGGTGCCGGAGGTCTTTTTTCCATTGCCGCATGTCATGGACGGCCTGGCGGAACTGGCTGGCGACCTTGCAGCGCAGTTGTTCATGCGCCGAGGCATTCTTGATCTGCTCGGCTGTGCTCAGGCACCATTCGGCGTGCTTGACCATGGCGCGCCAGGTGCCGCCGGCCGGATCGGCGCAGAGGGTCGTTTCCCAGGGTTTTTGCGAGGGGTTCGACATTAGGTTGGCCGGCAGCGAGATCTTGTTGGCGCGGGCCAGCAGTTTCAACTCGGGATGCTCCCACATTTCATGGCTGCCCTTGCCGGAGCGCAGCGGCACGAACCCATGCGCGCGCAGGAAATCTTCGCGTTCCTCCTTGGTTAACCCCGAGCGGCTTTTTGACGCCATAAACAGCACCCCTTTATATTACATAATTGTAACATTGGAGGGGTAAACAGAGGGTTAATAATCAGGTTACTTGGAGAAATAGGCCAGGAGCAGGAACAGGATGGTCAGGCCCTGAAACAAAACCCGGAATCTCATCATGATATTGCTGGTTTTGTGGTCTTTTTTTGTGTCCTTGGTCATGGCCCACAGCCCGAGGAACAAGGAAGCGACGACGCCGGCCATACAGATCAATGCTGCTATAAAGAAAAATTTATCCATGAAATCAGCTCCTTTTTTATAGTATAACAATCCGTCGCTTGAATAAAAAGGGTGTTCTCATGAGTTCGTTAAAACAGCTGGAAGGCCCGTTTTTGCCGCCGAAATCCGGCACGGCAAAGCAGATGGTGCTGTTCCTGCACGGCTATGGCGCCAACGGGGCCGATTTGCTCTCGATCGGCGAAGACTGGGCCTTTGCGCTGACCGACGCCGTTTTCCTGTCGCCCAACGCGCCCGAGCCGTGCGAGCAGTGGTCAGTCGGCTATCAATGGTTTTCGATCCGCGCGGCGGACGGCATCGTGACAAAAGAGCTTGAACGCACGGCCGCGATCCAGAAACCGGCCGCGATCCTGAATGCTTATATCGACGCGCAGCTGGAGCGATGGAACGTCGATGAAAGCCGCCTGTTTGTGGCCGGATTTTCGCAAGGCGCCATGATGGCGATGTACGCCCTGCCGCGCCGCCAGAAGGCTTGCGCCGGGATTATCGGCTATTCAGGGATGCTGCTGGATGCGCAGGGGCTGCAGGACCCCGCCATCGTGAAACCGCCGGTGCTGGCGATCCACGGCGACGCAGACGATGTCGTGCCCCCGTTTTGCCTGCAGGACGTCGAGGCCGGATTCTCTGCCGCCGGATTTGAGGTGGAAGCCATCCTGCGCCCCGGCCTCGGCCACGGCATCGACCAGTTCGGCCTGATCCGCGGCCTGCAATTCATCAAGGAGCGTTTTGAGATACAAGCGCCTTGATAAATAAGAGAATAAATCCACTTGCCATATGCCGGTGGTTTAGGTTACATTGCTTGCTCTTGAGACTCAAATGCGCCCGTAGCTCAATTGGATAGAGCGTTTGACTACGGATCAGAAGGTTAGGGGTTCGACTCCCTTCGGGCGCACCATTTTTATCAATGAGTTATCTTAAAATCAGAGAATCGTTTGAATATCGTAGCTACAGCATAGCTATGCGTACAATCCATAATGGATGTGTCTTTAGCGCTTTCTCCAATCTTATTAGCCCATTGAGAAACGATAGGCGGCGATGACCTTCCAGCAGATGGTATGGCGACTTTAATTTTCTCCCGTTTGGGTGTCTGTAAATGTCACTTTTGTTATCTAATAAAATGATAGGCGAGTTCCAGGTGCCTTCCCGCATCATATAATGCGCCAGCCAGTCACGTGGGTTACTGGCTGCACGTTTATCCACGCTCTGAAAGTTGTCGCAAAATCCTTCATCTTTGAAGGCATCTCTGCCAGGAATCTGGGTGATGTCCCAAGTCTCTTTTTGAAATTGAAACTTTTCAAAACCAAGAAAGCTATATTCTTCCATATGCGTGTTGTGTCGATAAAGCCACTCTTTCAGCACTTCCGCAGGCCAGTTTGGAAGAATCCCATCTTGTATCCTGAGAATATAATCAGATTCCTCCTCTATCACGCGCCCATCATCGTTGACGAATGGCTGAAATTTAAGGGTGGTGGGATAGCGTTCTTCCAAATCCATGCTGTGAGTCGTGCAAAATAAATGATATTTTTATGCTCGTTCTTTATCTTTGCTGCGGCTCTTAGGGGCCACCTTTGCGGCAATGAGTTTCCCACCAGTTACCCGTCTATAAGCCACTCTCTTTATTTCTGGCTTTTTAGAAAGCTCGGCAGCAAGAACATTGCTCAGCTCGAAAAATCTTTTCCTGACCGCGTCTTTTGCTCCTGCGACACCTTTATCTGCTTCGGCTTTTTTAAGATCATATGTCTTTTGCAGATCTGCCCAAAACTCAGGAGTACTTCCCATCACCTCAGGAAGCTTGAAGCACATCTCGGGCGTTAATCCCTTCCGGCCATTGATAATATCGCTGAGATACTGTGGCGAAATATCAAGCACCCCTGCTATCTCCGCCTGACTAAAAGCCATTTCAGAGATAGCCTCTCTAATGTAATTCCCTGGGTGTACCGGGGGTAAGTTATTCTTCATTTTACGCCTCCATGCGTCTCAGTCTGCGCTATATGCTACAGCCTATTTAGTGATAATCCTCAAAATCAATTGCTGCCGCACCATCGTTATCCCATCCGTAAGTTACTCGATAATTTTTATTCACCTTCACCGAATAGCGCTTCGGTTTTCCTTCTAATCCATGGAATGCAAAACCCTGGATATTAAGATCTTGCGGCTGCTTTGCCACCTCAAGTGCGTTTAAAATCATTATACACTTCCCAATGTGGATCCGATTAATTCTCCTCGTGGAGCCTTCTTCGTATAATTCCTTAAGGCCTTTGTGTTTAATGCTTTTAATCATTTCTCTAATCTATCCTTATGATTACTATAATACGCTAATTAGCGTATTATATCAACTAAAAAGCGTATTTATTTGGAATCGCTTAGTTTATCGCCCTATGATTACAGTTAAGCCTATTCTATTTATTGGTTAATTTTACAACGTTATCCTTCTTCGGCTTAGATGTCATGGCATCCAAAATCCGCTTGCTGATAGCCTCGTTTGCAGTCTGCAGTGGTGGGTCGTTATCCCCAACTGGGGGGCCTGAGATCACCACTCCCTATTCTCAAACCACCCGTCCCCGTAGGTGGTGCAGATTTCGGTGTTTTTGGGGATGGGGCGCGTCGCTTGCAGGGTATGGTAGAGCGTGCCGTTCTGTTCTTCCCAGAGAATTTCGGCATTCGGGGTATCGGTGTGGTTGCAAAAAGAGGCGACGCCCATGATAACGCTGCTGCAGCGGTCGGTTTTTTTGATATGCGCGCGGTCGCGCAGGCGCTTGGAGATCTTTCCGGTTATAAAGGTGTAGTTCACCAGGATGGTTTGATCGGCATGCTTGGTCGCCGCCTCGTTGAGGAGAAGGGCCGGGGTGATTTCCAGCTCCTCGCCCGCCGCGATATTGTGGGCGCAGAATACGCCGCGGCCCTTGCCGCCGACGTCTTTCAGGTAAAGGCCTTTTTTACGCTCCAGCCGGATGCTTTTTTTTGCCGCAGCAGGCCGGGACGGGCTGTTCTTGCGTCTGTGGCGTTTCGGTTTCCGGTGACGGTGCATATGGATCGCTCGCGGTGGGGAAGGAGTGTATCTGTCTCTCCGTATGCTAATATATAAAGGTTAAGCAATTATTGGGTTGTTTCCGGCACCATTTAAATCAATGACTTAGCGGAAAAAGATTCTCTTTACGGGAACGGTTATAAGCGCTATGACAATAGGCGCGTTCCGTCGTCATCGCATAAGGTTTCCTGATCGTGAAAAACTTCACCAAAATCCTCAGAAAGGCGTTTTTCTGCGCGTGCCTGGTTTTGCCGCCGCTGGCCGGCGGGGCCGGTTCGCAGCGCGCCCCTGAAACAAAGGCGCCGGTGACAACAACGGTGACAACATCAAAAAAATTCCTGCTCTGGCTGCACCAGCTCAAAAAGGAAGCCGCCGCCAAAGGGATTTCGAAGGCAGTCATCAATGACGCGCTGCCGGACAGCATGCAGCCGCTTGCGGCGGTGCTGGAGCGGGACCGCAAGCAGCCCGAACGCACCAAAACGCTGGAAGAATATCTGGCGGCTGTCCTGAGCGATACCCGCGTCAACAACGGCCAGCAGAATATGGAGACCTACAAACCCCTGCTGAAAAATGTCAGCGTGGCTTATCCCGTCGATCCCGAGGTCATCGTCGCCCTCTGGGGGCTGGAGACAAGCTACGGCAAGAATACCGGCGGGTTCAACGTGGTGAATGCGCTGGCGACGCTGGCTTATGAAGGCAGCCGCCGCGAATTTTTCCGCGGCGAGCTTTTCAAGGCGCTGAAGATTTTGGAGCAGGAGCGCATGCCCGCTTCGTCCCTGAAGGGCTCTTGGGCGGGGGCGATGGGGCAGTGCCAGTTTATGCCGTCGAGTTTTTCCCGCTTTGCCGTCGATTTCGACAAGGACGGCTGCCGCGACATCTGGGGCACGCCCGCGGATGTGTTCGCTTCCGCCGCCAACTATCTTTCCACCTGCGGCTGGAAGAAGGGCGAGCTGTGGGGGCGGCGCGTGGCGCTACCAGCCCATTTCAACCGCAGCCTTTTAGGGCTGGACAAGCGGTATCCTTTGAAATTCTGGAACAGCAAGGGCATCAAGCTGCCGGGCGGCGGGTCGATTCCGCTCACCGATACGAAAACCACAGTATCCCTGATCCAGCCGGACGGCGCGGGCACGCCGGTTTATGCCGTCTATAATAACTACCGGGTGATTCTGAAATGGAACAACTCCACCCATTTCGCGACCTCGATCGGCACGCTGTCGGACAAGCTGAAGGGGCCGGCAGACTTTAAATAAGCCATTGAAACAAAACGAAAATTTATGATCTAGGTTGTGAAAGCGCCGCTGATCGTGTATTATGCTATTTGTTCTGCGCAATCAGTTGCAGGGAGATTTTCGTGTCAGATGATATGAGCGCTGCCGATAAAATTGTCAAAACACTGACCGATGGCAAGACGGCGGCAAACAATCCGCGTTTTATCGTCGTGGGCGGCGGCATGCAGACGGGGCAGGCGGTCCTGCAGCACATGATGGTTGAGAAAAATTTCATCGACAAGAGCTCAACGGTCATCATTGCGCCGGGGAACTTCGCCGGCATGGACGGGTTTGACGCGCTCAAGCACGTGCAGCATCCAGAAAAACGGCCCGAGCTTGTGGATGCTTACCGCGCCATCGTCCGCAGGGTGATTGACGAGGCCGTGAAAAACGGCTGCTCCATCCTGCTCGTCGATCACGCGGAAAACATGCCGTTCATTCTCGAGCTGCAGAAAAAATGCGGCGGGGCGGGATACGAAACGCTTCTCATCGGGCTGTCCTCGGAGCCGCAGTCGTATTTCGACTATGCCAATTACACGCAGGCCATTCAGGGCCGCGCGGCGGACCATCCCCGCGGCTTCCGCTTCCTGCGCGACTTCGCCGTGAGCTTCAAAACCTACATCGAGCACTTCGATGCCGCCGTATTGTTTGAAAGCGCGTTTTCCTTGAAAAACGGCGACCCCGACATCGCCATCAGGAAAATTGCCGACTGCCGCAAGGCCAAAGCTTCCGGTGCCGTGATAAATATCCATGATGCCGCTGCTTACGAAAGATTCATCGACCGCGCCCTGCTGGACCCCGCAGCCACCACGCCGGCGGAAGCGCTTAAGAACATAGCGGCGCGCAAGCCGGGCGATAACCGCGATCTCCCTTCGGATGCAGGCAGGTCTTCAAGCCTTGGGGATGCCTTCAATTTCTTCGCCGAAAAAGATTTTGCCGCGCGGGCCACGGCTCAATTCAAGAAAATCATGGACAAAAGAAAAAATGGCCCCGCAGCGTGAGGGGACCGTGAAACTGTCCCGCCAGATGTGGCGTTTTCTCGTGACCGGCGGCGTCAATACGCTGTTCGGCTACCTGGTCTATGCCTTCGGCGTGGTGGCGCTGGACCTTTCCTATTTCTGGTCGATCATTTTATCCTATGTCATCGGCGTGACCTTCAGCTTCGTCACGTTCCGGGCTTTTGTTTTCACCGCCGGCGAGCGTTCCTTCCGCAGCTATCCCCGTTTTATCCTGACCTATGTCTTCCTGCTGGGTCTGAACATCGCGGCGCTTTATGTTCTGGTGGACCTGGCGGGATTGAATAAGCTGGTGGCGCAGGCCCTTGTCATCCCTGTCTGCGCGGTATTGTCGTTCGTCATCAACCGGTTTTTTGTTTTCAGGCTCCGGAAAGGCTAATCCGGCAGGCTCTGGTGCAGCGGGGTGCGCGGCACGGACTGGATGTCGAATTGCAGGAACGACAGCAGCATCTGGAATCCCAGAATCACGGGCAGGGCGCCCAGCATGACGGTGCCGGCGCTCGCCGGGATTCCCGTTTCCTCTCCCAGACTCCATTTCACCAGCCCGAACACGATCCCGAACAGCAGGAAAACAATCCCCAGCAGCAGCTCCAGAGAAGCGATATGAAAGTCGCGCAGGAAGTAGTTATAGACGATGCGCTTGCTGAAGTTGCGCGCGTGCCCCTTGAGGAACGGCCAGAGGATGCGGCGGATGGTCAGGCCGCTTTCTTCCCCGTCATAGACGGCGCTCATCGGGATGTCCCTGACCACGGCGCGCAGGATGTTGAGGCGGAACAGCATGTCGCTTTCGTAGAAATAGGAAGGGTCCAGTTTTTCCAGCGGGATCTGCCGCAGCACTCGCGCATGAATGGCGGTATAGCCGTTGGTCGGGTCGAAAATATCCCAGTAGCCGCCGGACAGCTTGGTCAGGAAACTCAATATGCCGTTGCCGAAGATACGTAAGCCCGGCATACCATGCAGGTCCTCGGGCCTGAAGAAACGGTTGCCCTTGGTGTAGTCGCAGGTTCCTTTCAGGATCGGCGCGGTGAAGGCGGGAATCAGCTCCGGCGCCATCTGCCCGTCGCCATCAACCTTGACGACGATGTCCGCATCCGTTGTCAGCGCGGCCTTGTATCCGGTGACCATGGCGCCGCCCACGCCCCGGTTTTTTTCATGGAAGATGACCTGCACCCGCTTGTCGCGGCAAGACTGCTTTATGAAAGCGCCGCTTTGTTCCGGGCAGGCGTCATCGACGCAAATGATGTGGGATACTTCCGGCGGGATGCGGGCAAGGACGCCGAGCACTTTCCCCTTCACTTTGTAGCAGGGGATGACGACGGTAATGACGGGTTTTTCCTTGCTCAAAACGGCTCCTCCCTCTACCCTTTATAAAATAAACGATGCGGTGCAGGAGTCAATGAAAAGGGTCGGAGTTAAAGATATGAGGAGCGCCGCGCCCTACCTTTTCCTGGCGGCGGCGGTTTTTGCCGTGTATGCGAATGTCTATCGCAACACTTTCATCAATGATGATTTGCGGCTGATCGTCCACAACGGTTTTTTGCTGGAATGGAGCCGCTTGCCGGATATGCTGACCCATATCATCGAGGCGGGCGCCGGTTCCGAGGGCTTTTTCTATCGCCCGCTACAGATGCTGGTGTATTTTTTCCTTTATCAGCTCTTCGGGGCATCGACCGTGGCGTTCCATCTCCTGAATCTTTCCCTGCACGCCGTCAATGCCGGGCTGATGTACCGGCTGGGCTGCCGCCTCGGATTAAAGTCCGGCGCCTGTTTCGCGGCGGCGCTGTTGTGGGCCGTTCATCCCCTCCATACCGAGGCTGTGACCTATATGGCCTCCACGGCCGACCCTCTATTTAGCTTTTTCTGTTTGTTGGGGCTGCTGGTGCTGCTGCCAGACTTCACACAGCGCAAAATCTGGACGGCGAGCCTGCTGTTCGTGCTGGCGCTGGGAGCTAAGGAATCCGCCGTCGTCTTTCCGGCGCTGGCGACCATCACCCTTTTTCTGGTGAGCAAGGAGCACCTGCGTTTTTCCACCTATCTCAGGACCTGGCCGCTGTGGCTGCTGGCGGCGGTGTATGTGGCTGTGGAGTTGATGTATCGCCACAAGGCCGGCAGCATCGTTATGTACGATCACATGGATGCGCTTTACTTCGAAGCCTATGAGCACAATCCTTTGAACCGCGTTCTGACCGCGCTGGCGACCTTGCCGGTTTATTTTGGGTTGATTGTCTGGCCGCATGATTTGCACCTTGAGCGTGTCTTCGCCATTTTTACAGGCATTGGGTCATGGCAGGTGATGGCCGGGATTGTGATGGCTGCCGGCGCGATGCTGCAAATCCTCTGGGGGCAGGCGCGGCGCGGGCTGGTTTTGAGCTGGGGGTTGCTGTGGTTTGCGGTGGCCCATGCGCCGAATACCGGCATCCTTATCCCGATCAATGCACTGGTTTGCGATCACTGGATGTATCTGCCGACTGTCGGGCTCTTTCTGGGCGTGGCGTCATGTTTTGAAAGCCTGAAGCCAAAACCTGCGCCGGCGATCATGGCGGGGCTCGTGGTTTTGGCGGCCTTGCCGCTTGGCGCCAAAACTTATTTTCAAAACCGGGCCTGGCATGATCCCGTCACCTATTACGAAAATATCCTGGCATCAGGTGAAGATTCGGTGAGGGCTTACGCCAATCTCAGCAAAAATTACTGGGCGCGCGGCGATTTTGAAAGGGCGATCAAATATCAGCGCATGGCGATTGCCTATTACAGAGGGGTGTCGGTGTCGAAGCTTCCATTCAGGCATTTCAACCTCGGGCTCATGTATCTGGGGGCCAGGCCGGAGGGGGAGGGCGGCACGGTCACCGTCGAGGAACTGAAGCGCGTCCTGCCGCTGTCGGACCGGGTTCCGGAAGCGATCATGGAGATGGAGAAGGCGCACGAGCTGGATCCGGATTTTTACTGGACCAACAAGTTTCTGGCGGTTATCTACGAGTACCAGCAAGATAAAAAGAAAGCGTCATTTTACAACGCTTTGGCTGAAAAACATGTGAAGGATCAATAGGGTTAAACATGAAAGCATATAGCTGGTTCCAGTCTCTATCCCCCCAACAGCGCCACGCCGCGCCTTACCTTTTCCTGGCGGCGGCGGTTTTCGTCGTTTATGCGAACGTCTATCGCAACGCGTTTGTCCTCGATGACATGGTCCTGATCGTCCAGAACGGCCTGCTGCGGGATTGGCGGCATCTGCCCGATCTCCTGACGGGCCTGACCAACAGCGGCGCGGGCATGGGCGGGGGCTTTTACCGTCCGCTGCAGATGCTGCTGTATTTTTTCATCTATCAGGCTTTCGGGCTCTCGACGGCGGCGTTCCATACGCTGAATGTCGCCCTGCATGCGGCCAATGCGGGGCTGGTGTACCGGCTGGGCTGCCGCTTGTCCTTAAGGCCCGGGGCTTGTTTTGCGGCGGCGCTGCTGTGGGCGGTGCATCCGCTGTTTACGGAGGCGGTGGCCTATATGGCCTCCACCGCCGATCCGCTGTTCAGCTTCTTCTGTCTGTCAGGACTGCTGGTGCTGCTGCCGGATTTCACGCCGCGCAAGATCTGGCTGGCAAGCATGTTATTTGTGCTGGCGCTGGGAGCCAAGGAATCCGCTATCGTTTTTCCGGCACTGACGACGATCACCCTTTTTCTCGTGAGCAAGGAGCGCCTGCGCCCCGCCACTTATCTCAAGACCTGGCCGCTGTGGCTGCTGGCGGCGGTATATATGGCCGGATGGCTGGCGTTGCAGAGAGCGGGGTACAGCGTCTATGACCCGCGCGGCGTGCCTGACCTCCAATCCTATGCAGACAATCTCGCCAACCGCGTTTTGACCAGCCTGGCGACCCTGCCGGCTTATTTCAGGCTGCTCGTCTGGCCGATGGGGCTGCATATGGAGCGCACCTATCCTGTCTTCAGCAATTTCTGGTCATGGCAGGTGCTGGCGGGCGCAGCGATGGTTGCCGCGGCTGCGCTGCAAATCCTCTGGGGACGGGCAAGGCGCGGATTGGCGCTGAGCTGGGGCCTCCTGTGGTTCGCCGTAGCTCACGCGCCGAACACCGGCATTGTCATTCCCATCAATGCGTTGGTGGCGGAACATTGGCTGTATTTGCCGGCTGCCGGACTCTTTCTGGGCATGGCGCAGACGATGGCGGTCTGGGCTGATCGCTGGACATCGAAAAAAGTAATAGTCAGCGTTGTAACGCTGGCAGCAATGTTTCTGGGCGCTAAAGCCTATTTGCAAAACAGGGTGTGGTACAGCCCGGGCACATTCTACGAGAATATTTTAGCCTGCGGCGAGAGCACCGGTCGGGAGCACAACAACCTCGGCCTGTTTTACTGGGGGCAGGGCGAGTTTGACAAGGCGATCGGGCAGTTCCGCCTTGTCGCCGCCGATCCCGGTGCGCGGATGCAGCCGATGATGATGGGTGTGCATACCAATTTCGCGCTGATTTATCTGCGCGCCAGAATGGATAGAAACGGCATTGTCACTCCTGACGAAGTAAACCGTGCCTTGTCGCAGGGCGGCGGCCAGATACCCGAAGCTATCGAGCAATTGGACAAGGCGCTGGAATTGGCGCCGGATTTCTATTGGGCCAACCAGATTCTGGGCGCGATCTACGCCCATCTGGGCAACAAGGAAAAGGCGGATTTTTACAACAACCGCACCCGGGCTACAATGCCGCTTCCAATTCCCGAACAACTTCTCGGACGACCGTAAGCGCTTCGTCGATCTGCGCGCGGGTGATGGTCAGCGGCGGCGCGAAGCGGACGACGGTTTCGTGGGTTTCCTTGGACAGCACGCCTTTTTCCATCATCTTCTCGCAGACGGTGCGGGCGGAGACGTATTTGGGGTCGAAATCGACGCCGATCCACAGGCCCTTGCCGCGCACTTCGCGGATCAGGCGGCTGTTCATGCCGCGCAGCTGGGTCAGCATATATTCGCCGAGGGTGGCGGAGTTCTTCACCATGTCTTCTTCTTCCATCACCGTGAGCGCTTCAAGCCCGACGGCGCAGGCCAGCGGGTTGCCGCCGAAGGTCGAGCCGTGGGAGCCGGGAACAAACAGTCCCATCACTTCCTTGGTGCCGACGAGGGCGGAAACGGGCAGCAGCCCGCCGCCAAGCGCTTTGCCGAGGATCAGCGCGTCGGGCATGATGTTTTCGTGCTGGAAGGCGAACATTTTTCCGGTGCGGCCCAGGCCGGACTGCACTTCATCCATGATGAGCAGCACGTTGTTGTCGTCGCAGAGCTTGCGCAGGTCGCGGAGGAAGCCGTCATAAGGCACCTTGATGCCGGCTTCGCCCTGGATCGGCTCGAACAGCACGGCGCAGGTGTTGGGGGTGATGGCCTTGGCGATAACATCAATGTCGCCGAACGGCACGGCCTTGAAGCCGGGCGTGAAGGGGCCGAAGTTCTTGCGGTAGTCCGGCTCGGTCGAAAAACTGATGATGGTGGTGGTGCGGCCGTGGAAGTTGCCTTCCGCGACGATAATCTCCGCCTGATTCTCCGGGATTTTCTTGACCATGTAGCCCCACTGGCGGGCGGCCTTGATGGCGGTCTCGACGGCCTCCGCGCCGGTGTTCATCGGCAGCGCGAGGTCCAGCCCCGTCACCTGGCAGAGCTTCTCCATGAAGGGCCCCAGCTTGTCGGTGTGATAGGCGCGGGAGGTCATGGCCAGCTTTTTTGCCTGTTCGATCAGGACGTTAACGATGCGCGGGTTGGAGTGCCCGAAGCTGACGGCGGAATAAGCGCTCATCATGTCCAGATATTTTTTCCCCTCCATATCCCAGGCATAGACCCCTTCGGCGCGGGTCAGCAGCACGGGCAGGGGCTTGTAGTTATAGGCCACAAACTGGCTTTCGTGATGAATGGCTTTTTCGGTCGGGGTTTTAAATATCTTTTTAATGAGGTTATTTAGCATAATATACTCTTGAATTGGTTGAGGGGTCTATATAGTATGGGGGCATTATTAAACCCCCAAGGAGAAAAAGCAATGCTGATCGGCGTACCAAAAGAAATTAAGACCAAAGAGTTTCGGGTAGGGCTGACCCCGACATCCGTGAGCGAATATGTGCGCCACGGCCATCAGGTGATTGTGGAGACCAATGCGGGGGCCGGCATCCAGGCCAGCGACGACGATTATATCACCGCCGGCGCCAAGATCGTCGGCACAGCCGCCGATGTCTTCGCCAAGGCCGACATGATCGTCAAGGTCAAGGAACCGCAGGCCAATGAATGCAAGATGTTGCGCAAGGGTCAGGTGCTTTTCACCTATCTGCATTTGGCAGCCGACGCGGCGCAGGCCAAGGGCCTGATCGACAGCGGCGCGGTGGCGATTGCTTATGAAACCGTGACCAGCGAACGCGGCGGCTTGCCGCTGCTGGCGCCGATGAGCGAAGTGGCGGGGCGCATGGGCGTGCATGTCGGCGCTTATTACCTGCAGATCACCAACGGCGGCTCGGGCATCCTGATCGGCGGCGTGCCGGGCGTCAAGGCGGCGGAAGTCGTCATTCTCGGCGGCGGCGTGGCGGGCACCAATGCGGCGAAAATGGCCATCGGCCTGGAATCGCGCGTCACCATCCTTGAACGCTCGCTGGAGCGCATCCGCCAGCTGGAAGACTTGTTCGGCCCCAAAGCCAATATCATTTATTCGACCCACGGCGCCGTGGAGCAATACGTCTCGAAGGCGGACCTGGTCATCGGCGCGGTGCTGGTGCCGGGAGCGCTGGCGCCGAAGCTGATTACGCGGGACCTGCTGAAGAAAATGCGCCCCAAATCGGTGATCGTCGATATCGCCATCGACCAAGGCGGCTGTGCGGAAACTTCCAAGCCGACCACCCATGACGACCCGACCTATGTCGTCGATAACATCGTGCATTATTGCGTCGCCAACATGCCGGGCGCCGTGCCGCGCACCTCGGCGCAGGCGCTGAACAACGCCGTCCTGCCTTTCGGCATCGAAATCGCCGACAAGGGCTGGGTCAAGGCTTTGCAGGATAACAAACACCTGCGCAATGGCCTGACCGTCTGCAAGGGCAAGATCACCCAGCCTGAAGTCGCGCACGACCTGAAACTGGATTACACCAAAGCCGAAGAAAGCCTGGCCGCATGATCGGGTTCCTGAAAAGCTTTTTCGCCGGAGAGAATTCGCCGGAAGAACAGGCGTTGCTCGCCGCGCAGGAATTGCAGAAACAACGTGACGTCATCGTGCTGGATGTTTACGCCATGGAAGATGAGGAAGAGCAAAGCAGCGGCGGCTGCGGTTCCGGCTGCGGCGGGTGCGGCTGCCGTTAATTTCGCTTTGTCTTCGGGTCCAGCGCCGTCTGTAGCCCGTCTCCCAGAAAATTAAACGCCAGCACGGTGATGAAAATCAGCGCGCCGGGATAGACCGTCAGGGCGGCGTGCTCCCAGATATTGTCCTCGGCGTTGGTCAGCATATTGCCCCAGCTCGGCAGCGGCGGCTGGATGCCTAACCCCAAAAAGCTCAATACCGATTCAATCATGATGATGTTGCCGATGGAGAGCGCGGTGGCGACCATCACGGTATTGAGCAGGTTGGGAAAAATATGCCGGAGGATGATGCGGACATGGCCGACGCCGAGTGCCCGCGCCGCCAGCACGAAATCCATCTTCTTGAGCGTCAGGGTGCGGGCGCGGGTGAGGCGGGCGACGGTGGTCCAGCCGGTCAGGGAAATTAGCACGATGATTTTATAAAGGCTCGTATCCCCGGCGGCGGCGCTGAAACCCAGTTTTGTCACATCCACCGCCGAGAGGATGATTAAGAGGGGTAATAGCGGCAGGGCGATCAGGATGTCGGTCAGGCGCATCAGGAGGGCGTCTGTTTTTCCGCCGCCATATCCCGCCCCCATGCCGATGGCGGTGCCGATCAGGGAGGTGGCAAGGGCGGCGATAAACCCCACCCCCAGCGACACGCGCGCGCCATAGAGCAGGCGGAGGAAAATATCGCGCCCCAGCTCGTCGGTGCCGAAAAAATGCGCGCCGGAAGGCGGTAAAAAGCGCGTTGTCAGGTCGGCGGCATTGCTGTCGATGGACAGGAACTGCCCGATGCCGCCGGCGGATAATGAAAGAATGAGCAGCAGGAGGAGAATAAGGGATGGCAGGGCGACGCTGCGGTTCATGCCGGTTTATCCACGCGCGGGTCGAGAAAAGCATAGGCGATGTCGGCCAGAAAGTTGCCGAGCATGACAAAAGCGGTCAACAGCAGAAAACCGGTCAGCGCCAGGTTGAAGTCGTTGCCCATCACGGCGTCGAACATCAGCTTGCCCATGCCGGGGTAGGCGAAAATCGTTTCAATGGTGACGGCGCCGCCGAGGAGCGCGCCGAGGTCCAGCATCAAAATTGTCACCACCGGCGGCAGCGCGCATCGGAAGGCGTGATGCCAGATGACGCGGCTTTCGGAGCAGCCTTTGGCGAAGGCGGTCTTGATGTGGGCGGCTTGGAGCGCATCGATCATCGCGCTGCGGATATGGCGGATATAAACGGCGAGGCCGGCCAGCGTCACCGTGATGACCGGCAGCAGCAGCGAAAGGGGGTCTTCAAGCGTCGCGCTGGCCGGCAGCCAGCCGAGCTTCACCGCAAACAGGCTGATGAGCAGCAGCGCCAGCCAGAAGGCGGGCAGCGACATGCCGGACAGGCAGAAAATATTGATGGCTTTGTCTGCGGCGGATTTCGGCCGGCGCGCCGCATGAATGCCCAGCGGCAAGGCGATCGCCAGGGTCAGCAACAGGGACGCGCCCATGAGACAGGCGGTGTTCAGAAGGCGCGGCAGCAGCACCGTCAGTACCGGCAGGCCGTAAAGGCGGCTGTAACCGGCGTCGCCGCCGAGGGCGGCTAAAGCCCAATGGCCGTATCTTTCGAGCAAGGGGCGGTCAAGCCCGTAGAGCGCCCTGAGCCGCGCCGCATCTTCCGGCGTCATGTGCGGGTTGCCGGCCATCATCAGGTCCACCGGATCGCCGGGCATCAGGCCGATCAGCGCATAGACCAGAAAGGACATGACGATGAGGGTGGCCAGTGTCTGGAGCAGGCGGTGAATAACAAAGCGTGCGCTGATCAAGGGCGTTGTCCGTCCATTTCCTTCAAATTTTGTTCGGCGACCGCCCGCAGGGTCAGGCGGATGCGCCCCCATTGTTCCCGGGGTATCTGGGGGGCGTTGCTTTTTGTTATCTTGTTGACGGTGGCGCAAATGGAGGCGGGGCTGTTGTTGGCCGGGTATTTTGCGTCAAAATCCAGCACCTGCTTGAGGGATTTTTTTACCAGCTCGGGATGCTGCTGCAACAAATTCTGGAGTTTCGGGGAGGAAAGCACCTGCATAATTTTACTGAGTGTCTCCACCGAATCCGGCGCGCCGCAGCGCAGCGCATCGTAGCGCAGCCGGTATCTGCCCAGCTGGGACCAGAACAGGGCGTCTTCCATGAGGCCCTGCCTGATCTGCCTTGACGAAATCTCGAAAAATATGTCGGGGTTCAGTTTTCCGCTTTCCGGCGTGATGATGTCGATCAGCGCCGCTGTCTCGGCAAGCGGCCGGAGATGCACCCATGTAAAGACATCGCCGGGGCGGCCTTCATCGATCGCTGCCTGGATGACGGAGCTGAGGTCACTGATGCTCTGGCGGGCGTTCATCTCCATTTTATAGAGCGTGAAAGACGCGGAGATTCCGATCAGGACATAGCAGATCATAATGACGGAAATAAAAAATTTGAGAACAAACCTGAAAAACTTCTTCATTCGGCAGCACTCCAGTTTTCAATCCACAGCGTGGTCGGCTGCATGTGGCCGGTCGGTATAATACCCTTCAGCCATTGCGGGATGAAATAGGCTTCGGCGCGGTAGTAAAGCGGCAGGGCGGGCAGGTCGTCGGCATAGATTTTTTGCAGCGAGTCCCACAGGGCCTGGTTGGCCTTGGGCGCGCAGACGACTTCCAGGTCGTCGATGATCTTGTCGATATTCTTGTTGATGTAGCCGGAATAATTCTGCCCGGCGTAGTTGTTGGCGGCCGTCGGGATCATGGATGAATGCAGGCTGGTTTTGGGGATGTTTTTCGGGGCGCTGGTCCAGGCGAACATCACGCCGCCCTTGAATTTCCGCTCCCGGATCGTGTCGCCGAACAGCACCCGCGCGGGCTGGTTTTCGATTTTGACGTCGATGCCCAGTTTTTTCCAGTCCGACTGGAGCGCCTGCTCGATGACCTCGCGGGTCTTGTTGCCGGCGGTGGTGGAGAGGGTGAACGACAGTTTTTCGCCCTTGGCATTGGCGCGGACGCCGTCCGGGGCGGTTTTCCAGCCGGCATCGTCCAGCAGTTTTGCGGCGGCGTCCGGATCATAGGCGTATTGTTTGACGTCCTTGTTGTAAACGGTATCCAGCGGGTTGACGTCGGTGGCCGCCACCGGCTGCTTGCCGTCGAACAGCGTCCGGTTGATTTTTTCGCGGTTCATCCCGTACATCAGCGCCTGGCGCAGGCGCAGGTCGTTGAAGGGCAGCTGGTCGAGATCGAGGTCGATATGCTCGTAGATGAGGCCGGGCTTATATACCACCTGATAGGCTCCGGGTTTCAGGCGCTTTTCAAAGGCAATCGCCTGGTCGAGCGCCAGCCCCAGTTCGCCGGCGATGTAGTCGATGTCGCCGGAAAGCAGGTTGGCGGCCAGCGCCGCGCTGTTTTCAATGATCTTGACGGTGATGGTGTCGAAAGCAGGTTGGGCGCCGTACCACGTCGGATTTTTATCAAGGGTGATGGAGGCGCCGCTGTCAACCTTGACGACTTTGTAAGGCCCCCAATAGAGTCCGGGGTTGGCGGGGGCGGTGTTGTAGAGGGTGCGGTTTTTATAGGTGGCGGGATCCTGCTCGAAAATCTTCCGCTCTAGATGCTCCGGCAGGGCGAAGAAATCGCTGATCGAGGCAAATTCGCATTGTTCCTTGGAAAAATGGATGGTGAAGTTTTTGTCATCGATGGCGGTGACGGAAGCGATGTCCCTGGCGAAAAAGTCGCTGTTGCCGACGCCGGATTGCGGGTGCTTGCCGACTTCCCATCCGAAAAGAATGTCTTTGGTCGTGACCGGGACGCCATCGCCCCACGTGGCCTTGGGCTGGATAGTGTAAGTTGCGGCGATGCCGTGGCGGCCGTCCTTGAGCGTTTCCTTCTTGGCCCGGCCGTTGGCATAGGTGGGGAGTTCGGTGCAGAGGATGCAGATCGGCTGCCAGTTGGCGTCATGGGCGGTCACCGGGCGCTGGCTCATGCCCAGCACGTAGCTTTTGGCGGTCATGTCGTCAAAGGACGGGTGCAGGGAGGAGGGAAACTGCGACATGCCGATTCGCAGTTGCGCGTGGCTGCCTGCTTTCGCGGGCAAACTGCCGAAAAACGCTAAAATCAGGGCGCAGAAGACAAAAAGCAGTTGCATATCAGTTCTTTCGGATTGAAATTATCCTTCCGTAGTTTACATTGTTCCCGTGCTTAGGAAAAGAGGTTGTATATGCAGCAACGTAGCGGTGGAAATATCCTGATCGAAAGCCTTCGCGCCCATGGCGTGAAGAAAGTTTTTTGCGTGCCCGGCGAGAGCTATCTGGATGCGCTGGACGCGATGGCGGGGGCGAACGACATTTGCGTGGTGACCTGCCGCCAGGAGGGCGGCGCGGCGTTCATGGCCGAGGCTTACGCCAAGCTGACCGGGCTGCCCGGCGTGTGCTTCGTGACGCGGGGCCCGGGCGCCTGCAACGCGGCGATCGGCGTGCATACGGCGATGCAGGATTCGACGCCGGTGATTTTGCTGGTGGGGCAGGTGGCGCGCGACCAGATGGGGCGCGAGGCATTCCAGGAAATTGATTACCGCCAGATGTTCAAGCCGCCGATCACCAAATGGGCGACGCAGATCGAGAACGCCGCCGACATTCCCCGCGTGATGGAACAGGCTTTTGAGGTGGCGACGGAGGGGCGTCCGGGCCCGGTGGTGATCGCGCTGCCGGAAGACATGCTCTGCGATGAATCGGATGTGGAGATCGTTTATCCCAAAGCGCCTGCCCGCTTTGCCCCCACGCATCACGATATTGCCGCGCTGAAAGAGATACTGGCCACAGCAAAAAAACCGCTGGTGATCGTCGGCGGCGGCAGCTGGAACGACGCTTCTATCCAGCATTTCGAGAGTTTTTGCGCCGCGGCCAAATTGCCGGTGGTGGCGAGTTTCCGCCGTCAGGACGCTTTTCACAACAACCATGATTGTTATGCCGGGGTGCTCGGCACCACGGTCGATAGCCGCCTGATTAAGCATGTGCAGGAGGCCGACGTGATTCTGGCGGTCGGCGCGCGCCTGGGCGAAATGACGACGCAGGGCTATACCGTCATCACGCCGCCGCAGCCGAAACAGACGCTGATCCATGTCTATCCCGATGCCTCGGAGCTCAATAAGGTTTATCAGGCGAAGCTCGCCATTCATTCCACCGTGGGCGAGTTTGCCAAAGCGGTCGAGGGGATCTCCATCGACGGCAGCGCATGGCAGGGGTGGACGGCGCGGCTGCGCGGCGAATATGTGGATTGGATTGCCATCCGCAGCCGCGATAAATTCGAGCTTGATCTCGACGGGGTGATGGAAGACATGCTGGAAGTCCTGCCGGAAGATGCGGTGATTACGACCGACGCCGGGAATTTCAGCGGCTGGGCGCAGCGGTTTGTTTCTTATGACCGCCCGAAGCGCCTTCTGGCCCCGACTTCCGGCGCGATGGGCTACGGCGTTCCGGCGGCGGTGGCGGCCAGCATTACCTTTCCGGAGCGCACGGTCGTCGGCTTTATGGGCGACGGCGGATTCATGATGACGGGGCAGGAAATCGCCACCGCCATGCACATGGGCGCACGCCCGATCCTGCTGGTTTTCAATAACGGCATGTACGGCACCATTCGCATGCACCAGGAAAAGCATTATCCCGGACGGATTTCCGCGACCGACCTGACCAATCCCGATTTTGCCGCGCTCGCCCGCAGTTATGGAGCGGAAGGGGTGACGGTCGCCAAAACAGCGGAATTCCTGCCGGCGTTCAAAAAGGCCCTCCAGTCGAAAAAAACAGTGCTGATTGAGTTGAAAATGGACCCCCAGCAGATCACGACGCAGAAGAAGCTCGCTGAAATCGGCCGATAGACATTTATGAAAAGAATAAAAACTCCGTTAGTAACTGAAAGGTAACGGTTTTTGATGTATTCTGGACGCTGGGAGTTTGTATCCGGATGTCCTTGTCGGCGATGAAAAGCAGAATAGGTCTTTTGGCGGCGCCACTCGTGGCGGCTGTTTTGTTGTTGCTGGGGATTGCCGGCACCTCCAGTGCAGAAATACCTGCGCCCGTGCCGGTCAGGATCGCGCATCACGGGAGTTTCACGCGTATCGTGTTTGAATTCCCGAAGCTGCTGGCCTATCACGTCAAGGCCACCGACGGCGACGCCCTGATAGATTTTGACACCAACGCTGTCGCGGCTTTTGGGGCAATCAAATCGCCGTTGGTTAAAAGCATCAGGGAAATCCCCAATAGCGAAGGTGTCCTGAAAGTCGATATTGAAATGGTTGGCGGGGCAACCGTCAGACATTACCGCTTGCAACGGAAAATCGTGGTGGATGTATATTCCTCGGCGCCGCCTTCCAAAAAAAAGGCCCATCCCCGGGCCCGGGGTGCGGCGAAAAAGAAGCCTGAGCCAAGCGCGCCTCCTGTGAAGCTTACAGTGGATGCCCCTGTTTCAATGCCAGTCCCAGCACCGGAACCGGCTCCAGCCCAAGAAGCGCCCCCAGCCCCGGAACCGGCTCCGGCTCCGAAAGAAGCTGTGCAGGAGCCGTTAAAAACGGAGGTCGCTGAAATCAAGGCCGAGCCGGCCGCCCCTGCCGTCGCCGCGCATGGTGACGAAAAGGGGGAGGACCATGCCCCGGAGGCAACCACTGAAATTTCTGTATCGTTTCTGGCGCCGTCACGACTGGCGGTATTCGAACGTTCCAATGTCCTCTGGGTCGTGTCGGATTTCACGGCGAGCACGGCCACGCCGCCCGTTATCACCGGGCCGATGGCGGAGTTTATCGCCCCGCCGAAAGCTCTCCGTTTTGAGGGCGGCACGGCCTATCGCTACACCTTCCCCAAAAAATTCTATCCGCGCGTGGAAAAGCAGAACCTGACGTGGAAAATATCGCTCTTGCCCGAAGCTTATGAACCGCCGCCGCCGGCCGAGATCAAGGCGGAATTCGACCCGACGAGCCGGAAAGCAAAGCTGATCGTGCCGTTGAGGGAAGCGGGGAATACGATCGCGTTTGAAGACCCTGACGTCGGCGATACCCTTTATGTGGTGCCCACCGGCAAGCCGGATCAGGTGATCCGCAATGTTTCGCATCTGACGGACTTCACGATGATTCCGGGCATACTGGGGATGGTTGTCCGGCCCCTGAAGGACGGTCTCAGGGTCAATCCGGTCCATGATTTTGTTTCCCTGACCTCGCCGGATGGATTGACGGCCACGCCGGAAGGGGTGGGAACGCCCGTGCTGATCGGCGAAGCGGATGCGGCATCGGATGACGATAATAACCGCCTGTTCGATTTCCCCAACTGGCGGCAGGGAGGGCTGCTCATGCTGCGGGAAAACAGGCGCAAGCTCCAGGACGAAATCGCCGTTGCCCCAACGCCTGGCGAACGCGCGGGCCTGCTGATGAAAATGGCGATGCTTTATTTCTCCAACAATTTCGGGCAGGAAGCGCTGGGCGTTCTTGACCTGGTGCTGACAGAGAACCCAGAAATGGAGAAGAACCCGAATTTTATCGCCATTCGCGGCGCGGCCAATGCCATGTCCGGCCATTTCAACGAGGCTTTGCAGGACTTGTCCTATCCGCCCATCCAGAGCAATCCGGAAGTGAACCTGTGGATAGGCTACGCGGCGGCGGCGACGGAGCAATGGCTGATGGCCGACCGTTCCTTCCCCAAAAGCAACCGGCTGCTGCTGCAATATCCGGACAATATCGCCATCCCGTTCACCATTTACATGGCGGAATCCGCGTTGCACCTGGGGCATACCGACACGGCCAAGAAGCTGCTGGACACCATCAACATGACATCGGACGCGCTGGCGCCGCAGTATCAGGCGGCCATCAGCTACCTCAGGGGCGAAGCCTTGGCGCAGGACGGAAAACCGGAGCAGGCGGAGGAGGTCTGGGGGCCGGTCGCCAACGGCCTCGACCGCCTGTATCACGCCAAAACCAGCCTGGCGATGACCCGCCTGTTGTTGCAGCAGAAGAAAATCTCCCTGAAGGATGCGGTTGAGCGGATTGACAGCCTGCGTTTCGCCTGGCGGGGAGACGGGCTGGAAGTTGAAATTCTCCGCATGCTGGGCGCATTAAGGGTTCAGAACGGGCAGGTTCTTTCCGGGCTTCAGGACATGAAGCAGGCGGCCGAGCTGGCTGACAGCATGCTTAACGATTCAACCCCCATCCGCGATGAGATGAAGTCCGTTTTTTCCGACCTGTTCGTGGGCGGGCAGGCCGGCAAGATCTCCCTGCTTGAAGCCGTGTCGATTTACGGCGAGTTCAGCACGCTGCTGCCGGCGGGCCCGGAAGGGACCACCGCCACGCTTGGCTTTGCGGATTATCTCGTCAGCATGGATCTCCTTCCGAAAGCGGCTGAGTTGATTGAAAACCAGATCAGCGTCGGGATGCCCGAAGACAAAATCATCAGCGCCGGCGAAAAACTGGCCGCCGTTTACCTGCTCGACAAGCGGCCGGTGCAGGCGCTGGAGGCTCTCGGAAAAACAGAGAGAAGCAACATGACCGATAAAGACCGCGAAGAACGCGGCCTTTTGAGGGCCAGGGCGCAGTCGCAGCTGAACCAGACCGATGCCGCCATCAGCACCCTCAGCACGATGACGTCCAGGAATGCCGGGCGCCTGAAGGCTGACGTATTGTGGCGGGCGCAGAAGTGGGGCGCCGCAGCGGAGACCATCGAGGCCTTGTTGCCTGATGCGGGCCGTCCGATCAGCGAGGAAGACGCGTCATTGGTGGTGAACGCCGCCGTGGCCTGGAAGCTGTCAGGCAACATAGCGAAGCTGAAAGAGATCAAGGAAAAATACAGCGCTGACATGGAAGCGACAAAAATGGCCTCAACCTTCGGTGTCGTCACCCGGGAAGGGGGCTCTTCTTCCCTGGCCGACCGCGAGTCGATGCTCAAAATCGCCGGTGAAGTCGATATGTTCAAGGGTTTCCTCGATGCCTATAAGGCGGGCGCAGGCAAGGGCGGCTAGATTTTATTGAGCATACATCCCTGATCGCCAAACAGCACTGCTTCCTTGATATCGCACCAAAAAATATTAAGAGCAATTGGTTTTCCGCCGCCTGTGGGGGTCATTTCGTAGTGAAGCCATTTTTCGGGCTGAGGCGGGTCCGCTTGCAGATGAAAGAAGTGCCGTTCATGGATTTCGGGGCGAAAGAAACTGGCATCCCAATCAGTCTTCCCCAGATATTTCACAATTCTAAGATTTTTGAGGCCTGTCTCTTCTTCCGCTTCACGCAAGACCTCGTTCTCAAGGTCGTCCGGATTTTCGACAGTGCCAGCGGGAACCTGGATGCCCACTTCAGGGAAGTCGCGGTGTTTGAAAACAAGCAGACGGTTATTGCAGATGATATAGGCGACGACTTTTTTGACGCGTTTCAGGCCTAGTCCTTCATATCATCTTCGCTGTCGGAAGTGATGCCATTCAGGCGCTCGTGCATCTTCTTGCCGATTTTGAAGAAGGGGACGCGCTTGTTTTCTACCTGAACGGTTTCGCCGGTGCGCGGGTTGCGGCCGGTGCGCGCCTTGCGCTGCTTGATGGAGAAGGCGCCGAAGCCGCGCAGTTCCACCCGTGCGCCAGAGGCCAGCGCCTTGGTGATTTCTTCAAAAACCGTATCGACAATCTGCTCGGCATGGCTCTGATACAGATGGGGGTTCAATTCGGCCAGCCGGAGGATTAATTCAGATTTGGTCATGATGACGTGGTATCCCTTTCAAAACCTTGGAATATATGTTTCCAGCGTGCCAAGTTTAAAACCCGCCGTCAAGAAAAAACCTTTGTGAATCAACAGAATATCTAGCTAGAGCCTGCCCTTGTCCATGATTCTGGGGTGGACTCCGGAAAGTCCCATGGCCTGCCGGGCGAAATAACGCTTCAAAAGCGGTAATTTCTCAACCATCCCAAGACCTAAGTCCCTCGCGACGCCGACCGTCTTCAGATTATTGGAAAATAATCTGTTTAATATATCCGTGACCCTCGCCATGAGAATGGTGTCCGGCCGCCGCCAGGCTTCATAGCTTTTCAAAAGCGCCGGCGCGCCGATGTCGAGCCCCAGCTTCAGGTGATCGACGATCAGTTCCGCCAGCACGGCGATATCGCGCATGCTGAGATTGAGGCCCTGTCCTGCAATCGGATGGACGGCATGGGCGGCCTCCGCCATCAGCGCGACACGGTGGCCGATGTATGTTTCAGTATGCATCAGGCTTAAGGGATATCCCATCGGCGGCGATATGTGTTTTACCTTGCCGAGATGCGGCCCGAATAATTCCTGCAGGCGGCGGTCAAATGCTTGCGGCGGCAGTTTCAGCGCCGCGCCTGCATCCGGTCCGTGCTCTGTCCAGACGACCGAGGAGCGAAACTCCCCGTGCTCGCCCCGCGTCATCGGCAAAACGGCAAACGGCCCCGCCGCGCGGAAGTGTTCCACGGCGACATTTTCGTGATCTTGCGCGTGAGCGACGTTACAGACGATGGCGGTTTGGTGATAGTCGGTCTTTTTAACCTTGATACCCAGCCATTCCCGCGTCGCCGACTGGCGGCCGTCGGCGCCGATCATCAACGGCGCGGTGATTTTTGTGCCGTCCTTGAGGATGACGCCGACGCAGGAGCCTTCGTTGATAAATTCCGTGATTTCCGCCGGCGCCAGGTGGCGCACTTGTTTCTTCAGGCGGACGGCGTTCTCGAACAGGGCTTTCCGCATCAGGCCGTTTTCGATGATCCAGCCGAAGGGCGCCCCATTGCCGTCGGTTTCGCTGGCGAAATGCAGGTAAAGCGGGGAATCGCCGTCAGCGACGCGGATATCGAGGATCGGTTCGCAATCCGGCAGCATTTTTTCCCAAGCCCCGGCCGCCTGCAGCACTTTGTGCGAGGCGTAGGAAATCGCCGTGGTGCGGCCATCGTATTTTTGCGTGAGCTGCGTGACCGGCGGGTCGCGGTCGATGCAGGTGACATCGACCCCGGCCTCGCCGAGCACCGCGGCCAGCGTCAGCCCTGACAGCCCGCCGCCGATAATCAGGACGGTGGTCTTGAGGTGGGGGGGCTTTTTTCCAGCCATTGCCGCTTAGTAGTTGGGCTTGATTTTTTTGACGGGCAGGTCGGCGGCGACCGGTTCATCGTCGATCATCTCGATCATGCCGTTTTCCGACATGGAGAACCGCGCCGAGAACAGCGCATTGCCGTAGAGCACCATCGCTGAGGCTTCGTAATTGTTTTCGTCGGTTTTGCCTTCAAAGGCGGCGGGGCGGATGGCGTCTTCGATGACCTTGCGTGTGGAGGCGTCGAGTTTCGACTGATCCAGCGCCGGATGGTTGATGCCTTCCACGATCAGGAACGGGCCTTCATCGCCATGCACGAAATAGCAGAAAAACCGCAGGTATTCGAGCGCGTTGAGTTCGGTGATGGTGATCGGGTCGGCTTCATTGGCGTCATGGATGGGGGCGCTGGAGCCGTCCAGCAAAAACATCCGGCCCTGCTTGGCGAGAAACCAGAAAGGCCCGGTATTCGCCGGCCATGCCGTGTCATCCACTTTCACCAGCGCGATGGTGTTGTAAAACGGCAGCTGCGCCCAGCCGACGGTCGCAGATTCCGGGGAGGCGATGTGCTTGCCCTGAATTGGATTGATTAGCTTGAGAAAAGGCTCCATTTGTGGCCCGGCCACCACTTGCCATTTATATTGCTCAAACATCAGTTAGTTACCTCTTAAAAAGTTTTCAGCCTATTTTTCAAGATGTTGTCATGTCTAGAGGAAGAAAGCAATAGCCCTAAGTCCTTGTGGATATTGACATATTAAACCATCTTTAACCTTTTTCTTATACCATAAGCTGACGGGATTCCGTAGGAGGAGGTGACATGAGCGACAAAAGAGAACCAGGCGGCGTGACCAGACTGATGCATGCGGCTTCCCTGAAAATTCCGGAAGAGCTTTTGCGGTTGCTGGCCAAATCCAAGGACGGCATCGATCAGGCCGATGACGATGGCTGGACGGCCCTGCATATCGCCGCCAGCTGCGGGTTGCAGGATAACGTTTCTATTCTTTGCGATGCGGGCGCCAATCCTTTTTTCAAGAACAAAGACAAGGAGACGCCGCTGGACATCGCCATAAAGCGCGGACACCTGGAAATAGCGGTGCTGCTGCAAAAGGCGGAAAAAGAAGCGCCGCTCATCAAGCCGGAAGACCTGCCGGCCCGCGTGGTGCAGTTGGAGAAGATTGTGGAAGATTTGCGCCAGCAGATGGCCGATATGACCGCGCCCCAAAAAGGGCAGAAGAAAAAGGTCAGACCGTCAGCAAAGAAGAATCCGTCATGCGATGCGTAGCCTGTCCAGCAGCCGGTCGATGAAGTTCTCGCATTTGGTCAACTGGTCGATGGCGACGAATTCGTTGGGTTTGTGCGCCTGATTGATGCTGCCGGGGCCGCAGACCACCGTCGGGACCCCGCTTTTCTGAAAGATGCCGGCCTCCGTGGCGAAACTGACCTTTTCCGTGATGTTGGAGCCGGAGAGCGACAGCACCAGCTCCACCGCCGGGTCGTTGTTGGAAATGTCGAAGGCGGGCACGTTGGAGGAGGGCTTGAACTCGAACCCGGTTTTGGGGTCGATGTCTTTCATGCGCGGTTCCAGCGTCTTGAAGGCGTACTGGCGGATTTCTTCCATCAGCGTCTCGGGGTTGACCTCCGGGATATTGCGGATTTCGAAGGAGAACTCGCAGATATTGGGCACGATGTTCAGGGCCGTGCCGCCTTTCATGATGCCGGTGTGGACGGTGGTGAAGGGGGGATCGAACTGCTTGTTGAAGGGGCCTTCGTGGGCCATGCGACGGGCGACGGACTTGATGTAGGCGACCAGCTCCGCTGCATTTTCGACCGCGTTCACGGCATAAGGCGCCAGCGACGAGTGCGCTTCCTTGCCGTGCACGGTGCAGTTCAGGGCGCAGATGCCCTTATGCCCGGTGATGGATTTCATGCTGGTGGGCTCGCCGACGATGCACAGCTTCGGCTTCACCGGCAGCTTGTCGAGGTGTTTTGCGATGTCGTGGGCGCCGAGGCAGCCCACTTCCTCGTCGTACGACAGCGCGAAGTGGACCGGCGTGGACAGGTTGCCGCTGACCATTTCCGGCAGTTTTGCGAGGACGACGGCGATGAAGCCCTTCATGTCGCAGGTGCCGCGGGCATAGAGCAGTCCGTCATGTTCGCGCAGCTTGAAGGGGTCGCTGTCCCAGGATTGCCCCTCGACCGGCACCACATCGGTATGGCCGGAGAGCACGACGCCCGGTTTGTCCGCGGGCCCTACGATCGCGTGGAGATTGGCCTTGTTCTTCGTCGGGTCGTAGATGATCTCGGACTTGATGCCGTATTCGCCCAGGTAATTTCTCACCCAATCGATCAGCTCAAGATTGGATTTGCAGCTGGTGGTGTCGAAGCTGACCAGCCGGGCCAGCATCTCCTTGCTGGAAAGGGTTGTTTTGGGCATGTTTATTTTCCTCCGTCGGTCGGGATTGTCAGTGGTTTGAGGTTGGCTTGCTGGTAGGCGCAGGTGATGGCGCCGCCGCGCAGCGCATTGGGGATGTCGAAGGTCCGTTTGATGCCGCCGGTCAGGTCGTCTTCCATGGCATAAAGGCTTGAACAGGGGATGCGCTGGCCGGGCTGGGCATTCACCACGGGACAGAAAATCAGTTTTTGGCCGCTGTTGTCGAAGAGTGCCTGGATATTCATCCTCTCCGGGCCCTCCAGGCGGGATAGGGCGATATTGACGTAGCTCCCCTGATAGAGGGCGAAGGCAGTCTCGGAAAAAGCGTACCAGCGTAGCCCGAACAGGGCTTCGCCGTGGCCGATCCTGCAATAAAGCGTCTGGACGGGCTGATTCGGCGCGGTGGGGGTAATCATCGAAGAGACTTCGACGGTGGGCGGTTTGTATTTTTCCTCAAATAAGCCCATGTCCGGCAAACAGGCTGTCAACGGCAGCAGGCATGATAGCATAAAAGGGGTTATCAGCAGTTTTTGTGTTTTTGAGGGCATATTTTTTACACTATTTTCACTCTTCATTATTATAATGGAATATCGGGCTGAGCAAAGGTTTTTTCCAGGCAAGGATTTTTCGGTGTCTCTGAAGCGTGTCACTATTTTTCATTTTTTCGGCTTCAAGGTGAAGGCGGATGCCAGCTGGTTTTTTCTGGCCGTGCTCATCAGCTGGACGATGTCCAATAATGTCTATCCCCATTTTTATCCCGGGCAGTCCATGGATTTGTATCAGGCGATGGGGGTGGCGACGGTGGCCGGCGTGATTTTCTCCATTATCGCGCATGAAGTGGCGCATGCCGTGATTGCCGAATATTATCACATGCCGATTGCCAATATCACCTTGTTCATTTTTGGCGGCGTCGCCGAGATGAGGGGCGAGCCCAGCCATCCCAAGGGTGAGTTTTTTATGGCCGTTGCGGGGCCGATCATGAGCGCGCTGGTGGGGCTTTTTTTCTGGGCGATGGCCGATCTCTATGCCGGATACGTGGGTGATGGCGCCGTCTCGCATGTGCTGGATTACCTCGGCAACCTCAATATGCTGATCGCCGCGTTCAATATGGTCCCGGCCTTTCCGCTGGATGGAGGCCGCGCCCTGCGCGCCATCATCTGGCACCGCAAGAACAACCTGGTGGCGGCCACCCGCATCGCCTCGGAATGCGGCGCGGTTTTCGCCTACGGACTGATCGCCTTTTCCTGCTACAGTATCGTTATCCATGACGACCTTGTTTCCGGCATCTGGCTTGGCCTGCTGGGGCTTTTTGTCTATAGCTCGGGCTCCTATGCCGTGCGCCAGATGGAGTCACGCTCGCTGCTGGGCATGGAAAAAGTGTCGCGCTTCATGAATAATCATGTCGTATCGGTGTCGCCGGACCTGACGATCACGGACCTGGTGGATCTTTATATCAGCAAACACTACCAGAAAAGCTTTCCGGTGATCGACCGCGACGTGCTGGTGGGGGTGGTGAACCTGAAATCCGTGCTGTCGCTGGACCGCCATAAATGGCAATGGCTGCATGTCGCCAGCGTGATGGAGCCGCTGACGCCGACAACTGTCGTCCCCCCGGATATGAGCGCGGCGGATGCGCTGGAAATGATGCAGCGGCATAACCGGGAACATCTGCTGGTGGCGGAGAATGGCCATTTTATGGGGCTCATCATGTTCCGGGACCTGGCCAACTATCTGGCCATCACCATGAAGATCGATCATAACAAGCCTGTGGAAAAAAGCCGGACGGCGCGTTAGTCCTTGTTTTTAAGCGGAAACTGATTGGCGGGCTTGTCCAGCTTCTTGGGGGCCAGTTCTTCTTTCAGTTTGGCCACTTCCTGTTCCAGTTCCTTGATCCGCGATACGGCAGAGTTAAACTGACTCATCAGATCCCGAAGTTGCCTTTCCAGCCGTTCGGCATAATTGACGGCGTCGTTGGCCCGGCTTTCGGCATTCCGGGCGTATCTTCTGGCGGTGTAATCGTAATCGCTCATCAATTATTCCCCTGATTTCTTCAGCGGAGATTGCCCGGCAGGCTTGTCCAGTTTCTTGGGAGCCAGTTCTTCGCGCAATAGGCGGAGTTCTGTGGCAACAGCGTTGAAAGCTTCAATCAATTTTTTTTGCTGCTCCAGCATCTCTTCTTGAAGTCGGCGGGATTTTCTGACCTCGTTATAAGTTTCGTAATCGTAACTCATGGATTTTCTCCTCAAAATATTGAGGCTATCCTAGCACCGGCGTGGTATATGTCAATGTTATTTGGAAAATATCAGCAGGGGTGCCATCCCTTAAAATCAGAGGCCGCCGGGGCGGCGGGGCGGCTTGAAAATCCAGAAGTTGCGCATCAGGAAGCAGATGCCCAGAAAGCCGATTTCGATGGCCAGGGCGCCCAGAATACCGAGGGGTATCCACCATTTGTCGTCATCGGTGCCCATCCAGGTGGCGCGGGCATTCAGGAACCAGAGCAGGCAGAGAACCCCGCAGACGCCCAACACCATTTTGTCATAGACGCCGATGGTTTTTGCATTGGCAAAGGGGGGCGGAAACTTCAGGTAAACCAGCAGTACCAGCAGGCCGATGACGGCCAAGACAACGATGACAGCACCCATAGGGGTTCACCCTTAAAAAGTTATTCCTGATTTTTTATAGCTTTTTTCAGCCTTTTAAGCAACCTGCGATTCAAGGAAGCTTTGGGCGTGCAGGCTGTCCAGCACGCGCTCGAACTGGCGGCGGGTGTTTGGGGGCAGTGGCGCGAATGCAGCAGCCACTCCGCGCTTGGCCGCGCGGACGATGCGTGCCTGCTGTTCGATGGTAATGGTGTCATTCGTCGGCAGGTGGAACTTCATGGTCACTTGCACCTTGTCGCCGGCCTGGATACGCGCATCGGCGCCAGTCTCAAAGGCGACGCCGCCCAGGCTCCAGTCGCGGACGCCATAGACGCGGTTGCCGACGATCACTTCGGCGCGGAAGCCGGGATGGCGGACGTATTTCCGGCGCGGGTCTATTGCAACGTTGTAAATGCCATTGCCGAGGCCGAGAAAGGCTAAAATTTTCTTGAGCATTGCGGTGTCTCCCTGAATCTTCATTGTTTTAACAGCTCTGCCGCACATTAGAGTCCCGGCGCTATGAAAAGTCAAGGGGATAAAGGGCTGGACAGGTAAAATAGCTGTAATTATGTTAAATATCAACATTAATCGACGGGATAACCTTGATTAAAGAAACTGTTTTTCTTGACTCTCTGTGAATAACTCCTCTATAAACAGTCTCCGCAAAAGGCGATCTGGCTCGGATTTGGCTGCCTCGATCGCCGTTTTTTTAAACTTCTTTGAAAGGAAAACAAAATGCCAAAAATGAAGACCCACTCGGGCGCCAAGAAGCGCTTCAGTGTCACGCGCACCGGCAAAGTGCAGTCGAGAGCTGCCGCAAAACGCCACCGCCTGACCAGCAAATCCAAAAGAATGAAAACCGAAGGCCGTTCGACCCTGATCCTGCTGGATATGAACGCCAAGACCATTCTCGATAATTTCCTGCCTTATCAGCAGAAGAAGCGGCGCAACAACCGCAGCCGGCAAAGACTGGCTATAGCAAAGAAGGAGGCCGCATAACATGGCACGCGTAAAAGGTGGTACGGCCTCTATCAACCGTCACAAAAAAGTACTGAAACTCGCCAAAGGCTATATGGGCCGCAGCAACAACTGCTTCCGTATCGCCTTGCAGCGTCTTGAAAAAGCCCTGCGCTATGCCTATCGCGACCGTCGCAACAAGAAGCGCGATTTCCGCGGCTTGTGGATTCAGCGCATTAACGCTGCGGCGCGCCTGCATGGCCTGACTTATTCCAAAATGATTGGCGGCCTGAAAATCGCCGGCATCACCCTGGATCGCAAGGTTCTGGCCGATATCGCGGTGAAAGATGCCGCGGCCTTCGGAAAGATCGCCGAACAAGCCAAGGCTGCACTCAGCAAAAAAGCTGCCTAAGCTTTAAAGGGCACAAAGAAAAAGGGCCCCGTGAAGGGGCCCTTTTTTTATTGCTTACAGGGAAGCAAAATATTATTTGCCGGACGGCTTTTTGATGGTTTCCAGCTTGTCGGTGCTGGCGACGCCGAGGCCGGCGTATTTGTTGCCGAACTTCGTCAGGCGGCCCTTTTCAAGGATCTGCGCGTTGCCGCCGATCCAGGCTGGATGGTTGAGGGGGTCGATGTCCAGGCGCATGACGTCGCCCGGTTTGCCCCAGCAGCTGCGGGTCACATGTTCGGTGCCGTCGGTGTGCACGATTTTGATTTCGTGGTAGTCCGGGTGAATGTTCTCTTTCATGGCCAATCTCCTTAAATGCTTATTCGAATGAGGTTTTTATCCTTATTGCGCCAAATATGCAAGTGTTATGTTTTCGCAAAACGTTAAATTTTTGTAACATATTGTTTTTTAAGGATAATTTCAATATTACCCCGTTACGTTAATATATTATTATGTATTTTGCAATAAAATGAGGGTAGGGAAATTTTTTGGTGACAGGCTGATTATGGGCCCCATAAAGCAAACAGACAATCAAGCGCAAGTCGACATAAACAAGACCAACGCGTTTGTGATCGATAGTTTTAAGCAGCTGAAGCAGGAACTTAAATCTGATCAGCATAAACTCCATAAAAAGGCGCTTATTGCCGGCGCCTTTCTAAGGAATGTGTCGCTTAAGGGCGTCAATTTTGTGGATAACAAGACGGATAGTACTTTCGTAAGGGCGGCAGGCGCTGCCTATGGCGTTTCCTATTACGTGAAAGGCGTCCAAGCGATCCTAAAGACCACCGAGGGCATCAAGCTGAAGGAATTGCAGGCGATCAAGCAGAACAAAGAATTGGGCACTGGGGTGTCGGGGTTCTTTAAAAAGACAGGGCACATGGCCGATCACATCATCAAGGGGACCTCGCTGGAGGGGGCGGTGGCCGTCGGCGCTTATGTAGGGAAGGGCGCTTTAATTGGCCTCGTGGTCGCAGGGGGGCCGGTATCAACGGTTTTGACGTGTGCGGCGATGTATTTCTTGTCCACGAGCGCCGGCCACCATCTTGAAACAGGCGTGGCGCAGGCGGCGAAATCCACCGTCGGCTTGCTGGTCAGCACGGCAAAAGCCGCGGTCGGCAATACTCAAGAGCTTGAGGCGAAATCGGAAGTCATTGAGAAGAAAATGGGGGAGATGAAAGCCTCGGCAAAACATTTTCTCAAGAATATGCGGAATATCGCAAAAATCGCGAGGGGTGAAGTAAAATGGGAAAAGAAGCATGACCATGGACATGGTGGCCATCATCACGGGAAGCACTCCTCTTTCATAGGCGACCTCAAGAATATCGCTGTCGGCGCAGCGGTGATTGCCAGCGCGGCGGGTATGGCGGGCAACAAGCAGACACCGTCGGAGAGCAAGTTCGTGAAGGCGCAGACCGAAGTCGCCGTCTCCGCCGTGCCGAAAGCCACATCTTCTGCGAGCACTTATGTGGTGACGGGCGCCGATATCAAGACCGCCGCCGAAAAAGAGAATAAAGTCACCAAAGCCCCGCAGACTAAAAAATCTCAACCTAAACCGGGGATGTAATATGAGGAGCGTGACATGAGCAAGGACATAGAAATAATCGATCCGCTGGTCC
>JAIOQI010000069.1 GCA_021413445.1 Alphaproteobacteria bacterium | reverse complement strand
GACGGCTTCGTGCAAAATAACGGCGGCCCAGCCGGGGCTGAGCACGACATCCATTACGCCTGCGGGCGCTTCTTCGGCGATGAGCAGTTCCTGGGCCTGTTTCAGGGCTTTCTGCGCGGCTTCCTGATAGGCCGCCTCGTTAAAGACGTCCTTGCAATCCACGCGCCCGCCGAGCAGGGCGTAGCCGGTTTCGCTGTTCCCGTTTTTATCCGTGACCGTCACCTGCACGTTGAGGGAAGCCATCGGGCGGTTATCGACCAGGCTCTGCCCGTCGGCGGTGATGATGTGGACGGATTTCGATGCGGCGCTGTAGCCGAGCGTGACGTTGCTGATGTCCGGACTCAGGCTTTTGACATAGGCCTCGATCTCGTTCAGCTTGGCGATTTTTTCTTCCAGGCTCATGCTCTGCATCGGGTTCTGCGAGGGGTAGAGCTGCTGCGGCACTTGTCCGAAGGCAGGCGGCTGCACCGGCACGACGCCGGGCTTCAGGACTTCGCGCGCCTGGCTGATGGCGCCCTTAAGCGCTTTTTCATTGAACAGGTCGGAGAAGGAATAGCCGACGCGCTCTTCCTGGCCGACCCGGAAGCCGAAGCCCGACTTGCTGTTGCCGACGGAAATATTGGTATATTCGCCCTTGTCCTTGACTAGGGATTCCGTTTCAGTGATCTCCTGATAAAATTCGCCGTAATCCGCGCCCTGTAATCCCGCCTGGACAATCTCTTTGGCTTTTTCCAGCGTCAGGTCGGAATTTTTGAAAAACTTGTTGGTCGGAGATATGTCTTTGGGCATTGTCTGGAAGGACCTTTCTGTCGATGATCGGTGAGGTTGGCCATCGTGACATGGCCTTATGGCAAGGTCAACACGAATAGGCGGTAATAAAATTACTTAAACTCTCTTTGCGACTTCAATCGCTAGTTTAGCCCCAGCCTTTATTGCCTTGATAAGCAATGGATAAGCGGTGGCTTGTTCAGCGTTGTGCTGGATGCCGATGTCATGATGTTCTTCTTCCTCGGCTTTGAACTTTTTGATCGCATCACGCAGTTTCTTTTCCTGGGGATTATTTTTCAGCGCTTCCAGCTGATCCCAGTAGTGGTCTGAAATGACTGTCTCGACGGCGACCGTGCAGGCCATCGCCGCCTCGGCGCCCATTTTGGCCGTGAGCGCGCCAAGGGCATAACCGGTCACATGCCATAGGGGATGCAGCGCGGTCGGGCGCATCTGCCGGGCGACGATTTCCTTTTCAAAAAAATCCAGATGTACTTGTTCTTGCGCGGCCATGTGCTCGATAATTTTTTTCAGCTTGGGGTCCTTGCCGAGCACCGCCAGCTGCCCCGCATAAATACGCTTGGCGCCATATTCTCCGGCATGGTCAACGCGGATCATGCTGTTGATGCTGTCGGAGGTTTGGTAGCCGGGGAGCGAGCGTTTCAGTTTACGAGGAGAGGTCATGGTTTATTTTTCCTCAGCAGGTAAACAACCCCACAGGCAAGAAGTATGGACATGGCATAGTTATATCCTGCCATGGAGACGCCGAACAACGTCCAGGCCGGCTTGTCGCAGCGGACGATCGGCTGCTGCGTGAGCGCTTTGCGCAACTCTTCGATGGAGACGTTTTCCGGCAAAATATCCCCGCCGCAGGACGACAACCCCTTCCACCATCCTTGCTCGACCCCGACATGAAATCCGGCGATAGCGGCGCCGATAAAAAAGCTGGCGGCGGCAAGCCACAAAAACAACGTCACGATGCGCGGATACCTGAACGAGGCCAGGAACGCCAGCGCGCCAAAAGCGATATTCGCGAAGTAGGGAACGCGCTGATAGAGGCAAAGAATGCAGGGCT
>JAIOQI010000002.1 GCA_021413445.1 Alphaproteobacteria bacterium | reverse complement strand
GAAATGATTATCCAGCCGCTGGAGCTGCATCCCGACGATAAAATGGATATGCTCTCGGGCGGTCAGCTGCGGCGGGCGTGCCTGGCGCGGGCGCTGGTGGAGGAGCCGGACATCCTGCTGCTCGACGAGCCGACCAACCACCTCGACCTCGATGTCATCCAATGGCTGGAGCGCTACCTGAAGGCCTATCGCGGCGCCGTCCTCTGCGTCAGTCACGACAAGACCTTCCTCGCCAATATCTCCGACAAGATCTTCTGGCTCGACCGCGGCAAAATGCGGGTCTGCCCCCAGGGCTTCTCCCATTTCGAGGAATGGTCAACGCTGCTGCTGGAGCAGGAAGAGCGCGAGTTGAAGAACCGCGAGAAAATCCTCGAGCTGGAAATCGACTGGGCAAGCCGCAGCCCTGGCGCAAGGCGCAAGCGCAACGTCCGCCGGCTGGAGCTGATGAAGGCCGCCCGCTCCAAGCTGAAAGCCGACAAAAGCGCCTTCCGCCAGATGATGTCCAGAATGACCGTCGGCGAGCTGGAGGATGTCGAGGGCTCTTCCCGGGCCGTCGCCGAATTCATCAAGGTCGATAAAAAATTCGTGAGCGAGGACGGCAAGGAAAGGCTGATCCTCGATAAATTCAGCATGCGCATCATGCGCGGCGACCGCATCGGGCTGCTGGGCAAGAACGGCTCCGGCAAGACCAGCTTCCTGCGCCTGCTGGTGGGCGAGCTGGAGCCGGACATGGGCAAGGTCAAGCTGGCCAAGGGCCTGGAGTTCTCCTATTTCGACCAGAAGCGCAAGGACCTGAAGCCGGAATACACCATCCAGCACACGCTCTGCCCGAATGGCGGCGACCACCTGAAGGTGATGGGCAAGTCGCGGCATATCTGCGGCTACCTCAAGGATTTTCTGTTCGACCCCGGGCTGGTGATGCAGCAGGTGAGCACGCTGTCCGGCGGGCAGAAAAACCGCCTGATGCTGGCGAAAGTGCTGGCCGACCCGAAAAGCTTCCTCATCCTCGACGAGCCGACCAACGACCTCGACATGGACACGCTCGACATGCTGGAAGAAATCATTTCAGAATATAAAGGCACGCTGATCGTCGTCAGCCACGACCGCGATTTCCTCGACCAGACCGTGACGAAGATCCTGGCCTTTGAAGGCAATGGCGTGGTGGAAGGCTATATCGGCGGCTATACGGATTATCTGGAAGCGCAGAAGGAAAAGCGGCGCCCCAAACCCGTCGAAAAACCGCCGGTTGTAAAAGAAGCGCCCGCGCCGGTGGCGGCGCCAAAAGTTTACCGGAAGCTGACCTATAAGCTGCAATACGAACTGGAAAGGCTGCCGCGGCTCATCCAGCGGCTGGAAAAAGAAATTGCCGACCTGGAAGAGATTCTGGCGGATTCAGACCTCTACGCCAAAGACAAAAACGCCTTCCACCACGCCTCCCACCGCCTCGGCTACGCCCGCGACGAACTGCACGAAGCCGAAAGCCGCTGGCTCGAACTCGAAGACCTGCGCGCGGTGGCGGAGGGGTAGGGGGAGCCTATTTCTTTGTTAACTTGGCGACAGCCTTGGAAACCTCGCGGCGTGTCCGGCTGAAAGGTTTTAAAAGGTCATTTTTCAGCTCGTCTATTGCATCAAAAGAAGATTGAGCTATGCATGTGAAGCCTCGTGCTAAACCATAGCCACCAGAGAAAAAATCGTCCATGGCTTTTCCGATTTCATTGAAATTTTCTTTTGCCACCGCGAATACCAGCGCGTTTTTTTCCCTGACAATGACCTCGTGTTTTAGGGGTCTGTTGTTCAAAAAAGACAGAAAACTGTTTTGAACATCAAAGGGAACGAATTTCTTATCCCGAACGACTATTCCATTAAGTGTTTCTTTTACGCTGGCCTCGTTAAAGCTCACAGTTACAACAGTAGCCTGCTCTTCAAAAAGCCTGATCTTGGCCGCAGCCCGTTGAAAATCGTTTTTCATCTATATCACTCCTAAAATTCATGTGAATAGATATTATGTTATCATAATTAATATGTCAATATAATTTAGTTATTTATTTTCAAATAGTTGTCATGCATTTTTAAAATCTCTACCCACCAACTCCGCCATATGCTCCGGCACCGGCGCTTCGATGTGCAGGGGCGGCTCGCCTTCATACAGCGGAATATCAATCGAGCGCGCGTGCAGGTGCAGCAGCGGCAAAACCTCGCCTTCTTTCGCCGGCGGGCCATAGACCCAGTCGCCGATCACCGGGCAGCCGAGCGACTGGCAATGCACGCGGATCTGGTGGGTGCGGCCGGTTTTGGGGGTGAGCTCCAGCCAGCTGTAGCCGTCGCCGCGCTTCAGCACTTTCCATTCCGTGACTGCCGTCTGGGCGTTGTCATTTTTGCCCGACACTTTCATGTACCAGCCTTTCGGCGTTTTGACTTTTTCAAGCCAGCCGTCGATGACGCCGCTGTCCTCTTTCGGCCCGCCGTGGACGATCGCCCAATAAGTCTTGGTAAGACCGCCGGTTTCAAACAGCTTGCCCAGCCGGCGCAGGGCTTTTTTCTGGCGGCCGAGGATCAGGCAGCCGCTGGTGTCGCGGTCGAGCCGGTGCGCCAGCCACGGGGCGTGCGGCAGCTCGAATTTCAGGGCGCCGAAATAATCTTCCAGGCTCGGCCCGCCGCTCGGCCCCGGATGCACCGGAATCCCCGCCGGTTTGTTGATGACCAGTATCAGCTTGTCCTTGAACAGGACGCGCGATTGCAGGTCTTCGGGGGTCAGGGTGTAGTGGTGCTGGTTAAGGTCGGCCATGACCCTACTATAGGGCTTGCCCGCCAAAAATGCATAGGGTAAAAATGCTTATGACAGCGATACATATAGTTGGCGGTGGCACGGTCGTTTATGTGCGGAACCATCTGGCTCTGGCGGCACCGGCCTATGGCACGACGGCGCGCGAGATCGCGAAGATTTGCGCGCGGCGCGGCCACCCTGCGCATTTGACCCTGACGCGCATTGCCGACCCGTCATCGCCTTACGAAACCAACGAGGATATGGCGCGGCTTGCCGCCGAGATCGTGGCCGACACGCAAACCCGCATCGTCTTCTGGAACCCGGCGATCTGCGATTTCACCGGGCAGGTCGGCGAGGTGGCGCCGGGGCGCAAGGCGCAGCGCCTGAAAACCAGCGGCGGCGCGCTCGATATGCGCCTGACGCCCGCAGACAAGATCGTCGGCAGCCTCCGCCGCCAGCGGAAAGATATTTTTCTGGTTGCCTTCAAGACGACAACCGGCGCTTCTGAAGACGAGATGCACGCGGCTGGGATGAACCTGCTCAAAACCGCCAGCCTCGTGCTGGTCAACGATCCCGTGACGCGCATGAACATGGTGCTCGGCGCGGACGGCACGAAACATCTCGTGACGACACAGCGCAATGATGCCCTTGAAAAACTGGTGGAAGTCGCCCTCGCATGACCTGGCGCAATCCCATCCCGCTGAAACTGGTAGAGAGCGATCAGTCGGAATCTTTTCGCGAGATGCCGCCGGGCTGCACGCCTCTGCCGCTGCCGCCGCATCCGGGGGCGTTTGGCGTGGCGCGCCAGCATCATGTCCATGAAGGGATTGACCTCTATTGCCCGGTGGGAACGCCAGTCATGGCGGTGGAAGACGGCGTGGTGGTGCTGAGGCAGAATTTCACCGGGCCCAAAGCCCATTCCCCGTGGTGGCACGATACGGAGGCCTTGCTGGTCGAGGGGAAAAGCGGCGTGGTCGTCTATGGCGAGATCGCGCCGCATGCCCACCTGACGGCCGGGCAAAACGTCAGGGCAGGGCAGGAGGTCGGGACGGTGCTGCAGGTGCTGAAAGAGGACAAAGGCCGTCCCATGAGCATGCTGCATCTTGAATTGCACGCGGCGGGCACCCGCGACACCTTTGAATGGGCGGTGGTCGGCCCGCGCCCACCCAGCCTGCGGGACCCGACGGGGTTTTTAAGGCTTGCCACCCCTTGATTCCCGTGATAATCCATCATCCCGAAGGAGTGCCCCGCCATGCCCGATAATACCCAGCTTATCGCCCATCCGCTTATCCAGCACAAACTCTCCATGATGCGCAGCAAGGACACCAACACTCAGGACTTCCGCACGTTCCTGCGCGAAATCTCGATGCTGATGGGGTATGAAATCCTCCGCGACCTGCCGACGGCGGAAGTCGAGATTGAAACGCCGCTGGAAAAAATGAAATCGCGCATGCTCTCCGGCAAGAAGCTCTGCATCGTGCCGATACTCCGGGCGGGCAACGGTTTCGTTGACGGGCTTTTGCAGCTGGTGCCGGCGGCACGGGTGGGGCATATCGGCCTCTATCGCGACCCCAAGACGCTGGAAGCCGTCGAATATTACATGAAGCTGCCGGATGACCTGGCCAACCGCCTGGTGATCGTCGCCGACCCGATGCTGGCCACCGGCCATTCCGCCGTCGCTGCCGTCAACCTCATCAAGCAGGCGGGCGGAACGGACATCAAGTTCCTCTGCCTGATCGCAGCTCCGGTGGGCCTGAAAACCTTCCATGCCGCGCACCCCGACGTGCCGGTCTTCACCGCCGCGATTGACCGTGAACTCAACGACCACGGCTATATCCTCCCCGGCATCGGCGATGCCGGCGACCGGATTTTTGGGACGAAGTAAGGTTTTTAGCTCCGCTTATTCAGCCATTTCCCGATCGACGGCGGGACTTCGCGTTGCGCGCTGCTCGAGACGTAAATCCCGATATGGCCGCCCTTGAAGGACAATTCGGTATAGTCCTTCGTGCCGACGTATTTTTTCAGCGGCTTTGAGGCGCTTGGCGGGACGAGGTGGTCGTCCTGCGCGTAGATGTTCAGCACGGGGACCTTGATGTCCTTGAGGTTGACTTTCCGGCCGCCGATCTCGACTTCGCCGGCAATCAGCTTGTTGTATTTGTAGAAATCGTTGATGAACTGGCGGTAGGCTTCGCCGGCCTGGTCGGGGCTGTCGAAAATCCATTTTTCCATGTGCATGAAGTTGTTGACCTGCTGCGGATTGTCGAGAATCTCGACCATGTCGATATATTTCTGCCCCATCATGCGGTAGGGCTTCATGTTGAGGAAGGTCCAGTTCATCAGGTCGCCGGAGACGTTGCCGAGCGTATCGACCAGCAGATCGACATCGACGTTGCGTATCCAGTGCGCGAGCATGTTGTCCCCGGTCTGGAAATCGACGGGCGTCACCATCGTCACCAGGTTCTCGATCTTTTCCGGGTGCAGCGCCGTGTAGCAGAGGCTAAACGCGCCGCCCTGGCAGATGCCGAGCAGGTTGACGGCATCAATGCCGTGGCGCGCGCAGATCGCATCGATGCAGCGGTCGAGGTAGCCGTTGATGTAATCGTCCAGCGTCAGGAAGCGGTCGGAGCGGTCGGGGTAGCCCCAGTCGATCAGGTAAACGTCCTGCCCGGCATCCAGCAGGCCGCGGATCATCGAGCGGTTTTCCTGCAGGTCGGCCATATAGGGGCGGTTGACCAGCGCGTAGGAAATCAGCAGCGGCGTCTTGTTGGTCGGCTTTTTGCCGGTCGGGTTCTTGTAGTGGTAAAGCTTTACCTTGTCTTCGCTGTACACTTCCTCTTTCGGCGTCACGCCGGACGGCAGGTCGCCCACGGCGCGCAGGGCGACGATGCCTTCCGCCAGCTTGGTGTTGAACGCGGTGACTTCCTTGAAGATTTTTTCAGGGGTGAGCTGGAGGGCGATCATTTTTTCTTCCCTTTTTTCATCTTGGGTTTAGCGGCTTTTTTGGCTGAGACCGGCGCTTTCGGCTTCTTCACGGCCTTCAGCTCCGCAATGTCTTTCTTGAGCTGGATGTTGTCGCGGCGGAGAGTGTGGAAGCGCTCGTGCAGGCTGTCGATTTCCTGACGGGTCGGCATGTTGAGCTGCTCCATCAGGTCATCCGTCATTTTATTCTGCTGCTTTTTGAAGGCCATCAGCGCATTGACGGACTCGCCGTAAAGCTTGGTGTATTCCTCGCTCATGGCGTATTTGGCATAGATTTCCTCGCAGCAATCCACCCATTTTGTATAGACGCCTTTCAGCGATGTGATCGGTTCATGGCCCTGAGGCGGCTTGGCGAGGCATTCCTGGAACTTCTTCACCGCTTCCATGCCGACGGTGGCCATGCCCGCGTCGTAGGCGCTGGCTTTGCGCCGGTATTCAATCCAGCATTTATAGAGCTTGTTCAGGTCTTCCTGCTTTTCGCGGGTGTAACCGAGGCCGGGCATGAGGGTATAGGCATGCAGCGGGTCAAAAGAGAAGAAGGGGCCTTTTTTGGCGTCATACTTGCCGATACCGTCTCCCGGCTGGAGCAGTGACGCCCACACCTGGCTTGCCTTGTTCATGCTGTGCGCAAAGGATTGGTGCCCCTCGGAAACATCAAAGGGCTGGGAGGCGGTTTTGAGGATGTTGGCGTAATATGTCTGCAGCTGATCGACCCATTCCTGCGCCATCTGGTCGAGCGGCTTGGCCTGGCCGGTGGCCTGGTAAAACTTCTCCATCATGTCCATGAATGTCGCGCCGGTCTTGACGAAGTATTGCTGGAACGCGTCCGTGTCCTTGCCCTGCTGGCCGCTGGAAACGACATTCTGCCATTCCTTGAAGAAGTCGGCCCAGGGAGCCTGGAAGCCGGAAGCGGCGGAGGAGGGCGCCTGCCATTGTTCGCCGAAAGCCTTGCGTTGCGCTTCGAACCACGTGTCCCAATATTTTTGCTGGGAGCCGAACCAGTCGTTATCCTGTTGCGTCGATTTTGCGTTTGCCATGGTGTGTGGCCTTTCTTTAAAACGGAGGTCGATTATGACTCCAAGCGTAGCATAACTTTGTGCAGTGCAGCAATTGGAAAATAAAGTCAATAAAAACAAGCTATTTTCTATAGTTTTTGCTGAAAAAGCTTGCCCCAAGCTACGATAAAGCTCTATAAAAGACTAGCTAAATTTCTTAGCTATTACCGGATGCTTTCTTGATTTTGAATATTTTTTAACTCGAATGGAGAAGCGCTCATGTCAGTCCTTTTAAAAACCAAAGAACAATTTCAGCAAAATATCATTACCACTTTCGAAACCTATGCCGAAGCGCCGGTCAGCCAGGCGGTGCGCCGTGTTGTATTAGTCACAGGCGGGACGGGGGGCATCGGCTCCGCGATCTGCAAGAAAATGGCGCAGCAGGGGCATATCGTCGCCACCACCTACCGCAACGAGGAAAAAGCCTTCGCCTGGGCGGAGGAGATGAAGAAGCAAGGCTTCACCTTCCACCTTTATAAGTGCGACGTCGCCAGCTTTGAAGACAGCCAGAAAATGGTCAAGGCAGTGGTGCAGGATCTCGGCCCCTTGCAGATTTTGGTCAACAACGCCGGCATCACCCGCGACTCCACCCTGCGCAAGATGACGATCGACCAGTGGCGCGACGTCATCAGCAGCGATCTGGACAGCGTGTTCAACGTCACCCGTTCGGCCATCGACTATATGCTGGAAACGGGCTTCGGACGCATCATCAACATTTCCTCGATCAACGGCCAGAAAGGCCAGTTCGGCCAGTCGAACTACGCGGCGGCCAAGGCCGGCATGCACGGCTTCACCAAGGCGCTGGCGCAGGAAGTCGCCAAAAAAGGCATCACCGTGAACACGGTCTCGCCGGGCTATATCGAGACGGACATGATCGGCGCCGTGCCGGAGAATATCCGCAACAACATCGTGGCGCAGATCCCGGTCGGCCGTTTCGGCAAGCCGGAAGACGTCGCGCACGTGGTTTCCTTCCTGATCTCGGAAGAGTCAGGTTTCATCACCGGCGCCAATATCGCTTCCAATGGCGGCCATTTTATGGAGTAACCATCCTTTCGTGAGAGTCATCAAGAAATATCCCAACCGCCGCCTCTACGACACCGAAAAAAGCGCCTATATCACCGTCGCGGACGTCTTGAAGCTGATCCGCCAGGGCGATGAATTCCAGGTCGTCGATGCGGACAGCGGCGAGGACATCACGCGCTCCATTCTTGTCCAGATCATCACCGAGCAGGAAGGCGGCGCCGCGCCGATCTTCACCACCGAGATGCTGACCCGCATCATCCGCATTTACGACGACGCCTCGCAGACGCTGTTCGGCGAATTCATGGACCGCAACCTCAAAATGTTCGGCGAGCAGCAAAAGCGCTTCCAGGACCAGCTGGGCAATATCGTCGGCTCGCCCCTGCAGATCATGCAGGACCTGACCGAGCGCAACCTGCAGATCTGGAAGGATATGCAGCAGCGTTTCCTGGACATGGCGATGGGCAAGACGCCTGCTTCTCCCGCCAAGCCCCCGCCCAAGGAAACCCCGCCGGATGGAAAATCTTCTGCAAAGAAAAAGAAATCGTCGCGGAAGTGATGCGTGAGGCGTTTTATTGTCGGGATATAAAATGAAAAATTTTTTCGAAAAAATATGGAGAAACATTTTCCGACTTACCGTGGGCATTTTTGCCGTTGTTGTTTTGGCTTCTTTACTTCTTCTCTCTTCCATGTGCATGGAAGATTATACGTTTAAGCAACAATTTGGAGAAGGAGCAGAAGAAGCAGCGAGGGTGCTGGTTAAATACGGGGTATGTCCGAGTGAGAAGCTATGCCGTGGAAAGGGATATTTTTTTGTAGGCCCACTGTCTGGGGGGATGGCTGTTCAAATCTATGGGACAAAGAACCAAGAGTTATTAGCGGAATTTTCCCAGGTTTTTGTCCGGAAATTCATAGAGACCCCTGATATGAGGCACCTCGTTATTAAAGCCTATGCTTTTACAACGAAAGAGGCGGGAAATCGGCTGGAGATGAGGGAATGGCAAGACGGACCAATTTTTAAACTTGATATGAAGAGATGAATGTCGGTTCTCGCAGTGATCCGTGACGACATCAGTCGAGCGGAAGGGATGCTTCATCTACCTTGACAAAACCCCCGCCCTACCCCTACTATCCGGAAAATAACAACAGGTTTTGGCATGGCAAAGCAGAATAACATTCTGGTCGTTTTTGATCTGGTCTCGACGCTGACCGATGCGGGGCCGCGCTATGTGCGGGCTTTTCAGCAGGTCTGCGCGGAAAACGGCGTTGTGCCGCCGGATGAGGATGAGATCCTCGCCATGCTCGGCAACAAGAACCTGAGCGAGATCACCGACCTTTTCGCGGGCAAGCTGGGGCAGGAGCAGAAGGCGTCCTTCATGGATTCCTGCAACAATACCTGCGATGCGCTGTTGAACCGCCCTGACTGGCACGAAACGCTCTACCCGCATGTGCGCGAAGCGGTGGCGGCGCTGCATCAGCACGGGGTCACGCTGGGCATCTTCACCGGCACGCGCGAGGACGCGATGGAGAACCAGCTGAACTATCATGGCATCGTCAACCTGTTTGAGAGCCGTTACAGGCGCGGCAAGGATAATGCACGCGACGCGGGAAAAACCAGCGATGCCCTCAAGACCGAGCAACTAGGCGCCATCGTCGCGCAGTTCAGGAAAGACAAAGCCGCTGCCGATGTGTGCGTGGTGATTGTCGGTGATTCCTCGGCGGACGCCACGGCTGCCGCCAACCTGGGCTTTGCCTTTATCGGCTTTGCCGAGAACGATAAAAAGAAAGACCGCCTCGAAAAAGCCGGGGTGAAGACTATTATAAGCGATTTCAGTGCGTTAGACGCGGTTGTGCAGCGGCTTTGCTGCCCCAATGACAATATCCCGCAAAACCCGCCGCGCCGTTCAGCCCCCAACGGCCCGCAGTCCTGACGCTTATTAACTTTGCATAAGTCGCGGAATATTGTATAGTTACCCTTCCTCAACAACCATCACAACCGGAGCATTTTTCAATGGCGCCCAAAGATTACCTGTTTAATCCCGAACGCAATCCCCTGAACCGCAGCAACTACCGCCCCGCCGAATATAAAATCAACACGGCCAATCTTCACATCAATCTGGATGAAGCAGCCACGGAAGTGCGCAGCCTGATAACGGTGGAAGGCAATCCGGCGGTGGCAGGGATCGGCGGGCCGCTGATGCTGGATGGTCAAAACCTGAAACTGAAAAGCGTGCAGATTTTGGAGAACGGCAAGCTGCGCCCGCTCGACCCGCAGGAATATACCGTCACCGACCAGCACCTCATCATCAAGCGCCCCCCGGCTGGCAAGTTTTCGCTGGAGATCGTGACCGAGATCAATCCCGCTGCCAATACGCAGCTTTCCGGCATCTACACGGCGGGGGACATCATCTGCTCGCAGTGCGAGGCGCAGGGCTTCCGCCGCATCACCTATTTCCTCGACCGTCCTGACAACCTCGCGGTGTTCGACGTCACGCTCGAAGCGGACAAGCAGAAATATCCCGTCCTGCTCTCGAACGGCAACGGCGACTATACAAAGACCACGGACCTCGGCAATGGCCGCCATGCCGCCACCTGGAACGACCCGTGGCCGAAACCCAGCTATCTTTTCGCCGTTATCGCGGGCGACATGAAGGTGCTGCAAGACAGCTTCACCACCATGTCCGGCAAGAAAGTCGATTTGCGCATTTTCGTGCAGCCGGGTTATGAGGACAAGATCGCCTGGGCGATGGAATCCGTCAAGAAATCCATGAAATGGGACGAGGAAAAATACGGCCGCGAATACGACCTCGACTGCTTCCACGTCGTCGCCGTCGATAAATTCAACGCCGGCGCGATGGAGAACAAGGGCCTCAACGTGTTCAACGTCTCGCTGCTGGTCGGCAACGCCGAAACCTCCACCGACAACGAGCTAATTAGTATTGAAGCCGTGATCGGCCACGAATACTTCCACAACTGGACGGGCGACCGCGTCACCGTGCGCGACTGGTTCGAGCTGACGTTAAAGGAAGGCCTGACCGTCCTCCGCGACCGCCAGTTCACCTCCGACCTGCATTCCAGCGCCATCCAGACGATCGACGACGCCGTCGAGCTGCGCGCCGGCCAGTTCATGGAAGATTCCGGCCCTGCCTCCCACCCGATCCGCCCGGACCGCGTGGAGGAGTTCGAGAACATCTACAGCAACACCGTCTATACCAAGGGCTCCCATGTCCTCGGCATGATGCGCACTATTCTGGGTGATGCCATCTGGCGCCTGGCGATGGACAATTACTTCGACAAGTTCGACGGCCAGGCCGTCACCTGCGACGATTTCATCGACAACATGCAGGAAGTGTCCGGCATCGACCTGACGCAGTTCCGCCGCTGGTACAGCCAGTCCGGCACGCCGGAGATTTCCTATGAAGGGAAATACGACGCGGCAGCCAAGACCTACACCCTGACGCTGACGCAG
>JAIOQI010000062.1 GCA_021413445.1 Alphaproteobacteria bacterium | reverse complement strand
CCGGTCCGGCGGTGAATTTCTGCCCGACATGGAGGTCTTCCATGGTGAGGAAATGTTCCTCTTTTTCGGTCTTTTTGTGGGTCATATAAGGATCCTTTGCTCACTTAAAATATCATTTTAAATCAGTTGGTTAAATAACTTTTTATGATATTACGTAAAGATATTATTGACATAATACTTAAAACTGCTCTACTATGCTGTACTGTTTTCAATGAGAGACACATGACGTCCAAGAAAAACAAATTCAATCAGGCCGCCCAACAACAAGCCTCCCGCAGGTTCGATTACGCGCGCGAGGTGCGGCAGGTGTGGCGCGATTTCCCGGAGACCAGGGACAAGCTCTTTTTTCTGGATCTGTGCGCGGCAGAGATGCTGGTGTATCCGGACCTGCCCAAAAGAAAAAAAGCCGTCCGCAAATGGATGAACGACAACAAAAACCTTCAGTCCGCCGCAGAGAACTTCCGCACGGTTGAGAAAAGCTCCTGCTATATGTCGTGGATGGGCACGGTTCTTTTATACACGCAGAAACACAAATATTCCTTCCTGGACAAGGCGGCCCCCAAGGCGCAGGAGACGATGTTCGTTTTCGACCACGAGCTGGGCCACGCCCTGATCCCCAACGCTTTGTACAACGACGGCAGGAACAAGGCGGAATGCATTGCCGACGCCTATGGCGTGATTCGCCACTTGCAGCGTTATGGCGCGGACTCCGCCGTTATTGACGTCCTTGTGCAGCAGCGCGCGCTGCAGTTTATTTTCAGGAGGGACAGGGCGTCGCACCTGACCAGCCCGGTGACCGAGCAAATCCTGGCGCGGCGGCATGAGATTGCCTGGGATAGCCTGACGCCGGCGGAAACGCAGCAGTTGGCGTGGCGCTTTGCGATGGAATACGCGGTGCAACCGATTTTGCTGGACAGCATCGACAAGGATTTCAAAAAATTCCAGGGCAAGCTGGATAACATTGAAAAAGGCGATGTCGCGCCGCTTCAGGAACTGGCGGCGAAAGTTTTGACGACAAGCTCTCCCGATGTTTTCAAATACGGCGCTATGGCGCTGAAGTTCTGCCTCGACGGGCAGCTGGCCAATGTCGTCCTGAGCGGCGAGTATTGGGATAACCTTCGCCAGCAGCTTGCCGAAAAACAGAAAATCTTCGCGGCGCAGGACAAGTTGATGTTTGGTCTGGGTTCCAACGACAACCTGCCATCACAGCAGAATTCCACGGACATTGTTGTGGACTATACGCCGCTTATGAAGTTTGCGCGGCAGCCGCCCAAACCTTAAAGATTAAGCCTCAAGAAATTATGTCAAAATCAGAACTGGAGATTTGTCTCCTGTTCGGCCCTGCTTTGTTATAAACTCCTTTAGAACAAAGGAGTTGCAGGATGCCCAGCTATAAAGCCCCGCTCGATGACATGCGTTTTGTGTTGAATGAAGTGCTGAACGTCGCGCAGCTTTCCAGCATCAAGGGGTTTGAGGCGGCGGACACTGAAACCATCAACCAGTTTCTCGGCGAAGTCTCGAAATTGTCGGAAGAGGTGCTGGCGCCCCTCAATGCCGTCGGCGACCGGGAAGGCTGCGTTTACGATCCTGCCGCCAAAACCGTCAAGACGCCCACAGGTTTTAAAGCCGCCTATGACCAGTTCTGTCAGGCAGGCCTGACCGCCTTCACCTGCGACCCGAAATACGGCGGCCTCGGCATGCCGCAGGTGCTGAGCATAGCGCTGGGCGAAATGTTCTGTTCCGCCAACGCCGCTTTCGCCATGTATCCGGGGCTGTCGCACGGCGCCTATAACGCGCTGCACGAATACGGCACCGATGCGCTGAAAGACACCTACCTGCCGAAGCTCGTCACCGGCGAATGGTCGGGGACCATGTGCCTGACCGAGCCGCAGTGCGGCACCGACCTCGGCCTCATCACCGCCAAGGCGGTCAAGCAGGCTGACGGCTCTTACGCCGTTACCGGCACCAAGATCTTTATTTCTTCCGGCGAACATGACCTGACCAGCAATATCTGCCATCTGGTGCTGGCGAAAATCGACGATCCCTCCACGCCGCCCGGCATCAAGGGCATCAGCCTGTTCATCGTGCCGAAGTTCCTGCCCGACGGCGGCGCGCGCAACCCCGCGTTCTGCGGTCGCATCGAGGAGAAAATGGGCATCCACGGCAACAGCACCTGCGAGATGAATTTCACCGCCGCCAAAGGCTGGCTGGTCGGCGAGGCGCACAAGGGCATGAAGGCGATGTTCGTGATGATGAACGAGGCGCGCCTCGGGGTCGGCCTGCAAGGGCTGGGGTTGAGCGAGATCGCCTACCAGAACGGCTTGATTTACGCGCTTGACCGCAAACAGGGCCAGCCGATCGAGCAAAAGGCCGGCGACGACACGGCGGGAAAGCCGGCCACCGCGATCATCAACCATCCCGACGTGCGCCGCGAATTGCTGAGCATCAAGGCCGCCGTGGAAGGGGAGCGGATGCTGATTTACTGGCTGGCGATGCAGCTGGATATCTCGCAGAAGCATGCCGATGAGGAAACCCGCAAGCGCGCCAAGCAATTGGTTGACCTGCTGACGCCGATCGTCAAGGCGCATTTCACCGACAACGCGCTGGACAACACCAATTCCGCGATCCAGGTCTTCGGCGGGCACGGCTATATCAAGGAACACGGCATGGAGCAGTTCAACCGTGACGCCCGCATCACCCGCCTTTACGAAGGCACCAACGGCATCCAGGCGCTGGACCTGATCGGGCGCAAGGTGCTGCTGCAAAACCTCCTGCCGCCCTACCTGAAGCAGCTGGCCGGCGACCTGAAGGCGGCTGCGCGCAGCGGCGTCACTTCCGAGTTCATCAGCCCGGTGAAGGCCGCCGCCGCCAAGCTGATCTGGATGACCCGCCGCCTGCAGTTCAAGGCGGCGATCGCAAAGATGAAGGGCAATATGGGGCCGGTGATGCAGGAGGCGGCGGGCATTTCCACGGATTACCTGCGGCTCCTCAGCCTGGTCGCCATGGGGCATATGTGGGTCAAAATGGTCGGGACGGCGCAGCAGCGCCTTGCCGAAAAAGCCGAGGGCCGCGACTTCTACGCGACCAAGATCAAGACCGCCCGTTTCTACATGGAGAAGGTCATGCCGCAGGCGCTGGCGCTGGAGCAGTCGATGAAGAACGGCTCGAAGGCGCTGATGGAGATCGCGGCGGAGCAGTTCGCCCATACGCAGGGCAATATTGGTGAAAAATCACGTGAGGCGGTGAAGAAATGAAAAAGCTGTTATTGATACCGGGATTTATTTTGGTGCTGGCGCTGGGCGCGGTGTTGCTGCTGCCCAAGCTGGTGCCGATGGAAACCATCATTGCCAAAGCCAAGGAGCAGGTGAAGGCGGAAACCGGCCGCGACCTCAACTTCAGCGGCATGAAGTTCGTGTTCTGGCCCAATATCGGGGTCGAGCTGAAGGACGTCACCTTCAGCAACCCGGCCTGGGCGAAAGAGAAGAATATGCTGGCGCTGGACAAGATGGATGTCGCCCTGGCCGTTCGCCCGCTGTTGCAAAAGCGGGTTGAAGTGAAGCGTTTTGAGCTGGCCGCGCCGATCATCCATCTCGAAATCGGCGCCGGCGGGAAACAGAGCTGGGATTTTTCCAAGGAGAAACCGGCGGAGGCTGGGCAGGGAGGGGGTCCGTCCGTCGCGGCGCAGACCGGCGGTTTTGACCTGAAGTTCGGCAAATTCCAGATCAGCAAAGGCACGCTGACTTTCGCGGACTGGCAAAAGGGGAGCATGACCAGCATCAGCGATGTGGATGTGACGGCCACTTTCCCCGACCTGAAAAGCCCCCTGCAACTGGAAGGGTCGCTGACCTATCAGGGGAAACGCGTCGATCTGTCGCTTGACCTGGTGAAGCCGATGGCGCTGGTTCAGGGAGATACGTCACCCGGGCAGGTCAGTGTCAAGACCTCTGATATTTCCGTGAAGGCGGCGGGCGTCCTCGCCATGCAGGGGGAAATGTTTAACGGCGATGTGGAGTCCGATGTGGCGTCGCTCGCCAAGCTGCTGGCATGGGTGGGCGGCGGCAAGGAGCAGAAGCTGCCGTTTGAAAAAGTTTCCTTCGCCAGCGCGGTGCGCGCCACCAAAACCGACCTTGTCCTGAAAAGCGCCGACCTGACGCTGGACGACGTGCATGCCAAGGGTAACCTGAACATCGGTTTCGCGGGCAAGCCGGATATTTTTGCGCGGCTGTCGGTAGGCAAGCTGAATCTCGACCGCTTTACCGGCGCTCAGGCGGGTTCCGAAGAGGCAGGGAAGGCCGGCGATAAAAAAGAAGAAGGGTGGGATGCGACGCCCATCGACTTCAGCGGCCTGAAAGTCGTGAATGCCGACCTGGAGCTCAAGACCGAAGGCTTTGCCGTGAATGGCGTGGATGTCGGCCCGAGCCTCCTGACTGTACTGTTGCAGGACGGCAACCTGCACTTCAAGTCGTCCGAGGCAACCCTGTTCGACGGCAAGTTCAGCTCTGATCTTAACCTGAACGCGGCGCCCTCCACGCCGACGATGGCTTTCAACTTCAAGATGGATGGCGTGCAGGCCAAGCCGGTGCTGAGCAAATTCGCGGACTTTAAAAAGCTGAGCGGCACGACCGAGGCTAACATCGCCGTGACCTCTTCCGGCAACAGCCAGAAGGCGCTGGTTTCCGGCCTGAACGGGAACGGCGCGGTGGTCTTCAAAAACGGCTCGTTGGAAGGCATTGACCTGGTGAATATCGCCAAGTTGGTACAAAAACATATGGCGGACATGAATGTGGGCGAAGGCAAGACCGATTTCGTCGAGCTGGGCGGCACTTTCGTCATCACCAACGGCGTGGCCAACAACAGCGACCTGAAAATGAAAGGCCCGCTGGTGCAGGCCAGCGGCAGCGGCAGCATCGACCTGCCGAAGAAATATATCCAGTACCGCGTGATACCCGTGCTGACCGCGTCCTCGGCGGTGGAGGGCGCGTCGGGGATTTCCGTTCCGGTCGATATCAAGGGCCCTTTCAGCGCCATCAAGATCAAGCCTGATTTCGCCAGCGTGGTGCAGGGCATCGCGGAGAATCCGGAGGGCGCCAAAAAAGTCCTGAAAAACGTCAAGGAACAGGTCAAGGCGCTGAGAAAAGACCCTGCCAAGGCCTTGCAGAACTTGCTGGGCGGCAGCGGGCTGCTTGGCGCTCCTGATCCTGCGCCTCAGCCTGAAGCATCGCCGACCCCGGCGCCGACGCCGGATAGTGCAGCGCCCGTCGCAGAGCCGGCGCCGCAACCGGCGGCTCAACCCGAGCCTCAACCGTCCCCTCAACCAGCGCCTTAATCGTCAGGTCATATGTTGTGAAATCCGCCAGCTTGAAATCAAAAGCACGCGAAACAGCCAAAGAAGCCCATCGCCCCGGCAGGGCGGCGTGGCTTAAAGCGCCGATGGCTGTCGCCCATCTTGTGCTGGCGGTGGCCCATGACCTGCGGGAGGGAAATCTGCGGCTGCGCGCCGCCGCCCTCACCTATGCAACGCTGTTGTCTCTCGCGCCGCTGCTGGCGATTTGTTTTTCGGTGCTGAAGGGGATCGGCCTGCATAACCAGCTGGAGCCGTTTCTGCTGGATTTCCTGTCGCCACTGGGGGAGCAGGGGCGTGATATCGCGCGAAAGATTGTGGGCTTTGTCGATAACATCAAAGTGGGCGTGCTGGGAACGGCCGGCTTTGTCGCCCTGATGTACGGCGTGATTGCGATGATGCGCGAGATCGAGCTGGCGTTCAACGACATCTGGCGCGTCAAGCGGACGCGCTCCCTGACGCAGCGGATCCGGGATTACCTGAGCGTGCTTTTTATCGGCCCCCTCTCCATGGCGCTGTCGGTGGCCATGACCGAGGCTTTCCGCCATGCGAACCTCGCCGAAAAATGGCTGGGCATCGTGATCCCCGGCGGCGTGTTCGAGACGGCTGCCGCCTTCATGCCTTACGCCCTGTTCATGTTCGCTTTCACGGCCCTTTACATGTTCATGCCGAATACGCCGGTGAAACTCGTCCCCGCCCTGGCCGCCGGATTTGTGGCGACGGTGCTGTGGAAGATTTTGGGCTGGCTGTTCGGCATTTTCGTGGTCGGTTCGGGAAGTTATGCCGCGATTTATTCGATTTTCGCGGCGATGATGATGTTCATGATCTGGGTTTACACCGGCTGGCTGGTCGTGCTGATCGGCGCGTCGCTGGCCTATTACGTCCAGCATCCCTCCAACCAGAGGATACCGCGCCGGTTCAAGCACATGAGCATGCGCGTCCGGGAGAAGACGGCGCTGATGCTTTGCGGCGAAATCGGCCGGGGCTTTTACGCGGGGGAAACGCCGCCGGTCCTGTCCGCGCTGGCGAAAAAGCTGGAGCTTCCCGCCCTGATCGTCGGCGAGGTGGCGGAGGCGCTCATCAAGGTGGGGATCCTGGCGACGACGGGCAAGGCGGCGCGCCAATACATGCCCGGCTGCCCGTTCGATATGGTGTCGGTGGACGAGATGCTGAAAAGGCTCAGGGCCGCCGATGAGGCGGACGGCATCGCCTTCGACCAAGTGAAATCGTCCGGCGCGATAGAGGGTATTTTGAACTCCATCGATACGATCGCGCGCCGCGAACTCGGCAAAATCACTTTAAAACAAATAGCATCGGGGGAAGACAACGAATGATCCCGCGTTTTTCACGTCCGGAAATGACCGTCATCTGGGAGACTGAAAACAAGCTTAAAATCTGGCTGGAGATCGAGATGCTGGCCTGCGAGGCGCAGGCGGAGATCGGCGTGATCCCCAAGGAGGCGCCGGCCAAGATCCGCAGCCGGGCCGGTTTCAACATCGCCCGCATCGACGCAATCGAGGCGGAAGTGCGCCACGACGTGATCGCCTTCCTGACCAACCTCGGCGAGCATGTGGGCGACGAGGCGCGTTATATCCATCTCGGTCTCACCTCGTCGGACGTGATCGACACCGGATTTTCGGTGCAGCTGCAGCAGGCGTCCGACCTGATTATCGCCGGGCTCGATGCGCTGCTGAAAACGCTCAAGCGCCGCATCCTGGAATACAAGAACACCATCTGCGTCGGCCGCAGCCACGGCATCCATGCGGAGCCGACCACCTTTGGCATGAAGCTGGCGGGGCACTATGCCGCTTTCGCCCGCGCCAGGGCGCGCATGCTCCGCGCCCGCGCGGAAATTTCGACCTGCGGGATTTCCGGCGCGGTCGGCACTTTTGCCACGGTCGATCCCCGGGTGGAAGCGTATGTGGCGGGGAAGCTGGGTCTCGCCATCGAGCCGATTTCCACCCAGGTCATCCCCCGCGACCGCCACGCGATGTTTTTCGCGACGCTGGCGGTGATTGCATCAAGCATCGAAAACCTCGCCACCGAAATCCGCCATTTGCAGCGCACCGAGGTGCGGGAGGTGGAGGAATTCTTCTCCCCCGGCCAGAAGGGCTCCTCGGCCATGCCGCACAAGCGCAACCCGATTCTGTCGGAGAACCTGACCGGCCTGGCGCGGCTGATTCGCTCTGCCGCCACGCCGGCGCTGGAGGACGTGACGCTGTGGCATGAACGCGATATTTCCCACTCGGCGGTGGAGCGGGTGATCGCGCCGGATACGACGACTCTCACCGATTTTGCGCTCAACCGCCTGAACGGGGTGCTGGACAAGCTGGTCGTCTATCCGAAGCGCATGAAGCAGAACCTCGACAGCCTGCGCGGGCTGATCTTTTCGCAAGCCGTGATGCTGGCGCTGACCCAGGCCGGGATGAGCCGCGAATTCGCCTACCGTCTGGTGCAGGAGCATGCGATGAAGGTATGGGACAACGAGGAGGATTTCCTGACCTTGCTGCTGGAGGACGAAACAGTGGGCGAGTACCTGGCGCCGGACGCACTCAAGAATATTTTCAATTACCGTCATTACATCGAACGGACTGCGGACGTGATCGACCGTGTCCTTGAAACCGCCGCCTGATGCTGGAGTGGCAGGACAGCGGCATCATCCTTTCGGTGCGTGGCCACGGTGAATCGGGCGGCCTGGCCTCCATACTGACGCGCGGCCACGGGCGCGCGATGGGCTACGTCTATGGCGCGACCTCCGCTAAAAACCGCGGCGTGCTGGAAATGGGCAACCAGGTGGCTGTGCGCTGGCAGGCCAAATCGCAGGACAGCTCGGCACCTTTACGCTGGAGCTGGAAAAAAGCTATGCCGCGCATGTCATGGATGACCCGCTTCGTCTGACGGCGCTGCAATCCGCCTGCGCGCTGGCCGACAAGGCCCTGCCGGAGCGGGAAAAACATGCCGGTGTTTATGAAGGCATGAAGGCGCTGCTGGAGTCCTTTGCAACGGAGCTCTGGGCGCCGACATACATATACTGGGAGATCGGCCTGTTGCGGGAACTTGGTTTCGGCCTTGATCTCTCGAAATGCGTGGCGACCGGGGCTGTGGATAACCTGATTTACGTCAGCCCGAAATCCGGCTGCGCGGTGTCGGGCCCTGCGGGTGAATTGTATAAAGAAAAACTCCTGCACCTGCCGGCGTTTTTGCGCGGCGAGGGGCGGTTTGAAGACAGTGACATCCTCGATGGGCTGCGCCTGACCGGGCATTTCCTGCTGCACCGCGTCTTCTCCCAGGCCCATGCCGATTTGCCGGAGTCGCGGTTGCGGCTGGAAGAAAAATATCTGAAAAAGCAATAATTCTGGTTTTCCTGAAAAAAATCAGCTAAAACAGCCCTATGGCAAAAAAGAGCAATACCAAAGTCGTCGCCAGCAGCATTCAGGACCGTGAACTCGCGGCCATCCTGAGCGACAAGTATTTGTCTTATGCCCTCTCCACCATCATGTCCCGTTCGCTGCCCGATGTGCGCGACGGGCTGAAGCCGGTGCACCGCCGCGTGCTTTTCGCGATGATGCAGCTGTCGCTGAAGCCCGAAACCCAGCCGAAGAAATGCGCGCGGGTGGTCGTCGATGTGATCGGCAAGTTCCACCCCCACGGCGACCAGTCGGTGTATGACGCGCTGGTGCGTCTGGCGCAGGATTTTTCGGTGCGCTACCCGCTGGTGGATGGCCAGGGCAACTTCGGCAATATCGACGGCGACAACGCCGCCGCGATGCGTTACACCGAGGCGCGGCTGACGGCGGTCTCGCAGCTGCTGCTGGAAGGCATCGACGACGACACCATCGATTTCCGCGCCACCTATGACGGCGAGACGCTGGAGCCGATCGTGCTTCCCGCCAACTTCCCGAACCTGCTCGCCAACGGCTCTTCCGGCATCGCGGTCGGCATGGCGACCTCCATCCCGCCGCATAACGTGGCCGAGCTGTGCACGGCGCTGGAAGCGCTGATCGAGGATCCCGCCGCCAGCGTCAAAGACCTGCTGAAGCATATCAAGGGCCCGGATTTCCCCACCGGCGGCCTGCTCGCCGAAGACCGCGCCAGCATCATCAATGCCTATGAGACCGGGCGCGGCAGCTTCCGCGTGCGCGCCAAGTGGCACAGGCAAGAGCTGAAGGGCGACAACTGGCAGATCGTCGTCACCGAGATTCCCTATCAGATACCGAAATCGCGGCTGATTGAAAAAATCGCCGAGCTGATTATCAACAAGAAAATCCCCTTCCTCGATGATGTCACCGACGAATCCGCCGAGGACATCCGCGTGGTGCTGAACCCGAAGAACAAGGGCGTCGATCCGGAGCTGCTGATGGAGCAGCTGTTCCGCCAGACCGACCTTGAAAGCCGCTTCCCGCTCAACATGAACGTGCTGGACGGCGGCGTGATACCGCGGGTGATGAACCTGAAAGAGGTTCTGCAGGCTTTCATCAATCACCGCCAGGACGTGCTGGTGCGGGGTTCCAAACATCGTCTCGCCAATATCGAGCACCGCCTGGAGGTGCTGGGCGGTCTTCTGATCGCCTACCTTAATATCGACGAGGTCATCAAGATCATCCGCGAGGAAGACGACCCCAAGGCGAAGATGGTCAAGCGCTTCAAGCTGACCGAGGTGCAGGTCGAGGCCATCCTCAATATGCGCCTGCGTTCCCTGCGCAAGCTGGAGGAATTCGAGATCAGGAGCGAGCACAAGGCGCTGCTCCTCGAAAAAGAGGAACTGGAAAAGCTGGTTGCCAGCAAGGCGCGGCAGCTGACCGCGATCAAGAAGCAGATCAAGGGCATTTACGAGGCGTTTTCCCCATCGACGGCGCTGGGCGCGCGGCGCACCAAGATCGGCAAGGCGCCGCTCGAGCTGGATATGCCGGCCCATGCCTTGATCGAGAAAGAGCCGATCACGGTGGTGTGCTCCGAAAAGGGCTGGATCCGCGCGATGAAGGGGCATCTGGAGCCCGACAAGATTTCTCAGATCAGCTACAAGGAAGGCGACGGCGCGAAGTTCGTCCTTCATGCCGAGACCACCGACAAGCTGATCGTGTTCGGCACCAACGGCAAGTTTTACACCATCGGCGCGGACAAGCTGCCGCCGGGGCGCGGTTTCGGCGAGCCGGTGCGCCTGATGATCGACCTGCAGAACGAAGCCGACATCGTGGCGCTGATGAAGCATGACCCCGAGCGCAGGCTGCTGGTGGCCGCCGACGACGGGCGCGGCTTTATCGTTCCGGAGAGTGAAATCCTCTCGCAGACCAAGAACGGCAAGCAATGCCTGCTGGTGAAGGACAACGTCGAGGCCTGCGTCTGTGTGCCGGTGACCGGCGACCATGCCGCGGTGATCGGCCAGAACCGGAAGCTGCTGATCTTCAAGCTCGACCAAATCCCCGAGATGACCCGCGGCGTCGGCGTCATCCTGCAGCGCTACAAGGACGGCGGCCTGTCGGACGCCAAAACCTTCAAGCTGAAGGAAGGCCTGACCTGGTACAGCGCCGGGCGCGAGCGCACCGAAACCAGCCTCAAGCCGTGGATCGGCGAACGCGCCCAGTCCGGCCTGCTGCCGCCGAACGGCTTTCCCAGGTCGGCGAAGTTTAACGGCATGTAAGAGGAAGGTTCTTCCTTTGTCTCACGGGAAATAAAGCACGCCTTTTTCGCGCGCTTTGGGGGCCGGTTTTTCGTCATCCGGCTTCCGGTGCTTGAAATTTTCGTCGGCCTTTTTGGCGACGGCGACCAGGGATTGTTTCAGCAGGATGATGCTGATGCGGCGGTTGCGGGCGGAATCCGGCACGGCGATATCCAGCGGTTCGCGGTCCGCCTTGCCCTGGACGTTTTCCACCCTGACAGAGTCGAAGCCGGCTTCCTGCATGACGCGGCGGCTGGCGTTCGAGCGGTCCGCCGACAGTTCCCAGTTGGTGTAGGATGTGTCCTTGCCGTAGGACTTTGAATCGGTATGCCCGCGGATGGATATTTTGTTGGGAAGCTCCTTGACGGCGCCGGCGACGACGGTCAGCAGTTTCACGGTTTGCGGCAGCGGCGCCGGGCTGCCGAGGGGGAACATCGGCTGTCCCTCCTGGTCCACAATCTGTATCCGCAGGCCCTCGGGAGTCATGTCCATCATCAGGTTTTTGGACAATCCCTTCAGGTCGGGGGTGGCCTCGACGGCCTGGCGGATGTTTTCTTCAACGGACTGGAAGGACTTTTCGTCCTGCTGGTCCATTGCTTCATAGCGTTTTTGTTTCTCGAGGTCGTCCTGGCCGCCTTCCGCCATCGGAACGGAATCCGAGGGCTGCCCGCCGTTGCCGGTCATGGAGCCTTCGTCGGAGAGGGTGGTGCCGCCTAAAACCCCGCCTGAGCCGCTCATATACTGGGCGATGCGCGAATCCGTGGGCGAAAAGTAAGAGGCGATCTTCACCTTCTGCTCCCGGGTGGTGACGCTGAGCAGCCAGAGGAGGAGAAAGAACGCCATCATCGCGGTCACAAAGTCGGCATAGGCGACTTTCCAGGCGCCGCCGTGATGGCCGCCGGCCATCTTTTTGACCTTTTTGATGATGATTATCGGCCGTTTGTCATCATCGTCTTTTTTTTCTTTTGCCACGATCTTCTATGCTGCGCTTACGTTCTGGGTTGCTTCTTCGACTTCGAGGAAGGTCGGCTGCACGTCATGGATGAGCACTTTGCGCCCGAATTCAATCGCCACCTGCGGCGCGGCGCCCTGCAGGAACGCCAGCAGGCAGACTTTTATGCACACGTAGTATTTAATCTCGGCGTCGTTGCGGTCCTTGATGGCGCTCGCGATGGGGGAGATGAAGCCGTAGGACAGGAACACGCCGAGGAAGGTACCGACGAGGGCGCCGCCGATCAGGTGGCCGAGGATGGCCGGGGGTTCGGTAATCGATCCCATGGTATGGATGACGCCGAGAACGGCGGCCACGATGCCCAGCGCCGGCAGGCCGTCGGCCATGGTTTGCACGGCGTGGGAAGTGTGGTTGCGCTCTTCCCTTTGCGTGTCTATTTCCTCGTCCATCAGCGCCTCGACCTCATGCGGTTTTTCGGCGCCGAGGGAGATCAGGCGCAGATAATCGCAGAAGAACGTGACGGCGTGGTGGTTGGCGTGGAATTTTGGGAATTTGCTGAAGATGTCGCTTTCGTGCGGGTTTTCAATGTGCGGCTCCAGCACCAGCCAGCCCTTGGTGCGCGCCATTTTAAAGACCATGAACAGCATGCTGAGGAGCTCGATATATTCCTGTTTGCCGTACTTATCGGCCTTGAAGATCGACTTGACGTCGCCAAATGTGGATTTGACGACGTGCTTGGAATTGGCGATCAGGTAAGCCATGCAGGCGGAGCCGAAGATGATGATGAACTCAAACGGCTGCCAGAGGACGCCGAGATGCCCGCCGTTGGCGTAATAGCCGCCGAAGGTGGAGAGCAGGACCCCGATGATGCCGATGATCTTGAACATGCGCGAATGAAAGCCCTTCAGCCGTTTTTTTCAGTATGACACAGGGTGACGGCCATCATCAATCTTAAGATTGGGCCTTGGCAAAAGCGTTTTCGATGATCTTTTCGATCAGGACGCGGGTTTTGTTGTCTTTGTCCTTATGGGGGTTGAATTCGGCAATCTCCAGCCCCCTGAATAAAGGGTGCCGCGCCACAGACCTGATAATAGGTAAAACTTCAGCAGGGTGCAGTCCTTTGCCTTCCGCGACTCCGACACCGGGCGCCTCCTGCGGGTCGAAGCAATCAAGGTCAATCGTCAGGCCAAACCCCTGGGTGCCGTCCGTCGCGCGTTGCAGGGCTTCCGCATAGACAGCCTGAAACCCCCGTCGTTCGACTTCATCCAGCGAATAGACCTTGATGCCGTGTTTTTTGACAAATTCTTCTTCTCCCGGCTCAAAACTGTGGACGCCGATCATGCTGATGTGCCGGGGGGAAAGTTTAGGGGTGGGGCCGCCGACATTCTTGAGTTCCGGCAAACCGTAGCCCAGCAGGGCGCTGACCGGCTGCCCATGCCACCATCCGCCCCATTTGCCCTGATGGGAGGTTTCGTAGGTATGGGCATCCAGATGGGCATCCAGCCAGATCAGGCCGAAATTCTCATGGACGCCGAGGGCGGAGACAATGCCCGCCCAGGTGCCGATGGCCGACGAATGGTCGCCGCCGATCACCACCGGCATGTACTGGTTTTCGAGGGCATGCTGGATATGGTTGAAAAGGCGCTTCGTTCCTTCCACCACCAGCGGCAGGGTTTTTTCCTTGGTGTTGAGCTCTTCGTGCTTGCCCAGGAACTTGATGCTCAGCGTGCCGCGGCATTTGGCCTCAATGCCCTGATGATGGAGCTTGTGCAGGATGCGGTCGGTGCGCACGGCGCCGGGGCCGTCTTCACAACCATAGTCGCGGGATCCCCAACCGCTGTCATAGCCGATGATTTCTACTTTGGAGAACGGTGTCTGCATTTTAAGCTTATGGTAATGGGCGGTTGTTGCATCGTACCACAAGATGAACCTTTGCCGGCGGAAAGTAAAGCCGTGGATTGGCAGGGAAAATGGATACGTTTTTTGTTCTCTTTATACGCTTTTATTGGGATACTCCGGTAGAGCAGGGGAGACAGTCTATGCTGATGATGTGCTGGTTTTATTGCATACCTTTTGCAAAGGGGCTGTTTTTTGCATTACCCTTCCTGCTGATTATATTTTCGCTGTTTGTCCTGAAACGCGGCATCCGTCAGTCGCGTTCCGCATTGCGGCAGACGGCTTTTCTGCTGATGTTCATGGCGATCCTGAAAATTTTCACCGTGGATATTTACCTGTTGAAGGACAAGCTGCTGTGCGGGACCCCGTGGCTTCTATCCGCCTGCAATGCAAGGGGCTTCAAGATTTTGCAGGCCTCCGGCCTGATGGTGCTGGCGCTATGCAGCATCATCCTTATCAATCTCTACCGCAGCTTCATCCATAACCGCCGGCAGAAGGAGATTATGCCCGAACAGGTGCATTTGCGGTTTTGGTCCAATTGCGGCATGACCCTGGTGATGCTGCTGGTGGTGTGGCTGGCGGCGCCCTGGGTCGGGTATCTGACCGTCGGGCATGTGCCGCAGATTTTCATGAATGTGCCGTGGCAGCATCTGGCTATCCTGAACACCATCGTGCTGCTGATCGGCTTCTGGAAGCTGGAAGACTGCAACTGGCTGTATAACCCGTCGCAAAAAAACAAGAAAAAATACCAGAGCCGCGTGTGGACGCCGAAGGATACCCTCTGGCTTTCGGTTATCTTGTTCCTGATTACGCTGGCGTTTTCCTATGCGTCAAGCGACGTGCTGTCGTCGTCGCATGTGCATGACAGCAGTACGATCCAGATCAATAAAGAGGACCTTAATAGGGTCGGCAAGTGGCTGAACCTGCCGTAGGATTTTTTTATCCCGTCTTCAGGATTTTGGCGGCATCGATGGCGGCGTAGGTCAGGATGCCGTCGGCGCCGGCGCGCTTGAAGGATAAAAGCGTTTCCATCAGGGCCTTCTCGTAATTCAGCCAGCCATTTTGTGATGCCGCCCGCAGCATCGCGTATTCGCCGCTGACGTGATAGGCGAAGGTCGGCACGGCGAAAGCGTCCTTGACGCGGCGGATGATGTCGAGATAGGGCAGGCCGGGCTTCACCATCACCATGTCGGCGCCCTCATGGATGTCGAGCGCCACCTCGCGCAGCGCCTCGTCGCTGTTGGCCGGATCCATCTGGTAGGTTTTCTTGTCGCCCTTCAGGAACGCGCCGGAACCGACCGCGTCGCGGAACGGGCCGTAAAAGGCGGAGGCGTATTTGGCGGCATAGGCGAGGATGGCGGTGTTGGTGAAGTCCTGCCCGTCCAGCGCGGCGCGGATGGCGCCCACGCGTCCGTCCATCATGTCGGACGGGGCGACGATATCGACGCCGGCTTCGGCCTGGCACAGCGACTGCTTAATCAGGACGGCGATTGTTTCATCATTGAGGATCGTGCCGTCTTCGCCCATCAGTCCGTCGTGGCCGTGGCTGGTGTAGGGGTCGAGCGCCACGTCGCAGATGATGCCTATGTCCGGCACCGCGTCTTTCAGCAGGCGCACCGTGCGGTTGGCGAGGTTGTCGGGGTTGTAGGCTTCCTTGCCGTCGGCGGTTTTCTTCTCCGCCGGAACGACCGGGAACAGCGCCACTGCCGGCACGCCGAGTTTCGCGGCGCTTTCAACTTCCTTCACCAGCAGGTCGAGGGAAAGCCTTTGCACGCCGGGCATCGACTTGATGTCTTCCCGGTGGTTTTTGCCTTCGGTGACGAAGACCGGCCAGATCAGGTCATCGACCGTGACCTGATTTTCGGATACCAGCCGGCGGATCCAGCCGGTGCGGCGGTTGCGGCGCATCCGCGTGGCGGGGAAGGCGGCTTTGCTTTCCGCGGCAGCGGCAGGGTCTGCTTTGAAGGCGTGGGCGGCGTTTTTCATGGGCGACCTTTACGGCGATGGCGGGTTATTGGGTTTTTTGTCGAGCCTGGCGATTTTGGGGTTCTCCAGCTCGTTAATGCGGGCCTCGAGTTCCTTGATCTTTTGCTCCTGAGGCGTCGGTTTTTCGGGCGCGGGGGGCTGATCCAGCTCGCGGAGCGCCTGAGTCAGGGTAAGTAGTTTTTTCTTATCAACAATGAATTCATATTTTTCCGTATTGAAGGGTCCGCCGGAAACGATTTTGAAGGCGGGAGAAAGTTTTTTGACATCCTGCTCGATTTCTGTAGCCAGAAACCGGAATTGTTCTTTCAGCTTTTGCGAAGCAGTTTGTGAGGATGCTTTTTTGAATGATTTCTGGAGCTTGGATTCCATTTCTTCCAATGTGTCATTGACTGGCGCTGCGCATTTGAATGTTTGACCGGCATCGTTGGTTCTGGATTTTTTTCTGCTGTTGAAAAAGAAGTACCCACCTCCAGCTGTACCCATAGCTATCCCGAAGGTACCAAGACAGAGTGTGCCCATGGAGAAAAGTCCCCCGGTTAAAAGCAGATCCATCCCCATTCCGAGGGCCACAACGGGGCCGCCAAGTAGGCCTATAGTTTTCTGGCTGGCGTAATCGTTGTCTTTTCCCAGATATTTGAGGATGACTTGCTTGATTTCTTTTTTAGTTTTTTTGTCGGTCACGGGTGTGCTCCTTAAGGGCGGGGCGGTTTTTTCTTGCTCTTGATGACGTCGGTGTTTTCCAGGTCGTGAATGAGGGCGTTGAGATCCTCAAGTTTTTTTTCGTACAGGGTCTGTTTTTTCTGCGCCAGCGCCTGTTTCATATCGGTGCAGGCCTGGGCGAGGGTGACGCGTTTGCCCGCATCGAGGATAAACTCGTATTTATCCTGTGGGGCGCCAGCAACGATCTTGAAAGCGGGGGAAAGTTTTTGGGCATCCTGTTCGACTTCGGCGGCGAGGAGCAGGAAATCTTCCTTGTATCTTCCCGCCGCGCCCTGCGGGGCGGCTTTTTTAAAGGAGTCGCGGAGCCGGGATTCCATTTTTTCCAGCGTGTCATGCACGTCGGCGGCGCATTCAAAAGCCTGGCCGGCGGCGTTGGTCCGGGGTTTTTTCCTGTTGACGATCAATGAGTCTGCGGAGGAGATGAGGCCGCCAGCGCTCCCGAGGCCGCCAAGGGTAGCTGTGCCGACAGAAAAAAGCCCTCCTGTCGCCAACAGGTCTATGGCCATGCCGAAGGCCACGAGGGAGCCATAGACAATACCGTTGAATTTGAGCGAGGTGAGATTGCTGTACCCGAGGTATTTCCGGATCACGGTGTTGATCTCTTTTCGGGTTTTTCTGTTAGTCATTTAGGTGCGTTCCCATTTTCTTGCTGTCATCCTGAGCGAAGCGAAGGATCTTGGGAGGGTATCACAAGATCCTTCGGTCGCTTCGCTCCCTCAGGATGACAAAGGGAGGCTTTGGAGACGGCCTGAATTTACGCCTTGCGGACGCTCTTGATGCCGCCGACGTTCTTTTTCAGGACCTTGATCGTCTCTTTGTTGGTGAGGGCGAGGAATTGGGTCGCCTTGGCCGGGATCTTTTTGGAGACGGTGGCGAATTCCATCGTCAGCCCGTTTTTCTTCAGGGCTTTGCGGATGCCGGATTTTGCATTGGAAGTGATTTTTTTCTGCAGGGCATCCACTTTGTAAACATCCTGCATCGAAGCAAACGCTTCCAGGCCGACATCGGTGAGGGAAGCCTGTTTCAGGGTGATGGCGTAGAGCTTGATTTCTTTGTTGTTCTTGGTCATGGTTTTTCTCCTGAGGGTTATAAAAGTGGTTTCGAAATATGATTCTGTTAAGATGTTATTTAATAGGTAAACAATCAGGTTATGTCAACGTTAAAACACTAATAATTATGAAAACTAAGGGCATATTTTTTCAGAGCCGGGGCTTTTTTCAATAAAACATGATTATTTTCTTGCATTGCATTGAAA
>JAIOQI010000066.1 GCA_021413445.1 Alphaproteobacteria bacterium | reverse complement strand
GTCGAAGTGCTGATCGCGGATCACAAGATACTGCCGGGGCTGGCGGTGGTGCTGGTCGGGGATGATCCGGGGAGCGTCATTTACGTCAACAATAAAAAGAAAGCCGCGGCGGCGGCGGGCATCCGCAGCTTCGTCTATCATCTGCCCAAAAAAACCTCGCAGGATGAAGTCCTGAAGCTGATACAAATTCTCAACAAGGACAAGAAAGTCCACGGCATCCTGGTGCAATTGCCGCTGCCGAAGCAGATTGACGTCAATACCGTCCTGAAATCGATCAATCCGGCAAAAGACGTTGACGGGCTGCATCTGGAGAATATCGGCCGGCTGATGGTCGGGATGCCGGGGCCCGTCCCCTGCACGCCGCTAGGCTGTCTGGCGCTGATTAAAAAGGCGGAGAAAAATCTCACCGGACTGCATGCGGTGGTGGTGGGGCGCTCCAACCTGGTCGGCAAGCCGATGGCGCAGTTGCTGTTGCGCGAAAACTGCACCGTGACAATGTGCCATTCCCGCACGCCGCAGCTTTCCCAAGTCACCCATCAGGCGGATATTCTGGTGGTGGCAGTCGGCAAGGAGAAGCTGGTGAAGGGCGACTGGGTCAAGCCCGGCGCGATCGTGATCGATGTCGGCATCAACCGCACCAAGTCCGGCGGGATCGTCGGTGATGTGGATTTTGATGAGGTCTCGAAAGTGGCAGCCTATATCACTCCGGTACCCGGCGGCGTCGGGCCGATGACGATTGCCTGTTTGCTTGGCAATACAGTGGCCGCCGCCTGTAGGCAGAACGAGCTGACTGTGCCGCATATCGGCTAACTACTGCCCCTGCACCAGCGTATAGCCGCGCACCCCGTCGAAGCTGTACAGGTTTTCCGTCTTGATGAAATCCAGCCCGCTGGCCTGAATCTGTTGCAGCAGCGCAATGATATTTTCATGACCCAGCGCTACCCCATCGGCGGCAAGGAAGCGGCAGCGCCAGTGGTCGCCGGTTTCCTGCAAGGCGGTGGCTTCCGGCCAGACCAGCAGTCCGCGGCTGTCGATGCTGGCGAGTTTTAAATTTCCCGGCGCCAGGGCATTTAATGATTTTGCCAGCGCCGAGGCGTTGGCCTTTTCGCGCCAGTGCAGGAAAATATCCACGCCGGTCAGTTTCTTGTCGGCGCGCGGCGGCAGCTGGACATCGTGGATCTTCGCCTGTTTTCTCTCAGGTAATCCATAAGTGACAGCCCTGAAATGCACGGGTTTTGCGCCGAGACGCTCGATGACGGCGGTGCAGAAGTCCCGGGTGCCCACTTTTTTCTTGCTGGTCTGGTCGTTGAAAATATCGCCGGTGTGGATGCCGTCCTCGATCGTTTTCAGCCAGGCATTGTGGATTTTTTCAGCGGTATCTCCCTGGCCGATGTGCTGCAGCATCATCAGCGCGGCGTGCAGGAGGCCGGAGGGGTTGGCAATGCCCTGTCCGGCGATGTCGGGCGCCGAGCCGTGGATGGCCTCGAACATCGCGCCGTTCTTGCCGATATTGGAGGAGCCGCAGAGGCCGACCGAGCCGGAGACTTCCGCCGCGATGTCGGAAATGATGTCGCCGTAGAGGTTTTCCGTGACCACGACGTCGAAGATGGAGGGCTTGGCGGCGATCTTGGCCGCGCCGATATCGACGATCATGTGGTTGGTCTCGAATTCGGGGTATTCGGCGGCGACTTCGCGGAAGACCTTGCTGAACAGGCCGTCGGTCATCTTCATGATGTTGTCTTTGGAGATGCAGGTCAGTTTCTGGCGGCCGTTGGCGCGGGCGTATTCGAAGGCGTAGCGGATGATGCGCTCGCAGCCGGTGCGGGAAATCAGCTTCAGGCACTGCACGACGTTGTCGGTCTGCTGGTGCTCGATGCCGGCGTAGAGGTCTTCCTCGTTCTCGCGCACGATCACCATGTCCATTTTCGGCTGCAGGGTCTTGACGTAGGGATGGTAGGAAATGCAAGGGCGGATGTTGGCGAACAGCGCCATGGATTTGCGCACCGTCACGTTCAGGCTTTTGAAGCCGCCGCCTTGCGGGGTGGTGATGGGCGCCTTGAGGAAGCATTTGGTGCGGTTGAGCGATTCCCACGATGAATCCTCGATGCCGGCGGAAATGCCGCGCTGATAGACTTTCTCGCCGATCTCGATGGTTTCGGGGGCGAGGGCGGCGCCGGCGGCCTCCATGATCTTGAGCGCGGCCTCCATGATTTCAGGCCCGATGCCGTCGCCATGCGCCACTGTGATGGGGATTTTTTTAGTCATGTTTTTCCATTAGGTCATGTTGTATTTCTTCAGCAGCCGGCCGAAGGTCAGGCCCTGCACGGCGATCGAGAAGACGACGACCGCGTAAACGCAGGGCAAGAACAGTTCCTTGATATGCTGTTCCTGCAGGGTCAGCACCATGGCAATCGAAAGCGCGCCGCGCAGGCCGCCCCAGGTCATGACGGCGGAAGTGCCCTTCGTGAAGGCATACCAGGGCTTCATCAGTTGGAGGGGGATGGCGACGCTGATATAGCGGGATGCCAAGGCCGCAAGAATGCAGACGGGAGCAAGGAGCGCCAGGGAACCCTCGATTTTGATCACCATCATTTCCAGCCCGATCAGGAGGAACAGGACGGCATTCAATATTTCGTCGATCAGCTCCCAGAAGAAACCGAGCTGTTCCCGCGCTTTATCCGATATGGCGTTGGTGCGGCCCTGATTGCCGATCATGATCCCGGCCACGACCATGGCCAGCGGAGCCGAGACATGGAGCTTTTCGGCGAACAGATAGCCGCCCGAGACGACCGCCAGCGTAATGAGAAGCTGCACGTGATGGGCATCCGTCCGCCGCAGCATTTGGCAGGCAAGCCAGCCGAGGGCGGCGCCTGCCAGCAACCCGCCGCCGGCCTGTTGCAGGAGCAGCAGGAGGGTGCTCGAGATTTTCGGTTCGGCACCGGCCATAATCAGCCCCAGAAGGGTCAGGAAGATGACGATGGCCACCCCGTCGTTAAAGAGGGATTCCCCAGCGATTTTCGTTTCTATCGATTTTGGCGCGCCCATCTTTTTGATGATCGCCAGGACGGCGATGGGGTCGGTGGGCGAGAGGATGGCGCCGAACAGCAGGGCATAAAGCCAGGAGATGTGCGTGACGCTCAGGGCATTGGCCAGGAAGTAAAACGCGGAGCCGATCAGGAATGTGGACAGGAACGTGCTGACCGTTGCCGTGACGGCGATCGGCAGTTTGGCGCTTTTCAGGTCTTCGATATTGATGTGCAATGCGCCTGAAAAAAGCAGGAACGACAGCATGCCGTGAAACACGACCTCGCTGAAATCAATGTTTTGCAGGAATTTCTCGATGCCGGCATGGCCGATCCAGCCGATATTTTGCAGCAAGAGCCCGACCAGGCCCGCCGCCATGGCCAGCAGCATCAGGCCGATGGTCAGCGGCAGCTTGATCCATTTGTGGTTGACGTAGCTGCCAACGGCGGCAGCGGTCAAAAGTACGGCGGCGATTTCAAACAAACTCATGATTTTTACCATAAACACAAAGAAAGAAGTGTCAGATTATTCTGGCCTAAAACAGGGGAATTGCAATAGAGTCTCTGACGAATTCACCCGAATTCAGGAGAGAAGGTAAAATGCTTCCACAGGAAATCATCCGCAAAAAAAGAGACGGCCAGAAATTAAGCGCTGGCGAGATTAATGAGTTTATCGCCGGCGTGACGAATAAAAGCGTCAGCGAGGGGCAGGTGGCGGCGTTCTGCATGGCGGTGCTGCTGAAAAAGATGGAGATGGACGAGCGCGTGGCGCTGACCTCCGCGATGGCGCAGTCGGGCACGGTGATGGATTGGTCGCGCGAAAATCTCCCCGGTCCGATCTTGGACAAGCATTCCACCGGCGGCATCGGCGACAAGGTCAGCCTGATGCTGGCGCCGATCGTGGCGGCCTGCGGCGGGTTTGTGCCGATGCTCTCCGGGCGCGGGCTGGGGCATACCGGCGGCACGCTCGACAAGATGGATTCCATCCCCGGCTATAAATCGCAGCCGGATGTGGCGCTGTTCAAAAAGGCGGTGCGCGAGGCGGGCTGCGCGATCATCGGCGCGACGCCGGACCTGGCGCCGGCCGACCGCATCATTTATTCCATCCGCGACGTGACGGCGACGGTCGAGTCGCTGGACCTGATTACCGCCTCGATCCTGTCGAAGAAGCTGGCGGCCGGCTTGCAGGGGCTGGTGATGGACGTGAAATTCGGCACCGGCGCTTTCATGGAAAAATACGAGGACGCCAAAACCCTGGCGGAAAGCATCGTCACGGTCGCCAATGGCGCGGGGCTGCCGACCGTCGGGCTATTGACCGACATGAACCAGACGCTGGGACGCACGGCGGGCAATGCCCTGGAAGTGAAAGAAGCGATCGAGTTTCTGCACAACCGCAACGTCGATCCGCGCCTCTATGAGGTGACCGCGGCGCTGACGGCGGAACTGCTGGTGCTCGGCAAGCTTGCCAAAGACGTCAAGGAAGCACGGCAAAAGATCGAGGCGGTGCTGAAGAACGGCAAGGCCGCTGAACATTTCTCCATGATGGTGAAGCTGCTCGGCGGTCCTGCCGACCTGATGGAGAAGCCGGAGAAATACCTGAAGGCCGCGCCGGTCATCAAAGATTTTCATCCGCCGCAAAAATTCATGGTGTCGGCGGTGAACGCCCGCGCCATCGGCATCGGCATTGTCGAGCTGGGCGGCGGGCGCGCCAAGCCTTCCGACACTGTCGATCATTCCGTGGGCATCACCAATGTCGCGCAGATCGGCGAGGAGGTGGGGCCGGGGGCCAGGCCGCTGGCCACCATCCATGCCAAGGACGAGGCCGGGTTCCGGCACATGTCCGGTGTTTTGGCGCAAGCGATGACAGCCGCCGGGAAAACCGGTATTTCCGGAGAGCTGGTCCGGATGAGAATTGCGGCATGACCACTGCAGCACATCACGCCGCCCGCAAGAACGTCATTATTGCCGTCCTGTTGGCCTGTGCCGGGTATGGTCTTTTCAATCTCGGCGATGCCGGGCTGAAGATGCTCGCGGGCCGGCTGCACTTCTCGCAGATCATGCTGACGCTGAGCGGCATGGTGATCTGCTTTATGGCGGCGTATGGCTGGTTCAAGGAAGGCAAAAAGGCCTTCAGCACCAAAAAGCCAAAACTGATGTTTTTTCGCGCTTTTCTGTCGCAGATCACCGGCATCTGCAATATTCTCGCCTTCCCGCATGTGCATCTGACGACTTTTTATACGCTGGTGTTCACCGCACCGCTCTGGGTGGGTCTGTTGTCGTCCTATTTCCTCAAGGACAAAATAGATTCCCGCCGCCTCGGCGTGATCCTGTTCGGGTTTGCCGTGATCCTGTTCATTTTCCGTCCCGGCGGGGAGCTGCTGAACGTCTGGTCCTTCCTGGTGCTGCTGAGCGCGCTGGCCTATGCCTGCCAGATGGTGCTGGTGCGGCATATCGGCTCCGGCGAAAGCCGCCCCTTCATGTTCATGGGCGGTTCGGTCATGAGCATGGCAATCGCGCTACCCTTTATCTTTACCCATTATCTGCCGCCGACGCCCTACGAATGGGGGCTGTTTTTGATGATGGCGGTGACGGGCAGCATCGGCCTGTTGTGCATCTCTTACGCGTTCCAGGAGGCGCCGTCCGCCTCGGTGGTGGCGCCTTATCATTATACGCAGATCATCTGGGGGGCGCTGCTCGGGTATTATATCTTCGAGGAAAAACCGGGCGTGGAAGTCATGATCGGCGCGGTATTGATTATTCTGGCCGGGCTTTACCTCATTCACCGCGAAACCCGCCAGGCGGCGCTCAAGCCGGTGGAGGCGGGGGTTTAGCCTTTCTTCTTCCCTTTATCCAGCTTGCGGATGGTGGCAAGGCCGGCGGTCAGGTAGCTCCATCCCGATATCGCCGTCATGGCGGTGGCCAGCAGGAAGGCGGCCTGGCCGATCTCAAACGAATGCGGGATGAAATGGGGGCCGTACTCCGGGCCGGCCATCAGGAAGCCGCTGGCAACCATCTGCGTCAGTGTCTTGTATTTTCCGGCGCGGGAGATTGGCACCGAGATATTGTATTGCCCCAGGAATTCGCGCAGTCCCGAGACCAGGATTTCCCGGATGAAGATGATGAGCGCCGGAATGAGCCATAGCCCGGTCAGCCGCTCAAACGCCACCAGCAGAAGCAATACGCTGCCGATCAGTATTTTGTCCGAAGTGGCGTCCAGGAATTTGCCGAAGATGGAAGTGTACCCGGTGGAGCGCGCGATCTCGCCATCCAGATAATCCGACACGCAGGCGAAGAAAAAGAGGATCACGTTGACCCAGGTGGCGCACTCGCCGCCGACAAAGAACAGCGCCGTGAGCACCGGCACGATGGCGATGCGGTAGGCGGAGAGCAGGTTGGGGATGTGGCGCTTGAAGGTGGACATGAATTCAATCTTTCCTATTCATGGAAGAAATCATAAATTTTTTTTGCCATGGCTTTGCTGATGCCCTCCACCTTTTGTAAATCAGCCAGCCCCGATTCCGCAACTGCTTTCGCAGAGCCGAAGTGGAGAAGCAGGGCTTTCTTGCGCTTGGCGCCGATTTTGGGGACCTCGTCGAGGGGGTTGGCGGCGATGGCCTTCGATCTTTTCGCTCTATGGGAAGTGATAGCGAAGCGGTGTGCCTCGTCGCGTATCCGCTGCAAAAAGTACAGCACCGGGTCGTTCGGCTCCAGGCTGAAGGGCGGCTTGCCGGGGATAAAGAACCGTTCCCGTCCGGCATTCCTGTCCGGGCCCTTGGCGATGGCGACGACAGGGACGTCGGAAACGCCGAGATCGGCCATCACCTGCAGCACGGCATTGAGCTGTCCCTGGCCGCCGTCGATGAGCAGCAGATCGGGCCACGGCGCGTTTGTGTCGTCCTTGAGCAGCGGCTGGAAGCGGCGGGTAATCATCTCGCGCATCATGCCGACGTCGTCGCCGGAGTTATCCATGTTGAACTTGCGGTAGGAGGATTTCTGGAAGCCTTCCGGCCCCGCGACAATCATCGCCCCCAGCGCGTGGGTGCCGGAGATATGGCTGTTATCATAGACCTCGATGCGCTCCGGCGGCGCGTCCAGCCCGAAGTGTCCGGCGAGTTTTTCAAGAATTTCGCTCTGGCTGGCGTCGGTGGCGCGTTTTCTTTCCAAAGCTTCCCGGGCGTTTTTCACGGCCATGTCGAGCAGCTCTTTTTTGCCGCCGCGAACGGGGCGGGTGAGGGTGGTGTCGAGCGCCTTCGCCATCACCGGCTTTTCGGAGACGTTGACATTGACCAGGATTTCTTCCGGCACCGGCTTGTTGGCGTAAAACTGCATGATAAAGGCGGCGAGGATGTCCTCCGGCGTTTCATCTGTTTCATGGCGCGGGAAGTAGGCGCGGTTGCCGAAGTTCTGCCCGCCGCGGAAGAAAAACACCTGCACGCAGCTGAGCCCGTCCTTCTGGTACAGCGCATGAATATCGCCATCAAAGCGGACGGTCTGGTGCGACTGGATATGTGTCAGGGCGCGGATGCGGTCGCGGAAGCCGGCGGCGCTTTCAAAGTCCCGCCGCTCGCTGGCATCCTGCATTTCCCTGACCAGGCGCTCCTGAATTTTGCGGCTTTTGCCGGAGAGGAACTGCCGCGCCATATCCACCTGTTTCGCGTATTCTTCCCGCGAGACTTTGGCGACGCAGGGCGCGGTGCAGCGCTTGATCTGGTATTGCAGGCAGGGGCGGGTGCGCTCGGCGAAGATGCTGTCCGGGCAGTTGCGCAGCATGAAAGCCTTGTGCAGCACGGCGAGGGTTTCGTTGACGGCGCTGCCCGAGGCGAAGGGGCCAAAGTATTCCCCCTTGCGGGTTTTGGCGCCGCGATGCTTGGTCACCAGCGGGAAGTCGTGGTCGCCGGTAATCAGGATGTAGGGGAAAGATTTGTCGTCGCGGAGCAGGATGTTGTAACGCGGCTTCAGTTTCTTAATCAGGTTCGCTTCCAGCAGCAGCGCCTCCGTTTCCGTATGGGTGGTGGCGAACTCCATATGGGCGGTCTGCGCAATCATGCGCTGGATGCGGAGGGGTTGCTTTTGCGGCTGGGTGTAGCTATCGACGCGCTTTTTGAGGTTCTTGGCCTTGCCGACGTAAAGCACATCGCCCGCGGCATTCAGCATGCGGTAGATGCCGGGCAGGCCGGGCAGGGTTTTGACAAAGGACTCAATTATTTGAGCGCCGGAGGGGTGAGTTTTTCGGGTCATAGACTGGTTTTATAAGAAACGCCTTGAATTGATAAGTAAAAAATGGTTTTTTTAAGTCCTGACTTTAAGCGGCCCTGTGGCGGAATTGGTAGACGCACACGACTTAAAATCGTGAACTCGCAAGGGTGTGCCGGTTCGATTCCGGCCAGGGCCACCATGTTTTCAAGGGGTTATCTAGTTCCCTTAAAAAACCCTTCCAACTTTTTTATACTGCCGGGGGCGCGGGGGGTGGCGGCGCAGAAACGTTTTTAACAGCATCAGAAGCTTTGACCGGCGCCGCCTTTTTGTTGAATATTTTTCTGATGGCCATCCCGAAACTGCGTTTCATTTTAGGTTCAGGTTGAACGGCGGGGGCGGCCTGACCATCTTGGCCTTTTTTGCCAGGCGCAGAGTGACGCAGCATCTTGACGGAATCCCGTATAATTCCCACGGATGATTTTATAACGAGCCCTGATACAATTGCAGTAACAAGAATATTCGGCCATACAGACGCAGACAAATAGGTGGCTGCGGCGGCAAGGGCAACACCGACGTTTGATATCATATCATTTCGGATACACAGATATGAGGATTTTATATTGAGATTATCGTTACGATGAGGATGCAGCAATGCAAAACAAGTGGCATTTGCGCCAAGGGCAAGCAGGGCGACAACCCCCATGGTTCCCGCCAGGGGCAGGATGGGGAAAAAGATGGTGCTGACGGCCGCAGCCATAGCGCCAAGCCCAAGGCTCAGCATGAAACCGCCTTTTGCAAGAGAGGCAAAAGCCTGCCATCGTTCTGACTTCCGCACTCCGTATCTGCCAAGAACGGCGCTCATGGTATCACCCAGCATATCCAGCATGTCGGCAAAAAGGGCGGTGGACCTGGCAAAAAGACTCATTCCCCCCTCGATAAAAACCATGCCTGCGCTTATCGCTGCCACAATGCCGAGAACACGCTTGTGTTTTTTGTTCGTGACGGCTGTCGCGTCATGACTGTGCTGGTGAGAATCGCTCATTGAAGAACCTTCGTTAGGGTAATTAGGTAAAATAATATGTTGGTAATCCAATGTCAATATTAAGAATTGCAGTTTCATCGTTACGTGGCTTCCCGCAGATGAACGGTTCGATGACGGTCAAACGGCGCGTGAGGTACCGGGTTGCTTCAATGCCGGTTTCCGTGTTTTACTTCAAGCAACATGAACCATTTTGGGAAAAGCCAATATGAAAGCCACCGCAATCGAAAAACCGGCGGATTTAATGAAACCTAACGATACAGGCGATGTCGAGCCGGCGCTGCCGAAAGACGCCTCCAGCGGCAAAGCGACGGTGACCTACTCGGTATCGCCGGGGTTTGTCGCCCTGTTGGCGCGCCTGGGCATTTCCGTGGCTATCACGTCGTATCAGTCCGGAAAGTTCTACCTTCTCGGACGCAACCCGAAAGGCGGTCTGATGATTAACGAGCGCCTGTTCCAGAAGGCCATGGGCTTGTATGCCGAGGGCAATACCCTTCTTCTGGCGACGCTTTTCCAAATCCAGCGTTTTGAAAACGTCCTGGAGAAGGGGCAGTTCATCAATCATACCTATGACGCCTGCTTTGTGCCGCGCCTCACGCATACGACCGGGGTCCTGGATGCGCATGATGTCGGCTTGCTGGCCAACGGCGAAATTATTTTCGTCAACACGCGGTACAATTGCCTGGCGACCACCTCCACCCGCGACAGCTTCACGCCCGTCTGGAAGCCGCCCTTCATCTCGCAGATTGTCAGCGAAGACCGCTGCCACCTGAACGGCCTGGCGATGGACAAGGGCCAGCCGCGCTATGTGACGGCGGTGAGCCAGTCCAACACGATTGACGGCTGGCGCGACCGCCGGTCGGACGGCGGCGTTGTGATCGATGTCGCCACCGGCGAGGTGGTCTGCAAGGGGCTGTCGATGCCGCATTCGCCGCGCCTGTTCAAGGGCAAGCTGTGGGTGCTGAATTCCGGCACGGGAGAACTGGGCTGGGTGGATACGGAGAAAAAAGAATTCAAGCCGCTCACCTTTTGTCCCGGCTTTCTGCGCGGCCTGGCGTTCCGCGACGGCTATGCTTTTGTCGGCCTGTCAAAACCGCGCTATGAGCGTTTTGAGGGGCTGGCTCTGGATGCCAAGCTGAAGGCGGCGGACTCCGAGCCCTGGTGCGGCGTGCAGGTCATCGACCTGAAAACGGGCGCCTGCGTGGAATGGTTCCGTATCGACGGCGCGGTTGCCGAGATTTACGATGCGGCGGTTGTACCCGATGTCGCGTGCCCGATGTCTCTCGGCTTTGCCTCTGATGAAATCAAGGGTTTGATTACCCATAGCGCTCTGAACGAGTCATATTTGACAGAAGCGAAGAAATAACTCCCCGTTTTTCTTAAATAACCATTGAGAACCCTCTCCAAGCCCAGCTAAACTTGGCTGAGATGGCCGTGACTACCAATCCAGGGGTGAAGATTGGCGAAGTTATCCACAATCAAGAGTAAACTGGTGGTGACCACGGCGCTGGCGGCGGCGCTGTTCGGCTATGGCCGCCGGGCTTATGCCGACTGTTTTGGCAATGCTGTAGCGCCCAACTACCTGTGTACCGGCGCTCCCAATGTGACGCAGACGATCACCTACGATAATGCAAATGTCTATACGGCTGCAGGCTTCAGCAACACCGCCCCCGGCGGCGATGCCATCCATATCACCGGCGATGGCGCGCTCAGCTTTACGGATGCCAATGACTCGACCTTAAATGGATTTTTCTACGGCCTGAATATGGTGTCGTATGTAGATGACGGCCTTATACCGGGCTCCATAACGATCAATACGGACGGCACAATTACCGGCACACTCAGATACGGCATCCGGGCCGTCAACTACAACGGCAGCGGTGCGCTCTCGATCAGCGCCGATGGCGATATCACAGGAAAATATGGTGGCATCTATGCCCGCAACGGCGGCATCTATGGCCCCGCCGCCAGCGATCTCACCATCACCACGGGAGAGAACAGCACCGTCACCGGCACCAAAGCCAACGGTATTGATGCCGTCAACTTCGGCAGCGGGGCGCTCTCGATCAGCGCCGATGGCGATATCACAGGTGGAGGAGGTCGGGGTATCCTCGCCATCAACCACGGTAGCAGCGCGATTTCGATCAGTGCCAGTGGCGATGTCACAGGTGACAGTTGGGGAATAGATGCCATCAACTACGCCAGTGGCACCGATCTCAGCATCGCCACGGGAGCGAACAGCACCATTACGGGCGGCTTCTACGGCATTGAAGCCCGCAACTTCGGCAGCGGCGCGCTGACGATCACCGCCAATGGCGATGTCTTGGGTGGTTACAAAGGTATCTATGCTAAAAACTTTTACTACGGCACTGATCTGACCATCACCACAGGGGCGGGTAGCAGCATCACGGGCACCAACTCCTATGGCATTTATGCTCACAGCTACGGCACCGGCGACCTGACGATCACCGCCGACGGCGATGTCTCGGGTGGCAGCAACGGTATTCTTGCCAAAAATTCCAGCTATGGCATCGATTTGGCCATCACTACAGGAAACGGAACCAGCGTCACGGGCACAAACGGCATCGGCATCTATGCCCGCAGCGACGGCAGCGGCGACCTGACGGTCTCCGCCGACGGCGATGTCATGGGCGACACCCGCGGCATCTATACTTACAACTCTGGCAGCGGTAATGAATTGACTATCAGCACGGGAACCGGAACCGCCATCACAGGCACCGACTACGAAGGCATCCGTGCCCGCAATTTTGGCAGTGGCAACCTGACAATCACCGCCAAAGGCGATGTCCTGGGCGGCAATCGCGGCATCTATGCCCGCAACTTCTACGGTGACACCCTCACCATTACCACGGGGAAAGGAACCGCCGTCACGGGTACAATCTCTGAAGGCATCAATGCCCGTAACAACGGCGGCGGTGGCGCCCTCATGATTACCGCTGACGGTGAAGTCACAGGCGGCAATCGCGGCATCCTGGCCCTTAACTATGGCACCAAGTCGCTGTCGGTCGCGGCCAACGGCGACGTCACGGGTGGTTCCAAAGGTGTTTATGCCCGCAACTATGGCACTGACCTCACCATAACCTCATGGGCGGGCAGCACTATCACGGGCACAAAATTCTTTGGTATTGATGCCCTTAATTCTGGCAGCGGCGCACTGACGATTAGCACCGATGGCGATGTCATAGGAAAATATCGTGGTATCAGTGCCAACAACCAGAGTACTAAAGAGTTTATGATTACTGCCAATGGCGATGTCACTGGTGACACGATTGGCATCGATGCTGTCAACTCCGGCGCAGATATGACCATCATCACAGGGAAAGGAACCACGGTCACGAGTGCAAATTACTATGGCATCTATGCCCAAAATAATGGCACTGCCGCCCTTATGATTACTGCCAATGGCGATGTCTCGGGCGGTCAGAACGGTATCCGCGCCAGGAACGCCGCCACTGCCAGCGATCTCACCGTCACCACGGGGAAAGGAACTGCGGTCACGGGCACAAACGATGACGGCATCCATGCCTACAACCTCGGCACCGGGCCGCTGACGGTAGACACTCAGGGTTATGTTTTTGGTGCAAGCGCTGGCATCCACGTCGAGAACTCTGGCGGCAGCGGTGCCCTGACGGTCACCGCTCATGGCGATGTCAGGGGATTCTCTTCTGACGGCATTAACGCACACAACTCAAGCACTAATGCCTTGACCATCACCACCTATGGCAAGATAACAGCGGATCCAGCCGGTAACGGAATTTACGGACTTAACAAAGGCACTAACCTCACTATCACCGCATTTGGACCTATTAGCGGCGCCAGGGGCATAGGCGCCATGAACCGTGGCAGCGGTGCTCTGACGATCACCACTCAAGGCGATATAACGGGAGAGGCAGCGGGCGCTCAAGCTATCATGGCCTATAATTATGGGACCGACCTGAGCATTAAAACGGGTAAGAATACCGCGGTTACCGGAGGCAATCGCGGTATCTGGGCCGTGAACCACGGCACCGGCAAGCTGAATATAACCAACGGGGTGGGGGCAGATATTTATGGTGGGTCGGCGGGGCTTTTTGTGACTGGCCTCGGCGCCTCTGGCAGCTCGATCGTGAACAACGGCACGATTGACGGGGGCGATTACGGGGTCAAGCTGGATAACGCGGTGATTGACGGGTCGCTGGTCAACAGCGGCAATGCCGTCATCTCCGACCTGGGCGTGGCGGGACTTTATGTGGGCGGCGGCTCCGACCTGACCAAGGGCGTGAATAATAAGGGCACGATCACGGGCGTGATCGGGGTCGAGGTGAACGCGGCGAAGATCTCCGGCGGCTTTACCACCAGCAACAAGGTTGAAGGCACGGGCGGGACGGCGATTAATCTTACGGGGCTGACCGGTTCAACCCCGATTATAGTCCGCGGCGGGCGCATCATCGGCGATGTGATCGACGATGCGCCGGCGAACGGTTATTCGCCGGTGACGATCGCGGGGGATTTCACCTCGGAGGGGAACTTTGACGTCTCCGACTTCGACGTGCTCAAGAACGTCACCTTCACCATGGGCGGCGGCACGACGATCACGAGCTTCAACACCGTCGATGTCTTTGGCACTTTTTCTATACCCTTCGACCCGCTGATTGTCGGCGACGTGAATGTCCACACCAAGGGCCTGCTGGATGTTCAGGCCGGCACCACCATCACCGGCTACCTGCAGAACAACGGCACGGTCAGCATCGCCACCGGCACGACGGTGGAAGCGGGCACGATGTTGGCCGGCACGAAGGGCACGCTCAGCTTCGGCGTCACCTCGGAAAGCGATCACGGCCAGCTGACGCTCGACAGCAGCCCCGGCGACATGACCGGCCAGACGGTTACGGTCGATGTCGCCAAGGTCAACGGCATCAAACTGTCCGATGAGATCCTGATCGTTGACGGCACCACCACCCTGATCGGCGGGCCGGGCAAGGCGGGCGCTCCCGTGACGGACAATTCCCCGTTCTGGACCTTCAAGATGGTCGATGGCACCGGCATCACCAACATCACCGACGACAGCGACCTCTTCCTGGTGATCGATAAATCCGCCACGATAGATCATGTCTCCAATTGCGCGAACTGCGACGGTACGGCATCGACCCTGCTCGACCTGCCGGACGGCGCCGGTCCCGAGCTTGAGGAGATTGTCGACAACCTGAACAATGCGGCAACGACAGGGGAGGCCACCGACATCCTGAAATCCGTGCAGCCGCCGGAAGACGGCGGCAGCGCGGTATCGACGCTGACCTTCGTCGATAACTCGGTCAATCTGGTGACCGAACGGCTGGACGGCCTGATCAATGACACTGGCATGAGCGGCCTTTCGGCCGGGGCTTCGGATATGCCCGGTAAGCGCGTCTGGTACCAGGTTTCCGGCCAGATAGCGCAACAGGGCGCCGTCGGCTGCATCGGCGGCTTCAAATCCTCGCTGATGGCGGCGACCGTCGGCATGGATACGGAGAACATCCTCGAGAACGGCATCCTCGGTGTTGCCATCAGCTACGGCAACACCCATATCGATTCTCTCAATCCCAACCGGACCGACACCAATATCGACAACTATCAGGCGACGCTGTACAGCGATTACCAGCTGGGACATGACTTCTACGTCAACGGCATCGCCAGCGGCGCCTTCAACAGCCACAGCACCCTGCGCCACGACGTGGGCGCCATTCCCGGCCTCAATGCCTACGGCGACTTCAACTCCTGGCAGGCCGCGGCGCGGGCCGAGGCCGGCCGCCCCTTCTATGCCGGCGACGCCACCTTCACGCCGGTCGCGCTGGTGAACTGGGTTTATTACAACGCCGATGACTACACCGAGACCGGCGCCGGCAGCGCCAACCTCAACGTCGGCACCAAGGCCCTCAACCAGCTCGACCTTGGCCTGGGCGGCAAGCTCAGCGGGAACTTCACGTATAGCGACGGCACGCACCTGGTGCCCGAGGTCCATGTCATTTACCGCCGCGAGATGCTGGGCGAAAGGCTCGAGACCACTTCAGCATTCATCGGCGGCGGGGCGGCGTTCTCCGGTGAAAGCCCGGACCCGGCGCAGAACAAGTTCAACCTCGGCGCACAGGTTAAATACTACGCCCTCGACAATCTCGAACTGAGCGCTGCTTACGACTTCGACGTCAAGCAGGATTTCATCTCCCACGCAGGTTTCCTCAGGGCAGGGTGGAAGTTTTAGGCTTTAAGTGCCGGTCCTGACGGATCTCTCGGTGGGGATCAGTACAAGGAACGTGACCCCGTCCCCATCCGGCCTGTTTTGCGCCCATATTTTTCCGTTATGGGCGTCGATGATATGACGGCAGATGGATAGCCCCAGGCCTGTGCCGCCGGCCCCGGTTTTTGTCGCGCTGCTCTGGATGAACGGTTTGAATATCGCCTCCAGCTCGTCTTCGGGAATCCCGACGCCCTGGTTGGTGATGCTGCATATCAGCGATGAATTTGTCTGTACATATTCGATCCCGACCTGGCCGCCCTGAGGGGAAAATTTGATGGCATTCGAAAGGATATTAATAAATACCTGGACCATCAGGCCTTTATCATATGGCGTCATGTGAGCCGCAGTGATATCCGTCCCGCTTACTTGCACTTGCAGCTGTTTTTCGGCGATGAGGGAGTCGAGTTCCATCAGGGCGTGGCTCATGGCCTGGTGAAGGTCGTTGGACTGGATTTTTATTTCCATTTTTCCCGCCTCCAGCTTGGAGAGGTCCAGCAGGTTATTCAGCAGGGACAGCAGGCGGTTGCCGCTGATGCGGATATTGTTGAGGTACTTCTTCAGGGGCGTTTCTTCGTCGTTGGCCGCCAACTTCTTGATGCCCATCGCGGAATAATTCAGGATGGCGTGCATCGGCGTGCGCAGTTCATGGCTCATGTTGGAGAGGAATTCCGACTTGGCCTTGTTGGCGGCCTCGGCCTGCTGCTTGGCCATATTGAGCTCGTGGGTGCGGCGCTCGACGCTTGATTCAAGGGTGGCATTCATGTTCAGCAGGTCATGCTCGGCCTTCTTGCGCTCGGTGATGTCGCGCACAGTCGCCTGGATCACTTTTTTATTGCCGTGATCGAACGAGGACAGCAGCACCTCGACGGGAAACTCCTCCCCGCTTTTGCGGCGGAATATCCATTCAAAGCAGTTCGGTCCGTGATCGATCGTGGCGGCGATTCTCTCGTTCATCTCCGTAAATGAATCCTGCCCGTCGGGCTGGAAGGCCGGAGAGAAGTCGGAGGGGTGAAAGGTGATAAACTCATGCTTATTGTCCAGCCCGAACATTTCCAGGGTGCGGCGGTTGCAATCGAAGAAGCTTTTGTCCGTAAGCAGTATGATGGCGTCATTCGAGCCTTCAAAGATGGCGCGGAGCTTCTTTTCGCTTTCGATCAGTTCCACGCTGATCGTGCGCATCATCCGCGCCGCTTGCAGGGCCCGTTCGCGTCCGCCGGCCAGGAGCAGGACAAGCAGCGCCAGTATCACGCTGATTCCGCTGCCGGCTACGGCGACAAAGCGTTGCTTTCTCTTGTCAATCCGCGCCTCAAGGCTGGGCAGGGAGTTCGTTGTTACGGTCCAGGTGCGGCCGCCGAGTTCAAGGCGCTGGATGTTCTGGAACACCGATGCCCCTTTGCCCCCGCCCTGCATGACCTTGTCACTGTCGTACATGACCGTCTCGAACGAGATCTCCGGGCCGTCGAAGATTTCAGTGTCGATTTGGGCCGAATGGTCGCTGAGAGTGCCTGCCATCAGGTCGTCCATGCGGAAGGGTATATAGACCCAGCCGATGATATCGGCGCGGCGGTCGGCAACGGTATCGTGCGGCAGGCCGTTTTTGTAAACGGCCTGATACATCAGGAAACCGGCCTGCGGGGTTTCATCCGTTTCCTGCACCAGCGTCACCTTGCCGGAGACGGCGGCTTCGCCGCTGTCGCGCGCCTGTTCCAGGGCGGCGCGCCGGACCGGCTCGGAGTACATGTCATAGCCGAAGGTGCTCAGGTTACGCCCGGTGAAGGGCTCGATGTAGATGGCGGGGGTGTAGATATCGCGTTTTCCTTCCGGCCGGATTGTATATGCCGGGAAGCCCTCGCTGCGGGTGGCGGCGATGTGCTGATCCTTATCCGCGGCCAGTACGACCGGGGAAAATCCTATCCCCTGGATGCCGGGGTATGATTGCTCCATCTTCAGTTCGGCGACATAAGTGCGAAACTCGTCGCGATTGACGCTTTGGGAGGCGTTGAACAAGCCGGCGATGCTGCGCAGAACATGCTGATAGACCATCATGCGCTGCTCGATGCGGTTTTTTGCGTCAGAGGAACGGTCGTTAAATTCGCTCTGCAACTGCTGGGTGGCTTCCTCCTGCGCGTTGTGCCAGGCGGCATAGGTGACGCTCAGCAAAATGATGAACACCGCTGCGGCCAGGGCCCTATGGTCAAGCCAGCGCCGCCAAAAATTGCGCGGCGGCGGGCTGGGGGGCATGCTGGAAAGGACACTTTCGCTCATCATGATGTATGCTTCTTCGGCAGGCGGTTGAGTAGGGATATATAGCCATTCCCATGCTAGCATAGAGTTTTACCGGCGTGCCAGTATGCTCCTTTGTTTTAAATCAACCTGGCAGGCACTATTATAAAAATAAACCAATAAATACAATTGGTTAAAATTCTCTTTAACAGAATCATTGCTTTTTTTTCGCTTACTGGTAGGATTTTGGAGTATCTCCTCAAGAGCAATGAAATTAAGGCGGTTTATAGAAACATGAACGACAATAATGCCTATATCGTGCAGTGCACCCAGGCCAATTTCGACGATGCGCGTTATCTGGTGCAGATGTTTTGCCGGGTGATCGATATCGATCATAAAAATTATCACATCAAGACTTTTTCCCTGGACAGCACCATCAAAAGGCGGCTGGATGAAATTGGCGCCAGCTTCTGGCAGGAACCGGACTATGCCGTGACAAAATCGGTAATGGGAAAAAGGCTTTAGAACCGGATGGCGGCGCAAAAGAACAAATCAGAAGTTGAAACCGAGCTGAAAATAAAACTTTCTCCTGAAGATCTGGAGAGGGTCTTCAAATCCCTGAGCAAAAAAAACGGGGCGTCCAGGGTGTCCCACAAGTTCCTGCCGCGCATGTATTACGATACCGCGAGCCTCGATTTTTATAAGAACAATCTTTCGCTGCGCGTGCAGTACAAGGCCGGCGAAAAGGGCCATCTTGGCGGATATGAACAGACGGTCAAGGTTGAACTGACGCAGGATGCCGCTCTTGGAAAGGGCGTTTTGCTGCGCAAGGAATGCAAGAACAGCGTGAAAAGCCACAAACCGGAACTGGCGTCTGTCGTTGATCCGGCGGCGCGGGCCGCCCTGAAGCCGTTTCTGCGCAAGAAGCTCGCGCATATCTTCACGGCGGCGATTGAACGGCGCTTCTTCGAGTGGAAGCTTAAAGACGGCAAAAAGCACGGCGTGGTCGAAGTGGCTTTTGACATTGGAAAAATCATCCTTCCGCACAGCAACCGGCATCAGGATTTTTCCGAGATTGAAGTTGAAATAAAAAGCGGCAGTGGGGAGTTCATCGAGATCGTCAAGAACAAGATCCTGAACATGGCCCCTTCCGCCAAAATCCAGCCCCTGTCGAAGTCGGACCAGGGCAGCCGGTTTCATCTGAAGCACAAAAAATAATCAGGCGGCCTTTTTGGGGGCTATCGCCTTCGCAATCCGTTCGCGGTATGCGGCGATCTCTTCCGCTGAATGGGCGGCGGCGGGCTCCAGCAGTTTCAGGACCTCCGGCGTGCCCTTGCGGTTGACGGCGTTAATCAGCGCGTGCAGGGCGATCTTGGAAAACTGGTTGTGCTCGTCATCGCTGGTGATGTAGTGCGGCAGTTCGTGATGGGTGGAGACCAGCATCCACTTGGGGAGCTGCGGGCTGATGTCTTTTTTGGTCTTCTTGCCGTCCTGCGTCTTGCGCCAGTGCCACATTTTCCTCCGGATGGCGGTCGTGATGAGCAGGCTGGTTTCCGACAGCGGCTTGATGACCAGCCGCCGGGCGAAACCGGAGAAAATATCCCGCAGCGGGTTCCAGATGCGGTTCTTCCAGCGCACGAAAAAGTCGTTGTTGGCGGCCAGGTAAAGGGTGGTGAAGCGGTTTTTCTCCTTCGACGGGCTCGACATGTTGCCCGTAGAAATCAGCACAATCTCCTTCATCAGCCTGCGGGCGTCGTCCGGCTTGTAGCCTATTTTCTGCATCATCTCCATGGCGGCGTTGAAGGCCTCCTGCGCCACGACCGTGCCGGCGCTGTAGCCGAAAAGGGTCAGGTTGCGGAGGCGTTTTTGCGCCTCTTCAAAGGGCAGGGGCTTGCCGTTATCGCTGACCAGCGGCATGATGACGCCCTTGGCCAGTTTTTCGGCATTGGCGCTATAGGCGCTTTGCGGGCTGAGGTTATAGGCGGCGATATTGAACACATTCCGCAGCTGGGTATGCGACCACACATATATGTCCGGCTTTGCCTGGAGCCCGGGGGCCCCTTGCAGGAGATCTTCCATGGTCTGGATGCCGTCATCGATATGGGCGGGCTGGCCGTCCGTCGTCAGGAATCCCGAAAGATAGATAATGGTGGGGGAGGAGATGGCCAGGGCCGACAGGTCAAGCTCCTGCAGGCGCGGCTTTCCCTCGGTATCATTGGATTTTTTCCACAGCTTGGCCATGCATTCCCCCTCATAACCCGCGCCCATTGCGAGTTTAACATGGGGTAGTTTGTGCCAAAAGGGTTAAAAAAGAGCTAAAATCCACACTTTTCTCTGGATTTCTGCTTTGACATCGGCTATAAGAACATAATCATTTCCCCATAATTCAGACTAAGACTTGCGAATCCGGCTTCCGGAGACGAGGGCTGCTAGGGGAAAAATGGTGTAGAGGAGCGTAGCTCAATTGGTAGAGTACCGGTCTCCAAAACCGGATGTTGTGGGTTCGAGTCCCTCCGCTCCTGCCAGCCTTCGCTCCTTTGGAGCTTCGGCTGGCTTACGCCAGCGGTTTGTGAAACAGAAGGAACGATAAAAACGATGTCAAAAAATCTGGCCCAGTTTATCCGCGAGACGCGTCAGGAATCCATGAAGGTGACCTGGCCGAGCCGCAAGGAAACCGTGACGACGACCATTGTTGTTTTTATCATGATCTTCTTCATGGCGATGGTCCTGATGCTGGCGGACGGGCTGATTTCGGTGATCGTTAAATTTATTCTTAAATTAGGGGCTTAAAACAATGGCAAAGCGTTGGTATGTACTGCACGTTTATTCCGGATTTGAAAAAAAAGTAGCTTCCTCCATCAAGGAGACGGCAGCCAAGCGCGGCCTTGACCAGTATATCGAAGAAGTGCTGGTGCCGACCGAAGAGGTGATCGAAGTGCGCCGCGGCCAGAAAGTCAACGCCGAGCGCAAGTTCTTCCCCGGCTATGTCCTCGTCAAAATGGAAATGAACGACGATGCCTGGCACCTCGTCAAGAACACCCCGAAAGTGACCGGCTTCCTCGGCGGCGGCGGCAACAAGCCATCGCCGATCACCGAAACCGAAGCGCAGCGCCTGCTGAAACAGGTGACCGAAGGCGCCGAGCGTCCGCGTCCCGGCATTTCCTTCGAAATCGGCGAACAGGTGCGCGTCTCCGACGGCCCGTTCAACTCCTTCAACGGCGTGGTCGAAGAAATCGACGAAGACCGCAGCCGCCTCAAGGTGCTGGTCTCGATCTTCGGCCGCTCCACCCCGGTCGAGCTCGAATTCTCGCAGGTCGAGAAGGTTTGATTTAAGCCTGATACTTGTACGGCCTGACCGTCTGCGCGATTGCGCCGAAAACGGACTGCCCGTCTGCGCCCAGCATTTCTATTTTCACGCTATCGCCGAACTTCATGAAGGGCGTCTTTGACTCGCCGTCTGCCATTTTTTCCAATATGCGCCGCTCGATGATGCAGGAAGAGCCTTTCGACCTGTCCTTGTTGGAGACCGTGCCGGAGCCGATGATGGTGCCGGCGCAGAGCGCCCGGGTTTTCGCTGCATGGGCGATAAGTGTCGCAAAGTTGAAAGCCATATCCACCCCGGCATCGGGGCAGCCGAATTGTTTTCCGTTGAAATGCGTCACCACCGGCAGGTGCACCTTGCAGTCCTCCCAGGCGGCGCCCAGCTCGTCCGGCGTCACGGCGATGGGGGAAAAGGCGGTGGAGGGTTTGGCCTGAAAGAAGCCGAAACCCTTGGCCAGTTCCGGCGACGCCAGATAGCGCAGAGAAACGTCGTTCACCAGCATCAGCAGCCGGATATGCTGTCCGGCATCGGCGGCGGGCGTCCCCATCGGCACGTCATCGGTGATAATGGCGACTTCGGCCTCGAAATCAATGCCCCAGTCCTCGCTTTCCATCGGGATGTCCTCGCGGGGGCCGAGGAAGGTGTCAGAGCCGCCCTGATACATCAGCGGGTCGGTCCAGAAACTGGCCGGCATGTCCGCGCCGCGTGACTTCCGCACCAGTTCGACGTGGTTGACGTAGGAGCTGGCATCCGCCCACTGATAGGCGCGGGGCAGGGGGCTGGCGCATTGGCCGGGGTCGAAGGCGAAGGACGGCGCTTTGCCGCTATGCAGGTCTTTGGAGAGCTGTTCCAGCTTAGGACTGACAGCCGCCCAGTTATCCAGCGCCGCCTGTAGCGTCGGCGCGATATGCTCTGCCGAAGCGGCTTTTGTCAGGTCGCGGCTGACAATGATCAGTTTTCCGTCACGTCCGTGTTTGAGTGATGCGAGTTTCATGGTTATTTTTTCTTCCAGCTATCCACATACCCCGCCCATTCCACCGCCAGCGCGTCCGGCAGTACGTCGAGCGGGTCGCGGGTATCGACCATCACGGCGACTTCGTCGGTGATCTTTCCGGCCATGGCTTCCTGGTTGGCGAAGGCTTTGGGGTGCGGGCCGTGGGTGAAGCCGAAGGGGTGCAGCGTGGCCATGCCGGGGGCGATGTTGTCGCGGCTGAAAAAGTTGCCGCGGTGGTAGAACAGGAATTCCTCGTAGTCGTCATTGTTGTGATAGAATGGCACCTTCAGCGCGCCGGGATCGCTCTCGATGGGCCGAGGCGCGAAGGTACAGACCACGAAGCGGCTGGCGACGAAGGTCGTATGCACCGAGGGCGGCAGGTGATAGCGGTGGCTCATCACCGGGCGGATGTCGCGCCAGTTGATGCGCACCGCCAGCAGGTCGCCCTTCCAGCCCTTGGCATCCAGCGGATTGAAAGAGTAGGTGATGGTGGAGATCTCGTCGCGGCGCTTGACCCGGACGCTCCATTCGGTTTCGCCCTGCTGGGCGCGGAATTTATCGTTGATGGCGGGAACATCCAGCATGGCCGGGTCGAACAGCGCGTGCGCGCCCATCATGCCCTTGTCGGGCAGGCGGTAGCTGTCGTTGGTGGCTTCGATCATCAGCAGCGTGGTTTCCGCCGAAGGCTCCAGCCGCCACATAGTCGAGCGCGGCAGGACGATATAGTCGCCGTCGCGGTATTCCAAATGGCCGAAGTCGCAGTAGAGGTCGCCCGCGCCGTTGTGGACGAACAGCAGCAGGTCGCCGTCCGAATTGCGCACGAGATGCTTCATCTTCTCTTTTGTCGTCCACATGGAAATCGTGGTGGCGGCGTTTTTCAGCAGCGGCTTGGCTTTCCACGGGCAGGAGCCGTCGTGCGCGATCTTGTTGGTGTCAAAAGCGTAAGGGCGCAGCGGGCCTTCGAAGCCGGTCCAGCCGGTCGGCGGGTGGGCGTGATAAAAATGCGTGGTGGGGCCGAAGAAGCCCTCCTTGCCCATTTCGCGCTCATAGGTGCCGGGCGGAACGTCGGCATGGGCCTGACGGGAGGCTTCGCCTTCAATGCGCGGGAAGCTGATCCATTGTTTGGCCATGATGTGCCTTATGCCTTCAATACGCCGCGGCGGATCTGGTCTTCTTCCAGCGATTCAAACAGCGCCTGGAAGTTGCCTTCGCCGAAGCCTTCGTTGCCCTTGCGCTGGATGATCTCGAAGAAAATCGGGCCGATCGCGTCGGTGGTGAAGATTTGCAGCAGCAGGCCCTGGCCTTTGGTCGGCGCGCCATCGACCAGGATGTTCATCTTTTGCATCAGGGCGAGATCCTCGCCGTGGCCGGGCACGCGCTGGTTGACGTTTTTGTAGTAGGTGGCGGAGGTGGTCTGGAAGTGAATGCCGGTTTTTTGCAGGGTTTCGACGGTGCTGTAAATATCGTTGGTGCCGAGGGCGATGTGCTGAATGCCTTCGCCGTTATAGCGCTTGAGGAATTCCTCGATCTGCGATTTGTCGTCGGAGGACTCGTTGATCGGGATGCGGATTTTTCCGCAGGGGCTGGTCATCGCCTTGCTCTTGAGGCCGGTCAGCTTGCCTTCGATGTCGAAGTAGCGGATCTCGCGGAAGTTGAACAGCTTGGTATAGAAATCCGCCCACTGGCTCATGTTGCCGCGGTTGACGTTATGGGTCAGGTGGTCGATGTAGGTGAGGCCGGCGCCCATATTCAGTTTTTTATCGATGAAGTTGAAGTCGATCTCGTAGATCGAGCCCTTCGGCCCGTATTTATCGACAAAGTACAGCACCGAGCCGCCGATGCCCTCGATGGCGGGGATGGTCAGTTCGTCCTGCCCGACGGGCACCTTGACGGGTTTGGCGCCTTTTTCCAGGGCCAGCTCATAGGCTTTTTGCGCATCCCTGACGCGGAAGGCCATGGCGCAGGCGCCCAGGCCATGCTCCTGCGTGAATTTCATGGCGGGGGAGTCCGGCTCGGCGTTGAGGATAAAATTGATGTCGCCCTGCTGGTAAAGCGCCACTTTCTTGGACTTATGCGTGGCGGTTTTCTTGAAGCCGAGGTTTTTGAACAGCGCGTCCAGCTGCTCCGGCTGGGGATGCGCGTATTCGACAAACTCAAAACCGTCGGTTCCCATTGGATTGTCGAATAAATCAGCCATTATTATCTCCTGTCTGCATATGTTTAGGCTCCAGCAGTATTGACGCTTTTCACCCCGATTTCAAGCGTCAGATGATTCTGAAAAAACGGCCATTTTAGCTTGGTTTTCACCTATAAATGACTATGATGTCTGGTCTGAAATTTAAGAATGGAAATTCAAAGCATGTGGCAGCAAGAAGACAGAGGGCGGATGTCACTACCCTTCATCTCCCCCAGGCTCTGCGACCTGGAGGTCAGCTTCGAATTTTTTCCGCCGAAAACCGCCAAGATGGAAGAACTGCTGTGGGACTCGATCGGCGTCCTGGCGCCGCTCAACCCGTCGTTTGTTTCCGTGACCTATGGCGCCGGCGGCACGACCCGCGCCCGCACCCACGACGTGGTGACCAGCATCCAGAAAAAAACCGGACTGAAGGCGGCGGCGCACCTGACCTGCATCGGCGCCACCCGCGAAGAGATTGACGAGATTGCGAAGGAATACTGGGACGCCGGCATCCGGCATATCGTGGCGCTGCGCGGCGACCTGCCGGGAACGGAGAAGGGCTATGTGCCGACGCCGGGCGGCTATGCCTATGCCTCCGACCTGGTCGAAGGCTTGAAAAAAATCGCGCCGTTTGAAATCAGCGTCGCGGGCTATCCTGAAACGCACCCGGAAGCGGTGAGCGCCAGCATGGACATCACCTACCTGAAAATGAAGGTCGATGCCGGCGCGGACCGCATCATCAGCCAGTTTTTCATGGAGCCGGAGGCATTCCTCGGTTTCCGCGACCGTGCCGTCGCCGCCGGCATCAATGTCCCCATCGTGCCGGGGATATTGCCGATCACCAATTTCAACAAGACGCTCGAGTTCGCCGCAAAATGCGGCACCAATATCCCTGAGTGGATGGAGACGCTGTTCGAGGCGCTTGACGACCAGCCGAAAACGCGCGAGCTGGTGGCGGCGACGGTCGCGGCGGAGCAGTGCCGCGTCTTATACGCCAACGGGATCAGGAATTTTCATTTTTATACGCTCAACCGCGCGGAGCTGGCATTGGCGATCTGCCACATGCTGGGGATGCGCTCGTCACCACTGAAAAAAGCCGTTTAATTTATTTTAGGAAAGAAGGAGAAAGCATATGGTCTTGGCAACAAATCTGGGGTTCCCCCGCATCGGCGCAAAACGCGAACTGAAAAAAGCCCTGGAAAGCTATTGGGCGAAAGAGATTACGGAGGGAGAGCTTTTCAAAGTCGGCGCGGAATTGCGCGGCATCAGCTGGAAGATGCAGAAAGACGCCGGCATCGACCATATCCCGAGCAATGATTTCACCTACTACGACCATGTGCTGGATATGGCGACGACGGTGGGCGCGGTTCCTGAAAGATACGGCTGGAATGAGCAAGGCGAGGTCGATCTGGACACGTTCTTCGCCATGGCGCGCGGCAACGCCAAAACCGGCGCGATGGAAATGACAAAGTGGTTCGACACCAACTATCACTATATCGTTCCTGAATTTCATCAGGGCATGAGCTTCAAGCTGGCGGGCAGCAAGGCGCTGCGCCATTTCGAGGAAGCCAAAAAACTGGGCATCCAGACCCGCCCGGTATTGCTGGGCCCGGTGTCCTTCCTGCTGCTGGGCAAGATGAAGGGCGGCGGCAACGCGCTGTCGCTGCTTGATAGCCTGCTGCCGGTCTATGGGGAAATCCTCGGCAAACTCGCAGCGGCGGGGGCGGAGTGGGTGCAGGTGGATGAGCCTTGCTTCGTGCTCGACCAGCCGCAATCTTCCCGCGACGCGCTGAAGCGCGGCTATGAGCGCCTGGCTAAAGTCTCGCCGAAACTGAAACTGCTGATCGCCACTTATTTTGATGAACTGGGCGATAATCTGGAGGCGGTGTTCGGCCTGCCGGTGGCCGGCGTGCATATCGACCTGAAACGCGCCCCGCAGCAACTGGACGCCGCCCTCAAGGCCGCGCGCAAGGATCAGGTGATTTCTCTCGGCGTCATCGACGGGCGCAATGTCTGGCGCGCGGATTTGTCGGCGGCATTGCCGCTGATCGAAAAAGCCGTCGCGGCGCACGGCAAGGATAAGATATTTGTCGCACCGAGCTGCTCACTGCTGCATACCCCTGTTGATCTTGATAACGAAAAAACGCTGGATGCAGAGCTGAAATCCTGGATGGCTTTTTCCAAGCAGAAACTGGCCGAGGTGGCGGCGCTGACAAAGGCTGCGAACGGACAGAAAGACGCTGTCAAAGCGGTATTTGACGCCAGCGACAAGGCGGCGGCTTCCCGCAAAACCTCGCCGCGCATTCACGATCAGGCGGTCAAAACCCGCGCGGCAAAGGTGGCGACGGAAATGCTGAACCGCAAGCACCCGTTTGCGCAAAGACTCTCCGCGCAGCGCCAGTCGCTGAACCTGCCGCTGTTCCCGACCACGACCATCGGCTCTTTCCCGCAGACGACCGAGATCCGCAACGCCCGCGCCGACTTCAAGGCCGGCAAGATCGACGAGGCGCAGTACAAGGATTTCCTGAAGAAGGAAATCGCGATGTGCGTCAAGTTCCAGGAAGAGACCGGCATCGACGTCTTTGTGCACGGCGAGGCCGAGCGCAACGATATGGTGGAATATTTCGGCGAGCAGATGAACGGCTATACCTTCACCAAATACGGCTGGGTGCAGTCTTACGGCTCCCGCTACGTGAAGCCGCCGATTATTTTCGGCGATATTTCGCGCCCGCAGCCGATGACAGTGGAATGGTCGGTCTATGCGCAGTCGCTGACCAAAAAACCTATGAAGGGCATGCTGACGGGGCCGGTGACGATCCTGCAATGGTCTTTCGTGCGCGACGACCAGCCGCGTTCCGAAACCGCCAAGCAGCTCGCCCTGGCGCTGCGCGACGAGGTGCTGGATCTCGAAAAGGCGGGCATCAAGGTGATCCAGATCGACGAGCCGGCGGTGCGCGAAGGCCTGCCGCTGCGCCGCAAGAACTGGCAATCCTATCTCCGCTGGGCGGTGGATGCTTTCCGCCTGAGCGCGGCGGGCGTCAGGGACGAGACGCAGATCCACACCCATATGTGCTATGCGGAATTCAACGACATCATCGAGGCGGTCGCCGAACTGGACGCCGACGTGATCTCCATCGAGACGTCGCGCTCGCAGATGGAACTGCTGGATGCTTTCGTCGGCTTCAAATACCCGAACGAGATCGGACCCGGCGTCTATGACATCCACTCGCCGCGGGTGGTGCCGCAGGGAGAGATGGAAGCGCTGCTCAAAAAAGCGGTCGCGGTCCTGAAGCCGGAGCAGGTCTGGGTCAACCCCGACTGCGGCCTCAAAACCCGCAAGTGGGAAGAAACCAGGCTCTGCCTGAAAAACATGGTGGGGGCGGCAAAGGCGATGCGCGCCGCTATAGTGGCTCAAACTGAAGGGCTGAGGGCTGTCCGCTGATCGATTGTAAGCGATTGATTTAAAAGACATTCTTTAAAAGCCTTGACAGACTCGGCTTGAATATGTTGCACTGCAATAATATGCTGCAATGCAACATATTGATACTTTTTATAACCAACGGGAGTATGAAACATGCAAAAAGACATTCTTGAAAATTTCCAAAAAATCAGCCAACTGACGCTCGAAAACTTCAAAAAGCTCGGCGAGACCAACCTGCTCATCGGCCAAAAGCTGCTGCAGGAACAAGTCAAGCTGACCAATTCCATTTTTGAAACTGCTGCGCAGAACGCGGATATCGCCGCTGATGCTAAAGATTTCAAATATGCAGCTGCCAAACAGGCTGAATTGGCGCAGGAACTGTCCAAGAAAGTTGCGGACAGCAGCATCGTTTGCGCGGACATCATTGCCGAAGCAGGAAAAATCTACACCAACCTGTTTGAAGCGGGCCTGAAAGCGGCGAGCAACGCTGCTGAAAAAACAGGCGGCAAAACCAGCAAAGCCGCTTAATGCGTTACGATCATTCTGAGTATTAACGAAGAGTCTCCCCTTGAACAAGGGAGACTCTTTGCTGCTCTTGGGGCTATTTTCTTTAGAAGGTGTGATAAAATGATGAAAAAAACGCTGGCCCTGGTCACGGGTGGAATTGGCGGAATCGGCTCGGTGATTTGCAAGGAGCTGTCGCAAAAGGGCCATCAGGTCATCGCCGGCTACCATCCTGCCGAAGAAGCCCAGGCCAAGTCCAAGCTCAAGGAATGGCAGGCGTCAGGCGCCTCCATCCATATCGTCTCCGGCGACGTGGCGTCTTTCGCTTCCTGCGCCGAGATGGCGAAAACCATCCAGAAGGACTTCGGCACGGTGCAGATCCTGGTCAATTGCGCCGGCATTACCCGCGACAAGACCCTGAAGAAAATGACGGAAGAAGATTGGCACGCCGTCCTGAACGTCGATCTCAACAGCCTTTTCAACGTCACCAAGCAATTCGTCGATGGCATGACCGACAGCGGCTTTGGCCGCGTCATCAATATTTCCTCGGTGAACGGCAAAAAGGGCCAGTTCGGACAGACGAATTATTCCGCAGCCAAGGCCGGCGTGCACGGCTTCACCATGGCGCTGGCGCAGGAAGTGGCGCGCAAAGGCGTCACGGTCAATTCGGTGTCCCCGGGTTATACCGAGACGCCCATGACCAAAGCCATTCCTGCCGACATCTCGCAGCAGATCATCGCGCAGATCCCCGTCGGGCGCATGGCGCAGCCGGAAGAAATCGCTTATGTGGTGGGCTTTCTGGCCGATCAGCGCGCCGGCTATATCACCGGCGTGAATATCTCGGCCAATGGCGGGCTGTTTATTTCGTTTTGATAACCCTTGTCGCCCCGCACCCACTCTTCCGTCATTCCTGCGAAAGCAGGAACCCAGTTGGTGTTCTTTTGAGCGTGCTCCGCACGCACATATGGATCCCCGATGTTTATGTTTTGCGAAGCGCTGACGCGCCGCAAAACCTCGGGGATGACGGCGGGGGTGACGAAAAACAAAAGAGCCGGTTCTTGCGAACCGGCTCTTTGCTCTGAAGTAGGGGGGTAGTTGGGGTAGGGGTCAGTCTTGTTCAACAGGCTTGGCCTTTTTTCCTTTCGGGGCGATGGCGGGCACATCGTCGTCGTCGCTGTCGCCCGCTTCATCCGGGCCGGCCAGCATGGCGCCGGCCACCGTTCCTGAATTATCGCGGATTTTCTTCTCGATTTCGGCGGAAATCTTCGGATTGTCCTTGAGGAATTTGCGGACATTTTCGCGCCCCTGGCCGATACGCTCGCCGTTGTAGGAGAACCAGGCGCCGGATTTCTCGATGATATTGGCATTGACGCCGAGGTCGATAATCTCCCCGGATTTGGAGATGCCTTCGCCGTACATGATGTCGAATTCGACGACGCGGAAGGGCGGCGCCAGCTTGTTCTTGACCACCTTGACCTTGGTCTGGTTGCCGACGACCACGTCCTTGTCTTTCAGGGAGCCGATGCGGCGGATGTCGAGGCGCACCGAGGCGTAGAATTTGAGCGCGTTGCCGCCGGTGGTGGTTTCGGGGTTGCCGAACATCACGCCGATCTTCATGCGGATCTGGTTGATGAAAATGACGATGGTGCGGGATTTGGAGATGGAGCCGGTCAGCTTGCGCAGCGCCTGGCTCATCAGGCGGGCATGCAGGCCCATGTGGCTGTCGCCCATTTCGCCTTCCAGCTCGGCGCGGGGGACAAGGGCGGCGACGGAGTCAATCACCAGCACGTCCAGCGAACCGGAGCGGACGAGGGTATCGGCGATCTCCAGCGCCTGTTCGCCGGCATCAGGCTGGGAAATCAGCAGGCTGCCGATGTCGCAGCCGAGCTTGGCGGCATACCCAGGGTCGAGCGCGTGCTCGGCGTCGATAATGGCGCAGTGGCCGCCCTGTTTTTGCGCTTCGGCGATGACCTGCAGGGCGAGGGTGGTTTTGCCGGAGCTTTCCGGCCCGTAAATCTCGACGATCCGCCCGCGCGGCAGGCCGCCGATGCCGAGCGCGATATCCAGCCCCAGCGAGCCGGTGGAGATCACGTCCACTTCCTGATGGGCGTTGCTGCCGAGCTGCATGATGGAGCCCTTGCCGAAGGCCTTCTCGATCTGGCTGAGCGCCGCATCGAGGGCCTTTTTCTTGTCAGCTGCGTTCATTTCATTTTTTCCTTCAGGGCGGAGTTGGGTGACGGAGGACATTTGGATTTCCCTTTCTTCTCTCATATTGCGGGTTGACGATCAATCTCAGAACTCATGAATCCTAATGTACATGATTTGTTCTGATGCGCAAGAAAAAAGAACAAGAGAAGAACAAATATTTTTAATGGCGGCCCAATTAACGTAATAACGGGATTTTTATCACTGACTGTGAGCGTGCTTCTTCCGCTCGCGGGGGCACATCTTTTTCAGGGCCTCCCTTTCCGCCTTGCGCTTTTTGCGGGCTTTTTTGAATTCCGCTTTCATATCTTTGCGGTGCTTCAGCGTTTCTTTCAGCGTTTTGAATTCCTGTTTCAGCTCTTTGGTGTGCTGTTTCAGGTCTGCCAGCGCCGGCTTGAGGTCCTGATGCTCCGTTTTCGGTTTGTGGACTCGGGCTGCGTGCTCATGCTTCTGCCGGGGCTCATGTTTCTGCTTTTCCTCGGGGTGGTCGTGTTTTTTCTTTTTCCTGTGCTCCTTGAATTTTTTGATCGCTTCCTTCATCTCGCGGAATTTCTGCCCCAGCTCTTTCATCGTCGGGTGGATGACGGGCGGGTTGATTTTGTCCAGCAGCGCCTGATCCGGTATCCAGTCCGCAAAGGCTTTCGGCGGCGGCGCGAGGAGCTGCGGATTTTTCTTGAAAGTTTTTTTAGAGAAATCCAGCGGCATCTTCCATACCATTACTTTCTCGCGGGCGGCGTTCTTGAAGCGCCCGCCGAAGAGCAGCGTATCCTGCGACCCGGCGCGGAGCCTGTCGGCCAGCTGGTGGACGAGTTCCGGGGCTTTTTCGAGATAGTACAGGTTATCCATGCATTCCCGCTTGCCGTCATCCCAGAGGGACAGCACGGCGGCGTCGCCCTGCCGGTAGTAAGCGGCCTCGACGGTCGGATAAAAGAAGCTGACGCCCTGGGCGGACAGCCGCTGGTCGAGATCGATAGTGACGTTGTGATCCTTGAGGGTTTGCAGGTCCTGCGGGCTGCATTTGTCGATGATGTATTTCAGGCGGTAGCGGAAGATCTCGCCGTCCTGCAGGGCGACGGTGCCGGTGTCGGTATTGGCGATCGAATTCTGGATTGTCTGCTCGTAGATGGCTGGCGGAACGTAAGGCGGCGGCGTTTTTTCCTCGCGGCATCCGCCCGCGAACAGGGCGAAAGACAGCGCGAGAGAGGAAGCCCATTTCCTGATGCTGAACGACATCGCCTACCCTGAAAAATGATTTAGGCAGGTACTCTATCACAGGCCGGTGCCGGGTAAAATGCGTAAAATGGTTTACATAAGATTAATAACATTGACGGGACAACTTACGCGTCACTGCGACCGTCAATCACTTCCTTCACCTTGGTGGCCAGCTGCTTGAGGGTGAAGGGCTTGGGGAGGAAATAGACATTGGCGCCGAGGTGTTCCTTGAAGCGGTCTTCGGCGTAGCCGGAAATGAAGATGATCTTGATCTGCGGGTATTTCTCGCGGACGATTTTGGCCAGCGCCGTGCCGTCCATTTCCGGCATCATGACGTCGGTGATGAGGACGTCGGGGACGATTTTCTTCTCTTCCAGCAGGTGCAGGGCGAGGGCGGCGCTGGGGGCGTCGGAGACCTGGTAGCCCTTGTTGCCGAGGGCGCGGGCGCTGAAGATGCGCACGGCGTCCTCGTCCTCGACCAGCAGGATCTTGGCGGAGCCGGTGAGGTCGGTGAGGGCGGCTTTTTCCTCCGGCGCTTCGGCCCTGTTGTGGTCGGCGGCGGTTTCCCGGTGGCGCGACAGGTAGATCGTGAAGACGGTGCCTTTGCCGACGGTGGAGTTGAGCGCGATATAGCCGCCGGTCTGGTGGACGATCCCGTGCACGGTGGCGAGGCCGAGGCCGGTGCCGGCGCCGACATCCTTGGTGGTGAAGAAGGGCTCGAAAATATGCGGCTGGACCTCGGGGTCGATGCCGGTGCCGGTGTCCTCCACGGAAATGGCCACCCATTCCCCGGGCGGCAGCGTCTCTTCGTTGCTCAGCTTAAGCCCGGCGCGGTTGGTGAAGTTCTCTGTGCGGATCAGGAGCATGCCGCCCTGCGGCATGGCGTCGCGGGCGTTGACGACCAGGTTGATGATCACCTGTTCCATCTGCCCCTGGTCGGCCTTGATGAGGCCGAGCTCGCTGCCGTGTGAGATGCGCAGGTCGATATTGGCGCCGATCAGGCGGCGCAGCAGGTGGGAAAGCTCGGTCAGCACGTCGGTCAGGTCGAGCACGCGCGGCTGCAGCGTCTGCTGGCGCGAAAAGGCCAGCAGCTGGCGCACCAGGTTGGCGGCGCGGTTGGCGTTCTGCTTGATCTGCATGATGTCGGCAAAGGAGTGGTCGCCGGGCTTGTGGCGCAGCAGCAGCAGGTCGGCGAAGCCGATCATCGCGGTCAGCAGGTTGTTAAAGTCGTGGGCGATGCCCCCCGCCAGCTGCCCGACCGCCTGCATTTTTTGCGACTGGGTGAATTGCTTCTCCAGGTTTTTCTGCTCGGTCAGGTCGATGAAGTGCATGACGAAGTTGTCGCTGCCGATGAACTTGCGGGCGTAGAGCTGCGTCACCACGCCGTGCAGCCCCTTCAGGGAGGCCTCGATGAAGGGCTCGGCCGTGTCGCCCCTGGACAGGCGCTGCAGCCACTCTTCCACGTGCTTGTGGGATTCCTTGGCTATGTGGGAGATCAGCGGCTTGCCGTTGATGCTGCCGAGGGGCAGGTGCAGCATGCCGGCCAGGGTCTGGTTGGCGTCCCTGACGACCATGTGCGCATCCAGCATGCAGATGCCGACGGGGGCTTCCTCGAACAGGCGCTGGAAACGGTCTTCGGATTCGCTCAGGGCCTGCCGCATTTTTTGCTCGGCGGTCAGGTCATAGACGATCGAGCGGGAGATGACCTTGCCTTCTTCGGATTTGGTGATGGAATGGGTGATGGCGGCCCTGAAGACGCGGTTGTCGGCGCCTTTCATCATCAGCTCGCCGTGCTGGTCGTCGCCGCCGTTTTCAAAGCAGTCGCAGGGCCTGGCGTTTTCGGGCGGGGAGACCAGGAAGTCATGGAGGCGCATTTTTCCCGTCAGCGTTTCGCTGTCCGTGCCCAGGAGCCGCAGCAGCATGTCGTTGGCGAACAGGAATCTCCCGTCCTCATCGACCGAAAAAAGCCCGACCGGCGCGTTGTCCGTGAAATCGCGGAGCTTTTCGCGTTCGGCGTGGATGGCGGCCTCCATCTGGTAGTGGTGGGTGATGTCGTCAAACTGCCAATGGACATACCCGGGCCAGCCGATGATGTACTGGCAGGTGACCCGCAGCCACAGCGGTTTCCCTTTTATGAGGGTCTGGAATTCGGTGACGGCAGACCCGGCCGGCGCAGCCTTGATCCGCAGGTCGTCCAGCCTTTTTTCAATGTCACGGGGGTTTTCGAATATCATCGAGAAGCTGGAGAGGGAGGGGTTTTCCTGGTCTCCGACCAGGAGGGCAAAGCGCGCGTTGGCGTAGATCGTGTCGCTGTCGGGACCGGTGACGACACGCGCTTCGGTGCTTTTTTCGAGGACTTCGGTGAGGATCTTATGGCTGCGGTTCACGTCGGCGTAAAACTGGTTGACGAGCAGGAATCCCAGCCCGCCGATAAACCCATAGACGTAGAGCGCCAGCAGGAACAGTATCTGGTACCCCTGCATGACGAGGTTGATGATGAACAGGACGAACAGCCCGTAGAGCAGGCTGACCAGGAAAAGGACGATCGCCCTGATATTGCGCTGCACCAGGGCGCTTTCTTGCTTTTCTTTTGTCTTATCCAGAAAAAAACCGGAATTCGTCTGTTGCATGTCAGGCCTTCCTGCCCTTCAGCTTGAATACGTAGGAGATCACTTCCGCCACGGCCTTGTACTGGTCGCGGGGGATCGTCTGGTCGATGTCCATGGCGGCGTGGAGCGTGCGCGCCAGTGCCGCGTTTTCCACGATGGGGACATTGTTTTCCCTGGCCACAGCCTTGATTTTCTCGGCGACGGAATCAACGCCTTTGGCGACCATGGTGGGGGCGTTCATCTTGAGGGAATCGTACTTCAGGGCGACGGCATAGTGCGTCGGGTTGGTGATGACGACGTCGGCGGTGGGGACGGCCTGCATCATGCGCTGGCGGGCTTTTTGTTCGCGGAGCTGGCGCAGTTTCGCCTTGATGATGGGGTCGCCCTCGGTTTGCTTTTGCTCCTCCCTGAGCTCCTGCTTGCTCATGCGCATGGACTTCATGAATTCGGAGCGCTGGAAAAGGTAGTCGAGGACGGCCAGGATGAACAGTACGCTTAGGACGGCCACCATCATTTTGAGGAACAGGGATTGCAGCTCGAACAGCGACTGGGAAAGGTCCAGCCCGACAAAATGCTCCACGTTGTCGAAGTAGGGGCTGAGGACAATCATGCCGGCGATCGACACCACGGTCAGCTTGGCCAGCCCTTTGATGAATTCCATGAGGGAGCGCTTCGAAAAAAGGCGGTCGAAGCCTTTAAAGACAGAAATTTTGGAGAGATCGGGCTTGACGGGCTCGAAAGTGAAAAGCGGGCCGGTCTGCATGAACCCCGACAACCCGCCTACAAACGACAGGAACAGCAGGGGCAGGATGACATATCCGCCGACGCGGAGGAAAACGTCCCGCAAGGCATGGCCCAGCCCTGCCGGATCGGTCGGGATGGCGTAGGACTGCTCGAGGAAATTCCTGAACAGGTCTTTCAGGTGCGACATGATGCCGGGGCCGGCCATCACCACCAATACCGTGGCCGTGAACAGGACCACCCAGTTGTTGACCTCGCGGCTGTTGACGACCTGCCCGCGCTTGTGCGCCTCTTCCAGTTTTTTCGGACTGGGATCCTCTGTTTTTTGGCTGTTGTCTGTTGAATCGTCTTCGGCCACGGCGGACTACTTTCTAGGGGTTTGTGGATTGATAGAGGATCGTTTCATATCCGTTCAGCCAGTAGATGATGCCGGAGGACAGCGTCAGCGCCAGGATCAGCAGGCTCAGGAAAATCTGCAGCGGCATGGCCACGAAAAAGATCTGCAACTGCGGCATCAGCCGCCCCAGCACGCCGAAACCGATTTGCACCAGCGTGCCGACCACCAGGAACGGGATGGCCATCTGCACGCCGATCTTGAAGGCCATGGTCACGGTCTTGCTGATGGTTTCCAGGAGATCCCCCATCTCCGGGAAGGCGCCGGAGGCCGGATAAAGCTGGTAGCTGTCCACGACGCTGGCCAGCATCCGGTGATGGAAGTCGGCGACCAGCAGGAGCGTGACGCCGAGCGATGAATAAACCGCGCTGATGATCGAGCCCTGCGCTTCGGTGGCGGGGTTGAACAGCGTGGCGTTGGAGAGCCCCGCCTGGATGGAGACGATCGTGCCGGCGGTATCGAGCGCCGATACCAGGATGCGCATTACCGTGCCGATAAAAATGCCGATGAAGGCTTCGGAGGTGAGCAATGCCAGGAGCATTCCGGTATGGCCGGGGATGGCGGGTAGGTGCGGGGAGAGGACGGGGGTGAGGACGAAGCTCATCGCCAGCGCGAACAGCAGGCGCATCATCGGCGAAACGAAGGTGTCGCCGATGCCCGGCATGATCATCAGCGCCGTCCCGAAGCGCATGAAAATCAGCAGGAAGGCGAAAAGGTTCCCGACAACCATTTCCTGCAAAAAGTTTTGCATCTGTCTAAACGCGCCCCTCCATAGTCATCCCCGCGAAGGCGGGGATGAGAACAGCCTCCATTATAAGCCCTTGGAGGGGGTTTTACCAAAATTAAAAACCAGGCTTGCCGGGGAAGGGCGGTTTGTTCTTTGGCGGGGTATTGTCCTGCCGCAGGGTGGCGATTTGCTGCATGATTTTTATATAATCAGGGTTTTGTTCCGGGGCGCAGCCGTAGTATTTGGCGCATGACGTGTAGATACCCTCTATATAGGCTTTTATATCGTCAGGGGCCGGATATTGACCTGTTTCCGGGTGGGGATAGGCCAATAACTTGAATTTTGTGCATTTATCGGCGCCTATTTCCAAAGGGGGCTGTACGTAATCTATGGGCATAACTTTGGCGCCCCATTTTTGGAAGATCTTTATGCGTGTGGCCGGGTCAAAGCTGTCATCTTCCGGTTTCACTTTTTCCGGGTCGTTGCATTCCAGGAAGACGCCTTTCAGTTGGCTGCCTTTGCTTTTCGCCAGATCCAGAAAGGCATGTTTCCGGGCTTCGACCATGACGCGTCCCAGACCTTCATTCCTGTATTCCGGGGCAATGGCGACATAGGCCATCAGACCGACGGCTACCTTGTTATAGTAATATCCGACAGAAATGCCCTTTACAGTGGGGTTTTCTGCATTGATGTTTTCGACGACCAGCGCAAGGACGATGGTTGAGTTCTCTTGCTTGCCTTTGGTGATTTTATTGACCCAGTTTTCCAGGGTCTCCCGCTCTTCTGGCAAAGGGAATGCGGGTTCGTACACGTCTTTGTACGCTTCGGCAAGCAGCTTAATGGAGCGCGGATTGGTGGCATCCACGATATGCACGGGTTGTCCGCAGATTGTCGTCACCTTAAGGGCGCCGTCAGCCTTGTTATTAAATAGCCCATTCACTTTCTTGGGTAATTCCCCCATTACACATGTCCCCTGTTTTCGAGTTTTAAGGATTAACGAATCAATTATGTATTGAATTTTTATTCTTATGTCAATATAATTTAAATATAATGTCGATTATGAGATTGATGTATATTCCGGTTTGTGAGGAGAAAATTATGAAAGTAGCCCTGTGGGCGGAAAATCTGGCCTATCCGGTGTCCTCGATGGAGGACTGGGCCAAGCTGGTGGACAGTCAGGTTGCCGAGGCCAAAATGAAGGGCGCGCAGCTGTTCCTGATGCCTGAATATTCGGCGGCGCACTGGCTGGCGTTCATCCCACGCAATCTGCCGGGTCCGGAGCAGTTGAACCGGCTGGCCGGATATTCCGCGCAGGCGGCTGCGCTGGTGTCGAAGATTGCGGTAAAACACGGGTTGCTTGTGGTTTCGGGCAGCTTTCCGGTTCACCGGCCGGATCTCGATCCGCCGCTTTCGAACCGGGCGCATATCCACTTTCCGGACGGAAAAACCCTGGTGCAGGACAAGCTGTGCCTGACGCCTTTTGAAAAGGATAAGAACGACTGGAACCTGTCCCCGGGTTCGGAACTGTCCCTGTTTGAGTGGCAGGGCTACAGGATCGCTGTCGTCATCTGTCTTGATATTGAACTCCCGGCCCTGAGCGCGCGCATGGCGAGCCTGGACATTGACCTGATCCTTGTGCCGTCCATGACCTCCAAGCTGGCCGGGTATCACCGGGTCTTCAGCTGTGCCAAGGCGCGCGCCGTTGAACTGCTGGCGGCGGTTGCCGCCGTGGGGGTGATCGGCGGCGCTGCCGGTTGCGAACAGCATATTTCCGGGGCCAGCTTTTTCCTGCCCTGCGAGGAAAAATTCGGCCATACCGGCACGCTGGCGAGTGTCGCCCCGTCCTATACCGCAGAAGGCGCGGGGCCCTTGCTGATCGGGGATCTGTCGCTCGACGATATTCGCATGATGCGGCGGGGGCAGGCGGAAGTCTGGCCCGGGGCGTGGAAGGCGGATCATGTGGCGGTAACCGGAGACTGACTCTAACTCATCCCGATGATCTTGTCCGCGATCTTGTTGGTGAAGGCGATCAGGGTGGCGATCATCAGCGGGAACATGACGAAAATGGTGGCGAAAATGGCGAGGATCTTCGGCACGAAGCTCAGGGTCATTTCCTGGATTTGCGTCAGCGCCTGCACCAGCGAAATAAGGACGCCGACGACCAGGCCGACAAGCATCACCGGCGCCGAGATCGTGATCGTCAGCATGATGGCTTCGCGTGTGAAGTCGATGATCTCGGTTTCATCCATGATATAAAGAGCCCGGGGCTTACATCGGTGTGCGCATAACCTGTTCATAAGCTTGCACCACTTTGTCACGGACGGCAAGCACCGTGTTCAGCGCCATTTCGGCATTGGTGAGCGCCTGCAAAACATCCGTCATGTCCGCCTTTCCGGACAGCGCGGCGGCGGAAACCTTTTCGCTCCTGTGCTGGCTTTCGACGGTATTCTGAAGGGATTGTTTCAGCAAATCCCCGAAGGCGCTGCCGGAGCTTTCCGCGGGGTCCACGGCAGCGGAGGCGCTTCTGAGCTGGTTGAGGGCGCTGGAGTAGGCGGCGGTGGCCGCAGTCATGTTTGCCATATGTTCTTATCCTTATCTGCTGAGTAAATCGAGTGTGCGCATCAACATGCTTTTGGCAATGTCGATGACGCCGAGATTGGCTTCGTAAGACCTTTGCGCTTCCCGCATATCCATCATTTCGACCATCGGGTTGACGTTGGGGGTCCTGACGTAGCCGTTTTTGTCCGCCGCCGGGTGGCCGGGCTCATGTTTGAGGACAAATTCAGATTTATCCGGCACGATCCTGTCAACTTCGATCGTGCGCTGGCCGGTGACTTTATCAAGGACAGACTTAAAATTGACGATTTTGCGCCGATAGGGGTCCTGACCGACAGAGTCGGCCGTGGCGTCGGCATTGGCCATGTTTTCCGAGATAACGCGCATCCGCACCCCTTGGGCTTTTATGCCCTTCGCGGCCTGCGTCATTGCATCGAGTAACTCCATATAGCTCTATCTCCCATGTTCGGGCTGATTCTGATTATTGAGACCGGGCAGCCCTTTTCAGCATATCGACGTTTTTTTGATAGATGGCGGCTGCCAGACGGTGGTCTGTGTAGCTTTCGTTCATTTTTAACAGTTGTTCCTCGACGGAAATCGCATTGCTTGATCCTGAGCTGTCAAAAAATTTTTTCTCTGTTTTTATAACAGGTTGACCGGCAAAACCTGAAGCGCCGTCTAAGCCGAGGTGTTTTGAATCCGTGGTTGCAAGAGAAAGTGAATGTTGATTGGCAGAACCCTCAAGCAAGTTGCTGAAATCAAGGGGAACAGTGTCCTGCGCCTGATAACCTGCCGTATCCGCATTTGCGATATTCTGCGCCAGCACGCGCTGGCGTGTTTCATGCCAGCGCATTTTTCTGATGGCAGCGTCCATTAAAGGCAAGTCTTGTGCGGTCATGATATGTGGACTCTCAGGAGACTCGAATAAAGGTGATGTGTGAAAAAAATGTAGCATAACATTGAGGCGCGTGTAAGACATTTTTAACCATTTGTATGGCAGGAGAAAATTATTGCCATTAACATCCCCCGAACTTTTGCTACAGTTATTCCTGACAAGGAAGCTACATGGCCGATATTCTAGATGATGATCCGAAAGATAACGAAGGGGGCAGGGCGGAAGCCCGGCGTCAGGCGGCGGTCGCCCTCAAGAAATTCGGGGTGGACGAGAGCGCTATCCCCAAGGTCGTGGCGGCCGGCTACGGCAAGCTGGCGGAGGAAATCGTCCGGCTGGCTTTCGAGAACGGCGTCAATGTGCGGGAGGACAGGGACCTCGCCCAGATGCTGGCGGCGATCGAGCTGGACAGCGACATCCCTTCCGAAGCTTTGGTCGCCGTGGCGGAAATTTTATCCTATGTTTATAAAGTGAACGGAACGTATCAGTCTGGCAAAGACACGCAACAGGGTATGGGTGGGGCAGATGGGCGCTAAAGCGAGTGATCGGGAAGCCGCGGAAATCGGCAGGAAGCTGAAATTGATTATCGATTATGTGCGCGATTGCCAGACGCGCGCGATGAAGGGCGAGATCATGGATTTGCAGGGGCTCGACGATAAGGTCATTGCGATCTGCGATGCCATTGCCGAACTGCCTGAAGAGGAGGGGCAGCCCCTTGAAAGCCAGATGAGCGTGCTGATCGAGTCCCTTGAAGTCCTGGTCCGCACCATGCGGGAACAGCAGGATGTTTTTGTCGATACGGGAGCCGGGTAGCCCATGGATACCACGCTGCTGTTGAAATTTTTCAGCGCCTTTGTTTTTGTCATCGCCTTGATGCTGCTGTTGTCATGGGTCATGAAGCGGATGGGTCTGGCCGGTTCTATGATGGCCGGCGCCGGTAAGCGCCGCCTGAAAATCGTCGAGTTTATGCCCCTCGATCACCGCCGGCGGCTGGTGCTGGTCAGGCGCGACGACCGCGAGCATCTTTTGCTGCTGGGCCCGCAGGGCGAAACAGTCGTGGAAACGAATATCCCGGTCGCCGGCGACAATATCGTCGAGTTTGCAAAGGATCAGAAAAATGTCCAGGCGTAAGCTTTTCACCTTGATTGCGGGGCTGGTGCTGGTGGCCGGGCTGCTGTTCGTTCCCCACCAGGTCTGGGCGCAGAGTTTCACGCTTGATCTCGGCGGCAAGGGCGGCGGGGACGGGGCCGGCGGCGGATCGGTCGCCGGGCGCGTCATCCAGATGGTCGTTTTGCTGACGGTCCTGTCGCTGGCACCATCCATCCTGATGATGATGACCTCTTTCACGCGCATCATCATTGTGCTGTCGTTTCTCCGCACCGCGCTGGGCACGCAGCAGACGCCGCCGAACACCGTCCTGCTGAGTCTCGCCATATTTCTGACGTTCTTCATCATGGCGCCGACCATCCAGACGTCCTACGAACAGGGCCTGAAGCCGGTCATGAGCGGGGAGATTGCGGAGATGGAGGGATTGCAGAAGGCGGTGACGCCGTTCAAGCAGTTCATGCTCAAACATGCGCGGGAGAAGGATCTCATGCTGTTCATGAACCTCAGCAAAACCCCGAAACTGGAAGACCCGATGGCGACCCCGCTGCAGGTGGTCATCCCGGCCTTCATGATCTCGGAGCTGAGGCGCGCCTTTGAAATCGGGTTTTTAATCTTTTTGCCATTCCTTATCATCGACATGGTGACGTCGTCGATCCTGATGTCGATGGGGATGATGATGCTGCCCCCGGTGATGATCGCCCTGCCGTTCAAGATCATCTTCTTCGTGCTGGTCGATGGCTGGTACCTGATCGCGGGGAGTCTGGTGCAGAGCTATGGCGGCGGAACGTAAAACGCCAGCTTAGGAAAGCTTTTGAGCGAGGGCGGAAGCTCTTTGCTTAAATGGGGCCTCAAACTCTTCGCACTTCTGTGCGAAAAACTTTGCCAGGGTTGCGGCAGTCGCCTTGTCGGTTGTGGCCAGAGTCGTCAGAGTTTTCTCCCATTTTTCCGTAGCCAATTCCGATAAGGCGCGGGACCCTAATCCGCAGGCGGCATTGCTGGCGGCAGCCGTGGCATAATTCGCCATATCTTTGGCAGCCAGTACGTCCATTGCTTCTGCCCACTGGCGCAGGGCGCGCGCCTCCGTAGCGCTTCCGGCATTGTCTATCTTGGTAACGACTCCGGCCAGCATGGCGACTCCGGCCATTTCTCCGGGATTGCTTTTGTCTGCAAGCGCCATGGCCTCAAAAGATTTTTCGGCCACGGCCAGCTGAATTTTTTTAAATTGGGCGTTTTTGTTCTCATCCTGATAATCCCGTGTGCCAATGGTGTAGAGGGCAACGTCTATTGCGAGAGAAGGATCTTTTTTCTTTAGCGTATCCACTGTTGCCGCCAGGAACGCGGGCAGGAGGGCGTCTCCCAGATGATCGTGCAACAGGCAGTGAACAGAATCAAATATTCTTGGTCGATCTCCGGTTTCCGCAGCCTCTTTCAGTCTTTTAAAAAGCTGATCCCGTGCCTGCGCTTTTTTGAAGGCTTTCCTGCTCGCTATATCAAATGGCCACATGTTATTTCTCCTGATTTTATTATTCATAGGGAAAATAACGAAATTTCTATGTTAAGTCAATGGTTAAGTTATCATTTAAAATCAATGATGGTTTAAAATTATTCTTTCGTCACCATCTCTTGCAAGGGGAGAGGGAAATTATTATTTGGAACGACGGTAAAACTCCTAATGCCCGGGGCCGGGCGGCGGCGGGGGCTTTTTGCCTGCCGCAATGCGGCGTGCGGTTTCAGCGCGCAGGCTCTCCAGATTATCGTTGGCGGCGGCGCGTCCCGGCGCCGAGGCGAAGCCTTCTTTGCCGACAATGCTATCGAGGAAAAACAGGCGGGCGTTGTCGTTGGTGAAATCCGCCGTGCCGCCATGCTTGCGGTTTTCCCGTGTCAGCAATTCGCTCATCACCATATTGGACTTCAGCCCCGCGCCGCTGGAGGCGTAGAGGTCGGCATCGGAAACGATGGCGGCCATCTGCGTCAGCTTGGCATCGCCGGCCAGGGCTTTCAGGTCGGGGAATTTCCCGGCGTCCTTGAGCTGGCCGAACACGACAGGCCGCCCCTCGCGCTGGGCATG
>JAIOQI010000070.1 GCA_021413445.1 Alphaproteobacteria bacterium | reverse complement strand
CCATGCCCGGGCGGGTCGCCCGGTCCAGGAAATAGCAAAACTTATAGACCCACTTGTTGCGGGTATTCAGCACGCCGAAAACCACCAGCCAGCTCACCATCACGCTGCCGATCACCAGCCACAAATAGATGTCCAGCGCCTTGATGAGAAGAAAGATAATCATGTTCATAGGTTGTTCCTTCGGTTTTTATTCTACGAGATTCCCGCTTGCGCGGGAATGACATGAATGTATATATTTAGGGACAATCATGGAGAGGTATTATGACAGATAAAAAAGAGACCGCCTACCTGGACCTCAAAACCGGCCGCGTGACGATTCAGCTGCGCCCCGACCTCGCGCCCAAGCACGTCACCCGCATCAAGGAGTTGATTAGCAAGGGTTATTATGACGGCCTCAAATTCCACCGCGTCATTAAGGGCTTTATGGCGCAGACCGGCTGCCCGGACGGCACCGGCATGGGCGGCAGCGGCCAGAAAATCAATGCCGAATTCACCAACGAGCCCTTTGTCCGCGGCACCCTCGGCATGGCGCGGTCGATGAACCCCAACAGCGGCGACAGCCAGTTCTTCATCACTTTCGGCCCGACCCCCCACCTCGACGGCGAATACACCGTCTGGGGGCAGGTCATTGACGGCATGGAACATGTTGATAAAATCGCCGTCGGGGAACCGCCGCGCACGCCCGACACTATCATCAAATTCTCCCTCGCTTCCGAACCCGCAAAATAAAAGGTGAAAACATGAAAAAATTTATTCTCTCCCTCATTCTCGCTTTCTCCCTCTTCGCCGCCCCCGCCCTCGCCGCGGATCCTGAAAACACCCTCTACCTGGACCTGAAGGACGGCCGCGTCGTGATCGAAATGCGCCCGGACCTCGCGCCGAAACATGTCGCCCGCATCAAGGAACTGGTCCGCAAAGGTTTTTATGACGGCCAGATATTCCACCGCGTCATCGCCGGCTTCATGGCGCAGACCGGCGACCCGACCGGCACCGGCACCGGCGGCAGCGGCCAGAACATCCCCGCTGAATTCAGCGCCGAGCCCTTTGTGCGCGGCACTGTCGGTGCAGCGCGCGCGCAGGACATCAACAGCGCGGACAGCCAGTTCTTCATCATGTTCGACGACGGCTCCTTCCTCAACAATAACTATACCGTCTGGGGCAAAGTCACCTCCGGCATGGAATTCGTGGATAACATCCGCAAGGGCGAACCGCCGGTCAACCCCGACAAAATTGTTAAAATGCAGGTCGCGGCGGACGCCGGGAACAAGCAGTAATTTCTCCAAATCACATCCATGCCGTCATATGATTTTCTCATATGACGGCATTTTTTATCCCATATATAAGATAATAACCATTTGATATTTAAAGATATTATAGGTGATGCTCATATTCAGCCCCAGAAAAATTTGACATATTCACGCGAATCAATGTATAACATTAACACTTGTCATATTCATTTCAAAGGGAGACATCATTATGAGCGATACATTTAAAAAACCAAGTCCGGCGCAGGTACTCACCGAAATCAAAAAGCAAAATCAGCAAGTAGAAACTGTGGTTAAAAACAGCATTGAAAACATCAATGCCGAGTTCACCACCAAGGTGAAGACTCTCGACAGCGAGAAAATAACCAAACTTGCGGAAGTCTCCAAAGCAGTGAGCGACGAAATATCCGCGTCCCAGCAGATCGTGAATGAAAAAGAAGACGCCGTAAAAGCAGCGCTGGAAACCCTGCGCAAGGCTGAGAGCGAATTGGGCAATGCCGAAACTGCTCATATAGAGAAAATATTCAGCCTGAAACAAACCTTCAACAAAGCCGCCAAAGAGCTGAAGAACTCTTTTGCCGCCGATAAGGCAGCCGCGGACAAAGCCCGTGCAGAAGCCCTCACCGCTGAAAAGAAGAAAGTGGCAGACGCCAAGAAGGCAGGACGTTCCGCCGTCTGGGCAGAAACAAAAGCTCTGGTTGATTACAGAATTTTCGTGGTCAAGGACAAGACCGTCCGTGTCGGGCATGGTTTCGTGGCTGTAGCAAAAGCGCTGAAAACCGCCTTCAATGCCGGCTATAACGCCCCGACCTGCATTACCTTGCCGAAGAGCGTCGCTGAACGCCAGGACAAGCCGGCGAACGACCAGCAACAGCCTCAAGCCTAAAAACTAAAACAATACCCCCCTTTCAGGCCGCCGGATCCCCCCGCGCGGCCTGAAGCTTATTGCCCCTTCTTTTTTATCATATTCGTGCTAATCTGTGTCCATCCAACAGGCATCCGCCCCTTTCAATGGTCCCAAGCATGAAAATAATCGTAGCCGTCAAGCGTGTCGTCGATTTCAACGTCAAGGTCCGCGTCAAGGCCGACCAGAGCGGCATTGAACTCGCCAACGTCAAAATGTCGATGAACCCCTTCTGCGAGATCGCGGTGGAAGAAGCCGTGCGCCTCAAGGAAAAGGGCCTCGCCAAGGAAATCATCGTCGTCAGCATCGGCCCGCAACAGGCGCAGGAAACGCTGCGCACCGCGCTGGCGATGGGCGCCGACCGCGCCATCCTGGTGCAGACCGACGTGGCCGCAGAACCGCTGGCCGTCGCCAAGGCCCTGAAGGCCCTGGTGCAGAAAGAAACGCCGGACCTGGTCATCCTCGGCAAGCAGTCGATTGACGGCGACAACAACCAGACCGGGCAGATGCTCTCCGCGCTGCTGGGCTGGGGGCAGGCGACCTTCGCCTCGAAAATCGAGAAAGACGGCGGCAAGCTGAACGTCACCCGCGAAATCGACGGCGGGCTGGAAACGCTGAGCCTCAGGCTGCCCTGCATCGTCACCACCGACCTGCGCCTGAACGAGCCGCGCTACGCCTCGCTGCCCAATATCATGAAGGCGAAGCAAAAGCCGCTGGCTACCATGACTCCCGCCGATCTGGGGGTTGATGTGACGCCGCGCATCACGACGCTCAAAGTCACCGAGCCCGCCAGCCGCAAATCCGGCATCAAGGTCAAGGACGTGGCGGAGCTGGTGGCCAAGCTCAAAACGGAAGCAAAGGTGATCTCATGACCGTCCTCCTTATTGCCGAACACGACAATACCCACCTGAAACCGGCAACCCTGAGCGCCTTCACCGCCGCCCATAAACTGGGAGATGTCGATATTCTGGTGGCCGGACAGGGCTGCGCCGCCGTCGCCGCCGCCGCCGCCAAGATCCCCGGCGTCAAAAAAGTGCTGCTGGCCGACGATGCCGCCTATCAGCACTTCCTGGCGGAAAACCTCGCCGCGCTGGTGACCAAACTGGGCGCGAACTATACGCACATCCTCGCCCCCTCCACCACCACCGGCAAAAACATGCTGCCGCGCGTGGCCGCCCTTCTCGACATGCAGATGATCTCGGACGTCAGCGCCGTCATCAGCGCCGACACTTTTGTGCGTCCGATTTACGCCGGTAATGCCTTCGCCACCGTGCAATCCAAAGATAAAATAAAAGTCATGACCATCCGCACCACCGCTTTCGACCCGTCACCGGCGATAGGCGGCACGGCAGCGGTCGAAAACATCGCCAGCGCCGGCGACAGCGGACTTTGCACCTTCGTCAGCCAGCAACTGACCGTTTCCGTGCGTCCGGAACTGACCGCCGCCCGCGTCATCATTTCCGGCGGGCGCGGCATGGGCAGCGGCGAAAACTTCAAGCTGATCGATGCCGTGGCCGACAAGCTGGGCGCCGCCGTAGGGGCTTCCCGCGCCGCCGTCGATGCCGGATTTGTGCCGAACGACTATCAGGTCGGGCAGACCGGCAAGGTCGTCGCGCCGGAATTATACATCGCGGTGGGGATTTCCGGCGCCATTCAGCACCTCGCGGGGATGAAGGATTCCAAGGTGATCGTCGCCATCAACAAGGATCCCGAAGCGCCGATCTTCCAGATCGCCGATTACGGCCTAGTGCAGGACTTATTCCAAGCCCTGCCGGAGCTGGCGAAGGCGCTCTAAAACGTCGGCGGTTTCTTCTTCCAGATGCTGTCGATTTTTTTGGGGCCGCCCAGGCCGTTTCGCTTGAAATACTGAACCATGAACACGGCGCCCTCATGGCCGCGGCTGGCGACATCTTCAAAAACAGCCAGACATGAACGAAGGGTCTTGTCTTTAACTTCTCTCGTCAGCCCCGGCAAAACAGTCTCTACGCCGGGCGTCAGGGCGACCGTCTGCAGGCCGAGCGCAAAGCCGTATTTCTCCTCGTCGCCGCCGGTGCGCGCCCGCTCGAAATCTGCGATGGCATATTCGGCGCCCGGCCCGCCGCGCTTCACCAGCAGTTGATAGAGGGGGAAATGCTCTTCTTTAAAATCCATTTTAATTTTCCTATTTCAAAAAGATGCTATTTGATGAAAGCCATAATACAGATGTGCCCGTATTTTTGTCTATGTAATTTTCATTTGAACATTACATAAAAAAACCAAGCCCCTGCCCATCCCGGAGGAGCTCCCGCCGCATGCGCTATGTTCTTTACATTAATGCCCTTTCTAGAGCATCATAGACATGTGGGTTGGAACTATAGGGGGTTAAGACGTATTGATGCTTAAAATCCGGCTTATAGCTGTTATCGGATTTCTGCTGGCTGCCCTTTTTGCATCAGCATCGGTGCAAGCCGACGCCAGCGCTGACGATTTAAGCCGCCTGATCGGGAAACCGGACGCCGCCGCTGCCCCTGTTGCCGCGGCAACAGAAAAAGAAGACGCGGCTTTACGCCTCACGCCCAACAAAAACAAAATCATCCGCCTCGATCAGGACGCGGCCAGCGTCGTTGTCAACAATCCGAAACACGCTTCCGTCATGCTGGATTCACCGCGTTTGATCATCATCATGCCGCGCCTGCCCGGAACGACCTCCTTTACCGTGCTTAACAGCGCCGGTGAGACAATCCTGCAAAAAGACGTCATCGTGACCAACGTGCAGCCCCAATATGTGCGGGTGCGCCGCGTATGCGCCTCTGGCGACACTTCCTGCACCCCTGCCGCCTATTATTATTGCCCGGACGGCTGCTATGAGGTGACGCCCGTTGCTCCGGGCGCTGCGGGCTCGGAGGGCAACATACCGCCGCCACCCGTTGCCGCTACTACTGCAGCCGCTGCCGCAACCGACAGTCCTGCCCCTGCTCCGCCGCAGGAAAATGAGGGAAATTGAACATGCGCCACTACACAACCATCCTCTCGCTTCTCTTGCTGTTAACCGTGGCCGGCTGTAAAACGACCGACACACCGCTGGCCGGCGGAGCCATCGACAGCCTGTCCGGCAAGAGCATCGCCACCGAAAAAAGACTGTCCACAGCTGCTGCCAACGCGGTCGCCGAAGGAAAAACGGACGAGGCGCTGGATCTCTACGAAAAGCTCTATACCCGCAACAACGGCGGGTTTTTCGCCCCCGGCAAATCCCGCCAGGACGTCGCCCTCAATTATGCCCAGCTTCTGCGCAAAACAGGGAAGGCGCAACGCGCGCTCGTCGTGCTGGCCCCCTTCGCAGAAAACATAGACGGCGGCGTAAAAGCCAGTACCGATCCAATTGTTCTCAATGAATATGCCGCCGCCAGCATCGAGCTTGGCAATCTTGAAAAAGCCGAAAAAATCCTGAACCATGTCCTGAAAGATGAAAATGCCGCGGAGTTCCACGCCGATGCCAATAATCTTCTCGGCATCGTCTTTGATGCGGAAGGCAAGCATAAGGAAGCCGAACCCCTCTTCCGTAAGGCCCTCGGCGCGTGGAAGGGGGATTCAACCTCGGTCATGAACAACCTGGCTGTCTGCCTGGCCAATCTGGGCATGTTCGATGAAGCCCTGACAACGCTGAATCAGGCCCTTATCATGGCTCCCGACAAGCATGAAATCGCGAGCAATATCGAAATGGTGGAGAACTTGAGACAATCTCTCGTGTCCAAGCCCAAAGCGCGCGCCAAGACGCCCAAGAGCAAGAAAAAACAATCCTGATAACTGGAAATAGGCCGCCCTAGGGCGTCAATGCTCTACGGCATCCCGATAAATGCCGGCCCCAGAATGACCATGAACAGCGGGGGCAGGAAAAACAGGATCATCGGCACCGTCAGCTTTGGCGGCAGAGATGCCGCCTTTTGTTCGGCTATCGCCATGCGCTGGTCGCGCGATTCATCGGCCAGGACCCGCAAAGCTTTCGATATGGAGGTTCCGTACTGCTCGGCCTGAAGCATGGCCGCCGCAAAGGATTTTGCAGGCCCGCTGCCCGCCCTGATGGCAAACCCCTGATACGCGGCCTTGCGGTCGTTCAACATCCCCAGCTCGGCGCTGAGAATCCCCATTTCCTCAGCGAGGACTTCAGAGTTTTCCGCGATGGTCATGCCAATCCGGTTGATGGAGGCCTCGATGCCAATCCCCCCCTGCACGCAAATCAGGATCATGTCGAGGGCATCCGGGAAAGAAAGCGCCATCTCCTGCTGGCGCTTGTCGGCCATGTTCTTGATTAAAATGCGCGGCAGGTAAAATCCGGCGACGACCAACCCGAGAATAATCGCGCCTATGGCAGTGGGAGACAATGGCTTTTGCGAGAACCCGACAAACAGAAAACCCAAACCCACAAAAATCAGGGGTAACCCGACCCTTGACGCAAGATAAATCAGGGGCGCGGTCGTGCTGCGTATCCCCGCCTGCAGCATCTGGGCGCGGGCCTGGACGCTTAAGTCGCCGGCCAGCGACTGAAGTTTATAAAGGGATGCAATGGATTGCGCCGCCGAAATCCTGGGTGTCTTGACGGCTTGGTTCTTCGCCACCTGTTCCCGCGCCTGTTCAAACAGGGTGCGGCGTTTTTTCTCGATGACCTCCCTGTAGTGCTCCCGCTTTTCAAAGCGGGACAGCAACGGCATGGAAAAGGCCACGAAAGACGCGGCAGCCGCAACCGCGCTGGCGATCACGATAAAGAACTTAGGATCAAGGCTGATTAACGCATCCAACATCTTTTAAATCCTGAAATTAATCATCTGCCGCATAATCAGCACCCCGAAAGACATCCACATCCCGGCGCCGGCGAGAAGCAGCTTCCCCTTCGGGGTGATAAAAAGAATCCCGATATATTCAGGACGCGTGGCATAAAGCCCCAGCGTCACCAAAATCGGCAATGCCGCGATGATCGCGGCAGAGGAGCGCGCCTCCGATGACAGCGCTTTGACTTTGCGGCGGAGGCGGAAACGCGCACGGATGACGCCGGAGAGGTTTGACAGGACCTCGCTCAGGCTGCTGCCGGTTTCGCTCTGGATTTGCAAAGCCGCCGCGAACATATGCACTTCCGTCAGCGGTATGCGGCGCGCCATCATCAGCGTCGCCTCGCCCAATGGGATGCCGACTTTCTGGTTTTCATAGACGCGGAGCAATTCTTCCTTGAGCGGGCCTGAAAATTCGCGCGAGCCCATGGCAATCGCTTCCGAGATCGGCATCCCCGCTTGCAACAACCTTGCCATCGCATCGAGCGCATCGGCAAAACTCTCCAGGAACCTTTTCTGGCGGCGCGCCGCCTTCCACTTGAGAAAAAGCTTTGGCACCCCCAGAAAGGCCGTAATGATAATAAAAACCTTGGCCATCATAGGCCAGCTTGTCGGCAGAATCGTCGCCGCGACAATCACGGCGAATATAGCGGAAAAAATCCAATAATGAGACACTGGCGCTTCGATCCCCGCCACCTGCAACATCTGCTTGATGGAGGTCTTGTCTCTTTTCTTTTCCTGGGTTTCCCGGCTCGACTCCTTGAGCTTTCTGGCAAGGTCGGCGCGCTGCTTGACAAGATTTTTATCCGAGCTGTCTTCCTTGGATTGGCCTGCATGCGCGCGGGAGATAACGGATAAATACCTGCTCCGGCGCTCGCGTTCATCGCCGATAGACCAGGCGACCACCCCCGCCAGCGCCAGAAAAATGATTATCGCAGCAATGGTGATCGGCCAAACCATCCTAGGTATATGCCTCTGACATCACATCCAGCAGCTTTTTTTCAAGGCCGAACTGACGGGCGCGGTCAAAAAGAACCGGCCGCAGGCCCGTTGCTTTCTGGCGCCCGATGATGCGGCCAAACTCATCTTCCCCCTCATATTCAAAGCGGAAAAGGTCCTGCATCGTGACGACATCGCCTTCCATGCCGGTGATTTCGCTGACGTGGGTGATCTTGCGCGAACCGTCGCGGAGGCGCTGCACCTGAATAATCACATTGACCGCCGAGGCAATCTGCTCCCGCACCGCCGATGTCGGCAGGTTCAGCCCCCCCATCGCGATCATATTCTCCATCCGCGTCAGTGCCTCGCGGGGATTATTGGCGTGCACGGTGCCCATGGAACCGTCATGGCCGGTATTCATCGCCTGCAGCAGGTCAAAGGCTTCGGGACCCCGCACCTCGCCGACGATGATCCGGTCAGGACGCATCCGCAGGCAGTTCTTGACCAGGTCGCGCATGGTCACCGCGCCCACGCCTTCCAGGTTGGGCGGACGGGTCTCAAGCCGCACGACGTGCGGCTGCTGCAACTGAAGCTCACAGGCGTCTTCGCATGTCACCACGCGCTCTCCCGGGCTCATATAGCGGGTCAGGCAGTTGAGCAACGTCGTCTTGCCCGAGCCCGTGCCGCCGGAGACAATGACGTTGGCGCGGCAGGTGCCGATGATTTTGATCATCTCGGCGCAGCCTTGCGTCATCGAATTGAAACCGACCAGCTTGTCCAGCGTCAGTTTTTCCTTGGAAAACTTCCGGATAGTCATCGTGCTGCCGTCAACGGAGAGCGGCGGGATAATCACGTTGACACGCGACCCGTCCGGCAAACGCGCATCGCAGATCGGGCTCGACTCATCGACCCGGCGGCCGATCACGCCCACCACACGCTGGCAGATGGTCAGCAAATGGTGGTTGTCGCGGAATTCGATGCTGGCGCGCTCGATTTTCCCCTTGGTTTCGATATAAACCATTTTGGGGCCGTTAATCATGATGTCGGAGACGCCCTCTTGCGCCAGCAGCTCCTCCAGCGGCCCGAAGCCGAGCATGTCATCGGCCGATTCCTTGGCAATCTGCGCCAGTTCGGCGGGCGTGACGTCCAGGCCGCGGAACTGGCCGATTTCCTGCACTGCGGAAAGAATTTCCGCGCGCGCCGCTTCCCCGTCCATGCGGGCAAGCGACTTAAGGTCCACCCCATCCCGAAGATCCGCCCAAATTCTTCTGCGCGCGCGCTCCAGGCGCGTATTCGCCGCGGCAGATGCCGCCGCCGGTTTGAGCTGCTCCGCCGCCGACGCAGGATGCGCCGCAGCCTCCGCTTTGGGCTGTTCTGCCGGCTTCACTGCCGGTTTGACGCCCTGCGGCGTATCTGAACGCTTGCCAAACATCATCGACTCCGTTAACCGCCCAGGGTTTTCCTGATCACGCGCATAAGATCAAAATTTTTCTCACTGTCTTCGCCGTTGCCTTTACGCTTCACCGCTGAGGACTTTTCGGCGATCGGCATCAGCATATCCATGATTTTCTGCGCTTCTTTATTCTTCCCGACCGGCTTTCCCGTGGCTTCACTGGTGGCGAAAATCCTGGGCGCATAAGGGATGACCGCTGACGGCGACATATTCAATGCCTCCTTGATATCCTGCAGCGGGACTTCTTCGGAAGAAGACACGCCGCGCATGTTCACGACAAGATCCACTTCTTTCAGGTGAGACTTGAGTGTTTTCAGCTCACCCATCAGGGTTCGCGCGTTCCGCAGGGCCGACAGCATGGGCGTCGTGACGACAACGATCTCGGACGCGCGCTCCATCAGCCTTTTTTGCACAGAACGGCTGGCGCCGGAAAGGTCCATGACGACGACAGGATATTTCTGCATCAATCTGTTCACCAGCGTCTCGACGCTATCCGGATCCGGGCTGCCTGTCAGCAACGGTTCGCCGCCGCACGCCAGCACGGAAAGATGCTCCGACGCCACTTGATAAACGCGCTTCATATCGTCATCTGAACCGGACTTGCCGAGGCGGACGGCTTCGATCAGCGTCGTCGAAGGCTCAAGGCCGTAGGCAATCCCGACACTGCCCGCGCTGCCCGCCGCATCCATCAGCATGGTTTTTTGTTTCAGGCCTTCCGCGATATCCCACGCCAGGATCTGCGCTACGGAGGTGGTGCCGACCCCGCCCTTGCTGCCGATCACCGTCACCAGGCGGCTGCCTGACATCCCTCTTTTCTCAATCAGCGTTCGCGCAATCACCTTGACCATATCCACTTCGGAAACTGGGCGCACCAGGTAATCCTTGACCCCCATCTCCACGAGATGGCGATACAGGTGGACATCGTTCTTCGGGCCGATAATGACGGCATCCGTTCCGGGCGGGCACACCCCGGCCAGGCCTTTAAGCTGCTGGAGAAAATCTTCGCCGATATCGTTGGTTTCAATGATAATCAGTTCCGGCGCCGGCGCCTCTTTATAATAATTGATGGCGGCCTCCATCCCCGAGCGCTCGATCTGGATGCCGACCCGCGCAAATCTCCAGTTGGTCACAAGCTGCTGCGCCAGCGCAGCAGTGCCGTCGTCCAGCACATGAAAATCCACACGGGACGCCGGCAGCAATATGGATGTAATATTTTCTCCGTTCATCCGCCAGCCCCACCGACCTGACTTGCCTGAAAGCCTTTCATCGGCTGGTTCGGCTTGCCCGACTTGTAAGTCTCGACGACGGCGCCGCTGCGCCTTGAGTCGTTGTCCTGTGTGCCGCCCTTGCCCAGCAGGTCTGACGGATCAGCGATCATCCGGCTCACGGCTGTCTTCATGTTACAGCCAAACTGGTATTGGTCCGCCGCATCCAAGTCGTCAGCGCCCTGATACCCGGGGATGTTTTTACAATCCTTTGGCGCCAGCGCCGCCTGCACCTTATACGTCACCACGACCTTGCCGGCGTATTGCTTGTCGGCAAGCGGCACCGTCGCCACGGAAATACCGGCGACCCCGCGCTGTTCAAAGGCTTTTTTATAAGCATTGCCCTGCTTTCTGGCCACGCCTTCCCGCTTGGCATCGCCGGCGAGATAGGAGACCGTCAGCGCCATCTTGCGATTGGACGCCTTCTGCGTGAAATCGTCTGCTATCACGTTAAGCCGTGCCGGATCGATACGTCCGGCATCCAGGGTTTGCGTGACGATATGATCCTTGATACGGATTTTCTGTGTCATCATCTGTGATGGCGTCGTCACATCGCAGGCGGACAAAGCCAGCCCGGCCACCAACGCCCCCGCGAGAGAAATCAGCCTGTGTGCCTGCATGGATCTATCCCTCCTAATCAACAATATACCCGAACCCCTGACCTGCGCCAACCTTCTCCGGCATATGCTTGCCATAGGTCTTCCTTAAATTATCCACCAGCCGCTGGGATAACGGGCTGGTTCCCGCCTCCGCCTTTGCCGAACGCACGGGCCGCTCTGTCTTTTCCGGAACATCCGATGAAGTTGCCTTAATATTCCCCGCAGCTTTCTCCGTCGTCATTTCCGGCTCTTTATTGGAAAACGCTTCTGGATCCGTCTGCAGCATCTCCGGCTCAGAAGCCTCGGCCACCGCATCGGGTTCCGCATAGGAGTCCACCAGATACGGGGTGACGATAATCAGCAGCTCCGATTCATTCCGCGCAAAGGATTTGGATTTAAACAGCTCGCCCAAAATCGGTAAATCCTGCACCCCGGGCAATCCGTCCAGGGTATGCAAGGTGTCGGATTTAATAAGGCCGGCGATCATGATCGTACCGCCGCTAGCCACTTCCACGGTCGTTTCAGCCTTGCGGACGCTGAGTCCGGGGATCGTGATGTTCAGGAGGGTGATCCCGCCGGAATTGTCTTTTTCGGACACTTCCGTGGACAGGTGCAATCCGATGCGGTCTTTGCTGAGGACGGTCGGCGTGAAGTTCAACGACACGCCAAACGGCTTGAATTCAAGAATGACGTTGCCATCTTTGTCTTTGCTGGTGGGTACGGGGAATTCGCCGCCTGCCAGAAATCCCGCCGATTCACCGGAAATCGCCGTTAAATTCGGCTCGGCCAGCGTATTGACCATGCCATTGTTTTCCAACGCCTTCAACACTGAAGACAGTGACCCGAATTTTTTTCCCAGGACGAGAAAACCGGTGCCGAAGGGCGTCTTGTTTGAAGTCCTGCCCACATCATTGCCATCGAATACCAACCCCTTGAGATTCGGCGTTCTAAAGTTGGTCTCAACACCAAGCTCGCGCAACACCGAGCGCTTGGCCTCGATCACCTTAACCTTCAGCATCACCTGCTGTTCGCCCCTGACCGTCATCAGATCGACCAGCGTCTGGTTCTTGTCGGTGATGAAGCGCGCGGCAAGGTCCCGCACCTGATTGGAGACCGACGGAGAGGAAACGATGCCGCTCAGGACGATATTGTCCTTGACGGTTTTAGCGCTGATTTTTTCATCGGGGAAAAATTCTTTCAGCGTGTTCTGAAGGTTTTTGTCATCGGTGCGCACATTGACCGTGATATTCGCAAGCTGGTTACCGGCATCGTCATAGGCCAGCACGTTGGTGTCCCCCACGGCCCGGCCGACGATATAGAGGCGGTTGGACCTCAGGGTCCCCACATCGGCAATCGTGGGATTGGCGACCAAAACATCGGCGACCGGCCCTGCCAGCTCGACGGTATCGGCCTTGCCTGCCATCAGATAGACCGTCTTGTTATAGCTTTTCGCGCTCTGTGCGCCGACAGAGACGCAAATCCCCAGCGACACCGCAACCATCAGCAGAAGAACCTTTGAAAGAATCCGTTGCATCATATCCTTCCTTTCCAGCCTTATGGGGCTTTTGCAGCGCGTACCGGGACGTTCACCACAGTGGTGCCACTGTAAAGACGCACGGCATTCGAGGTCGTTTTTGACTTATTCATAGTTTCATAAATTTTCTTGATCACGCGGCTGGTGGTCACGTCCGTCGTCAACGGCACGTCACTGTCCGCCTGGGTATCTTTCTCGCCAAGGTGGCGGAGCGACAGGCTGATGGTGCCCATGGTGGTGCCCATCGCCAGGATCTGCGCACCTTCCTTGCTGACTTCGAGAGTCACCGTGCGCGCCAGCTTCGCGTCACGGTCGCCCTCTTTGGCGTTCTGATCCACAGCCAGAACGCGGGCATTGCTCAGGATCGTTTCGCTGCCGAAATTCTGTATCTGGTCGAAGGCATAATCGCCGGCATCCCCCCGCAGGCTGATCTGATAGGTCAGGATGACGTCCACATAATCCCCGACGGTGACAAAACCACCCACCGCCGTCTCGGCCTTCACCGGAATGCCTACCGCGCGCATGCCGGGAGCGACCGAGGCAGAAAGAAAGGTGCCGCCCCCCTTCGCGTCCATAATGACAGCCTGCGTCGTGATCGGCTCCCCGGACATGAGGTCGCGGCGCAGCAGCTTATCGTGAACTTCCAGTTTATTTTCATCCGCCTGGTCTTTTCTTCTGATCATGCCATTGAAGACGGCATTGCTTGACAAAGACTCCCAATGCACATCCGAAGGCTTAAGCACTTCGCCCGTCATGAGCATTTTAGACGCGACCAGAACTTCAACGCCTTCCGCCATCACATTGTTTTTTGCTGACTTGGAAGAAAGATTGGATTGCACCAGCATCGCAACAATTATCGCGACGATGACTGCTCCACCCATGATCATCAAAACGCTTCTATTCATGATACATCCCCCAATAAACAATCTACCCAGTTCCTATTCTTACATAGAACTTTGAGCTTGTGTAAAAAAAATGAATGTTTTTAAGTGATTATATTAAATACTTCATCTAATTGATGATGAAGGAACCCTGTATGGGAAAGCGCGGCCCATGCGCCGATGCTTATGGCAACGCCATAAGGGATAGCATTGCGCCCCGCCTGCACTTGCTCTATCCAGCTTCCCGGCAAAGGGTTTTTAAAAAACTTCTTTTTAGAGATGATAATGGAGACAAGGCCGACAACTCCGCCGGCAATTGCCATAGAAAGAATAAACGGCGCCAATCCATTCAGCCCCACCCAAAGCCCCAGCACGGTTGCCAGCTTTGAATCGCCGCCACCCATCAACCCTAAGCTAAACATGAGATAGCCCACAACGAACATCACCCCCATCGCTGCCGCATGCTGCGGCAGCCCGTCAAAAGCCCCCGGCGTCGCCAGCCATGCGGGGATAAAGCAGCCGAGGATGACAAGGGAATGCCAATTGGGGATGCGCAGCGACCTGACATCCGAGACGCAGCTCAAAAGCGTCACAACAAAAACAATAAGCGTCATAAACGCAGTGATGATCATCATGTTAACAACGCAGCCCTCAAGAAAAGAACCCGCCCTCTTTCAAGGGACGGGTTCTTGTTCGTACACGCCTCAACCGAGGACGTATTCCTCTCATCAAGGAGCAGGTGTGGCGATGATGTTGCCTAGATTAGCAAGCAGCGCTGCAATTTGACCGCCCACCGTGAAGACGACGGAGCTGATAGCGACGGCAATGCCGGCAGCAATCAGACCGTATTCAATCGCGACAGCGCCTTTTTCACAAAGAACGAAGGCTTCTTTTTTTGCACACAGCTGCAACATCGGATTACGCTCCATTTGAATGTTTGCCCGACTAAGACAAGACGGCAAACTTTCCCTGTTCCAGGCTTGTTATTAAGGAGCCGGCGTGGCGATTGTGTTGCCTACGCTGGTAAACAGCGCTGCGATCTGGCCGCCCACCGTGAAGACGACGACGCTGATGGCGACGGCAATGCCGGCAGCAATCAGGCCGTACTCAATCGCGGTAGCGCCTTTTTCACAAAGAACGAAAGCTTCTTTTTTTGCCCAAAGTTTCAACATGATTTTATCCTTTATATAAAAGTCTGTTTATTGTTTACAAGGCTACACCACGCAGCCCTGAAGATCCCTGCTCTTGGTTTGTTATTTATTAAGGAGCAGGCGTAGCAATCGTGTTACCTACGCTGGTGAACATGGCAGAGAGTTGACCGCCGACCGTGAACACAACAACGCTGATAGCAACAGCGATACCGGCAGCGATCAGGCCGTACTCAATCGCAGTAGCGCCTTTTTCGCAGCGGATGAAGGCCTCTTTTTTTGCCCAAAGTTTCAACATGATTTTACCCTCCATATATAAAGTTAACTTATAAGGCCAACGTGCAACCCTATACCTAACAGCGTATAAGCTATCTTCTTCAGGTTAGCGCAAAAAAAATCATATTGAAACAGATAATCTCTAAGTGTTTACGACTCTTGACAGAATCCCTCATCCGCTTCGTTTCGTTATGAAAAATTATTCTGGTTTTTCAGAGACCCAAACGAATCAAAGCACATACGGCACTTTGACCTTGGCCGTCAGATTGATGGAATTCATGGCCGCAGGCAGGAAAGGCACAATGCTCGTATAGGCATAGGTGCCGGTCACTTCAATAAAACTGATGCCCGATATTGTTGTCGTTGCCGTCGTGACGCTCAGCTTGGACGTATCGACACTAATCCCCGACATTCTGTTTGCCGCATAGGTCACCAGGTCGCTGTTCGTCGCCGACTGGTGCACAATGGCATAGCGCGCCGTCGTCTCCACCGCGTATTGCAATGTATTCCATGTCCAGAAAACTCTGCCCACCTCGATGATCCCGAACAGGAAAGTCATGAACAGCACGGCGACCATGGCGAATTCAACCGCCACCGTGCCCTGCCTGTTCCTGAAATATTTGCAAAAAATTTTCATCGCTTTCCTCATTGGCTATACTGCATCCGCGAATATCCAGTTATGTTCAGGCTGCTGGAAATCCCCGGATAAATAAAAATCGGCCGGTAAGTGCTGCTCAGTGTCGCGCTATAAAAATGCCGCACATAATTCCCTATCCCGGTGCAAGTTCCCGTGCAGGAAACCGATGCGCCATTGGCGCATTCACACTGGGCTGCCGTCGTGACGGTGATAACCTGGCCTTGGGCGGTAGCGGCGTTGTAAAAATCGCTGGTCTGGATAACATCCGCCATCACATTCGCGTCGCTCCCGCCCTGCACGACATATTGCGTCGCCGTGCGGGCCAGGTCCTGCAGCTTCATTTTTTGATTGATAAACATCCCGTAATCGACGACCCCGATCAGGATCAGCGTCAGCAAAGGAACGATCATCGCGAATTCAATCGCCGCAATGCCGCGCTCGCATTGAAAAAGTCTTTTCATGGTCACAGCACCAGCTTGGCCGAAGGGATGCCGATATCCCGGGTGCCAGAACCGGCGCAATTATTGTCCATCGCCGGGTTGCCCTGGAATTGCACCGTTTGGGCGATCAACTGTGTGCATAGGGCTGTGCTGCCGGACAGCACCCTGCCGTTGCCGCCAAATGTCAACGGGCTCGACGGCGTATAAATAGCCCCGTCAATCTCGACCCCCGCCGTTCCGGTAATGTGATTGACGTCGCCGGTGTTCGTCCTTCTATCCTGATAGATCGCCACGCCGGCGTAAGGGCCGGTCGTCGGGGCTTTCAGATAGACCGATGAGTTCCCGGTGAGATGGACATTGCCGTATTCGCCGTAAGACGGCGCGCCGGAGTTGGTCAGGATAATCGTCACGTCGGTGCCGGTAATGCCGCCGCTGCTCATTTCAAAATCGCCGCCGTCCATCACATAAACCCCCGGATTCAGCGTAATCAAAGTATTACCGCCGGTTACCCTGATGCCGCCGCAAAACGTGCCCGGGTTCAGTGTCGCGCTGGAATTATAAAAGGCCGGGTGGGACATGGCGCCCGCCGAACAGGAGCTGGCGGGAACCGTCAGGTCCGCGTAAGGATCAGGTATCGGCGCCGTATGGGTGTGCATGCTGGCATAAGTGAACCCGCTGTTCGGCGCAAAACTGCCGACAAGATTGACGGCGCCGACATGCATGGTCGTGCTGCCGCTCAGCGTCACGGAAGTGACGCTGCTTGAATTTGCGGCAAGACCGCAATTCGGTGAATTCACGCTCGTCGAGCCCCCCCCCGAAATGGCGGAACTGGCCGTGGTAGACAGCGCCAGGGCGCAATAACCGCCCGCCCTGACCGTCTCCGCCGAAGCGGAGGTGTCGGCATAAACGGCCCTGTCGATAAAGACGCTGGAAAACCAGACGTTGACCGTTTGATGGATATCCGTTTTTACGGTCGAGACGCCGTTCGAGGTGGTCACCGTCGTCGTCAATGTGCCGGTCAGGGACGAATCATACCCATTGTTGATCGCCTCTTTCAATGCAGCAGCCTCGGCATCGGATACCGTGCCGCCCTTCGTCATTTCCCATGCCCCGGCCAGCGCGCCCGCATCGGCCGCCGCCTGCAAACGGCGCTTGGACATCATCCAGCTGCTGATATCCACCCCCACGCCCGCGAAGCCGATAATCAGCGGCAACAGCAGGGCCACGATCGGAACAATGGAACCCGCATCCGAACAAAAATAACGGCGCGCAGTGTTAAATATGCGTAACATGAATAATATCCTCCCAATTTTGACCCGGCATGATAAAACGCCCTCTAACCAGCAGCGACCTCATCACCCCATTTTTTGACCAGTTCTTTCTGGCGCTTTTCTATCTCCTTCAGGCGCTTTTCATTCTTCCTGAAAAGGACCTGGGACACGAATAGCGGCACCTTGTGGTATATTAACCAGCCAGCCGACGCCGCGCCAAAAGATATTATGATGGTCATCGGCTGGATAATCAACTGAAAGGCGGACATCACCGTAAACCCCGCATACCATAAACTAAACAGGCTCGGAATGGTTCCTGCCAGGTTCATCACGCCCACCGTGAACCACGCCGTTTTATTCTTATGAGTATCCACGATGGCCGCCACGAAGGTCGGGATCATGCACACGGAAAAAACGATCGTTAACGGCAAAAGAACCACCGCCGCGACAAGCAGTATAAAAATGGCGAAGCGCACCGAGAAAGGCAGCTTCGCCTTCCCCGCTGCCGCCTTTTCATCCTGGTCTTTTTTGTCCTTGTCGGTCATTCCTAAAATCCGCTTATAAAACGCTGCACCACATAGCCTGTAATAATGACAATCGCGAGCGTGGAAGACGCAATCATGGAGATCTGCCTGCCCGTCACCATCCCGAAATTCTTGCGCCTTTTAATATAGTTTTCCAGGTCGTTTTTTTCAGCGGCAAGGTTTTTATATTCATCCCGCGCCTGGTCAAATCTGCGCTCGTCGTCCTGTATGAGAAGGTGGTCGTCCACAAGATCCAGCAGTTCCTCCAGGTTACCGCTGCCCCTGAGCCTGTTCAGCTGCCGGGACATGTCCCGCCGCAGGTCGCGGTCATGCAGCATCTCAATGACCGGCGGGGTCATGGAGAGCAGCCAGTTCATGATCCCCGGCACGGGGCCAACGGCGAATTTCTGTTGAATCGCCGCCAGCGTGCGCATGATGCCGACCGTCTGTTTCCCTTTGCCCGGGGAGTTCAGGTAGCCCAGGTGCGGGTCAATCAGCCGCGGCTCCCGGACTGAAATAAAAGCGATCATATGACGGTCAAGGACCGCGGAAGGGCGCTGTTCCTGCTCTGACAGGCGCTCCAGCTCCTGTAGAATGCCCGCAGAAGAAAAAACAAACAGGTCCCTTATCATCGGGCTCAGGCAATACAGGCCCGGATTCAGCATGTATAAAACCCGCTCTATGCCGTTCCCCGGCGTCCGGTGCCCCAGGGCGGCGCGGCATTTCTCGAACAGGCTTGTCAGCCCGGACGCATCGTGAATCTCGTCAACCCGCTGGGAAACCCAGCTGGTGAGAAGCTGCTGTGAGATGACTTCGCCATAGACCTGAATATCCTCGCCCTTGAGCATGGCCTCGGCCAGAGCCGTGCCGAACCCTTCCGGAAAAAACGACAGCCCCTTGAAACGGATGGGGCCCAGGGGATCAAGCGCCATGCAAACCCTGGAAACCAGCTTTTCAGGAGAGGACTGTTTTTCCTTTTCCCCGATGCCGTCGAGACGCAGCTTCAGCGCCTTATCCACGAAATTGCGCTTCAGCCACGATTCAAACTGTCCCTTCTCGATCTCCAGCGCGGCTGCCGCGACATTCCCCGAGAACGCTTCCGCCGCAGCGCGCAAATCCAGGAGTTGCTGATCCCCGAAAACCAGCGCCCGCGCCGCCTTCGGCACAGGGTGCGGCTGCTTGGGGGGGGCCCGCCGGCCTTCCAGCCAGCGGGCCGCATCATCGATGCTCCAGCGCTGGTCTTCATCGTCATTGAGGGCGCCGCGCAGGAATTCGGCGATACTGCCGGGAATCCGTCCCCGTCCGGTAATGGCGCCATAAGAACCATGCTCGATCTTATCATAAATGATTTGCTGCGGCGATTTTCCGAGCAGGAGATTTTCCCCCAGCGCCATCATGGCCACGCACACGCCCAGCGCATAGATGTCGTCCTTGGAAGTGCCGGGACCCCGCCCTGAGGGCTTTGCCATGGCGCGCGGAATCGTTTCATACATCGGGTGCTGCCAGAATGACGGGGGGCTGGACAGGCACTCTCCCAGCACAATGGTCTCGGCACCGGGCGCGCCCGTCATAAAAGCATTTTCGGCATTCACGGCGCCGTGCACCGTGTCAGAATTGGCCAGCTCTGAAAGCGCCGCCACCGCCGGCTGGATCACCGCCGGGATCAGCATATCCTCGGAAACCATGAACGGTTTGGCTTCAGCGGATTCCATTATTTTTTTTCCCGCCGGCTTTTCAAAGATCAGCGCGAACCTCCGGCTGTGTTCCGGCGGCCAGTCGATAAGGCCGGCATCGACCAGCTTCAGGATATTCCGGCTCTTCAGCTTCTTGTAGAGACCGATCACCGCGATGCGCGGCACGCTGCTGCGCCCGCACAGCAGCGCAAACTGCTCGCCCGCCATCCGCCGGTCCTTCACGTCGTAAGCTTCGGTGCCCGGACTGGCGAATTCCCTGCATTCTTTCTTGGGGAATATCTCCATGTCCTGGCCAATCATGATCCGGCCATCCGCCGTCGTTTGGCTGATAAGGGAATGATAGATAGATTCCTGATGTTTTATCTTCGGCCTGTCCGCCGGGGGGCTATAGTCGGTAACCCCCCCGCCGCCGACCGGTCGTTGCCCTTCTTCTGCCATGCCCGTCCCTGAGGTATCCATGGTTTATAATAGCGTCAAGCAGGTTTTTCTTTCAGCAAGAAAATGGGCCTCCCATGAGGGACGGCATCAATACCGTTGTGTTTATGTCAACAATAGGCCGGGAATTCAAATTCCGCCGAGAGAAACGAGCTTGAGCTCGAGGTAATCCTCGATCCCGTACTTGGAGCCTTCCGTGCCCATGCCGGATTGCTTCCAGCCGCCGAAGGGCGCCTGCGCCGCCACGATAGCGATGCTGTTGACGCCGACCATGCCGTATTCCAGCGCCTCGGACACGCGCCAGATGCGCCCCATATTCGTCGTGAAAATATAGGAGGCCAGTCCGTATTCGGTATCATTGGCGAGCCTGATCGCCTCTTCTTCCGTCTTGAATTTGAACAGCGGCGCCAGGGGGCCGAAGGTTTCCTCGCGGAAGAATTTCATCTCGGTCGTGGCGCCGGTCACCACCGTCGGCTCGAAGAATGAATGCCCCAGCGCGTGGCGCTTGCCGCCGGTCGTGACTTTTCCGCCTTTCGCCTGCGCGTCGGCGAGATGCTGCTCGACCTTCTCGACGCCCTTGAGATTAATCATCGGGCCCTGGTCGATGCCGTCCTCGAGGCCGCTGCCGACCTTCATCGCCTTCACCGCCGCCGTGAATTTCTCCGCAAACCTGTCGTAGATGCC
>JAIOQI010000060.1 GCA_021413445.1 Alphaproteobacteria bacterium | reverse complement strand
CGTCGTGCCACAAGAGTTATGATTTTATAAACGCGCCGTCCTCCTGCGGGGCGGAGACAAAATAGCCAATGTCGATTTCGGATGAAACGCTGAAAACCGTACAGGCTCTGGGGCAGAAATATGCCGCCGGATTTATCACGGACATTGAAAGCGATTTCGCCCCGAAAGGCCTGAGCGAAGACATCGTCCGCTTCATTTCCGCCAAAAAAGGCGAGCCGCAGTGGCTTCTCGACCTGCGCCTGAAGGCTTATCAGCACTGGCTGACCATGCCGGAGCCGCAGTGGGCGAAGGTGTCTTTCCCCAAGATCGATTATCAGGATGCGTTTTACTACGCTGCGCCGAAGTCTGCCTCAAAGCTGAAAAGCCTCGATGAGCTGGACCCGAAGTTGCTGGAGACCTACAAAAAACTCGGCATCCCCCTGCGTGAACAGGAAATGCTCGCGGGCGTCGCGGTCGACGCTGTGTTTGACAGCGTGTCGGTGGTGACAACCTTCCGCGAGAGCCTGCACAAGGCGGGCGTGATTTTCTGCTCCATTTCCGAAGCGGTGCAGAAATATCCCGATCTGGTTAAAAAGTACATGGGTTCGGTCGTGCCCTATACCGACAACAAGCACGCCTGCCTGAATGCGGCGGTCTTTACCGACGGCACATTCGTTTACATCCCGGAAGGCGTGCGCTGCCCGATGGAGCTGTCCACCTACTTCCGCATCAACGAGGCCAAGACCGGCCAGTTCGAGCGCACGCTGATTATCGCCGAAAAAGGCTCCTACGTCAGCTACCTCGAAGGCTGCACCGCGCCGAAGCGCGATGAAAACCAGCTGCATGCCGCCGTGGTCGAGCTGATCGCCATGGAAGACGCCGAAATCAAGTATTCGACGGTGCAGAACTGGTATCCGGGCGACGAGGAGGGCAAGGGCGGCATTTATAACTTCGTCACCAAGCGCGGCATCTGCAAAGGCGCGCGCTCCAAGATTTCGTGGACGCAGGTGGAAACCGGCTCGGCAATCACCTGGAAGTATCCCAGCTGCATTTTGCAGGGTGACGACAGCGTCGGCGAGTTCTATTCGGTGGCGCTGACCAACCACCATCAGCAGGCCGATACCGGCACCAAGATGATCCATCTCGGCAGGAACACCAAATCCCGCATCATCTCCAAGGGGATCTCGGCGGGCAGGGCGAACAACACCTACCGCGGCCTGGTGCGCATTTCCGGCAAGGCGGACAACGCGCGGAATTACACGCAGTGCGACAGCCTGCTGATCGGGCAGAACTGCGGCGCCCATACCGTCCCTTACATCGAAAACAAAAATCCGACGGCGGTGCTGGAGCATGAGGCTTCCACCTCCAGGATCAGCGAGGACCAGCTGTTCTACTGCCGCCAGCGCGGCATCCCGCAGGAAGAGGCGGTGACGCTGATCGTCAACGGCTTCTGCCGCGAAGTATTGCAGCACCTGCCGATGGAATTCGCCGTCGAGGCGCAGAAGCTGGTGGCGATTTCTCTGGAAGGGAGCGTGGGCTAAAATGCTGAAAATAGAAAACCTCCATGTCACTGTCGCCGGACGCGAGGTGCTGAAAGGCATCGACCTCTCCGTCGAGGCGGGAAAAGTCCACGCCATCATGGGCCCGAACGGCTCCGGCAAATCGACGCTGTCTTACGTGCTGGCCGGGCGCGAGGGCTATGAGATTACCAAAGGCCGGATTACATTCATGGGGCAGGATTTACTGGCGATGAAGCCGGAAGACCGCGCCGCCGCCGGGCTGTTCCTGGCCTTCCAGTACCCGGTTGAAATTCCTGGCGTGAGCACGACGATGTTTTTGAAAACGGCGATCAACGCCGTCCGCAAGAAGCGCGGCGAGAAAGAGCTCGACCCGGTCGCTTTCCTGAAGCTGCAAAAGCAGAAACTGGCGCAGCTCGGCATGGATGCGGAAATGCTCAAGCGCGGCGTGAACGTCGGCTTTTCCGGCGGCGAGAAAAAGCGCAACGAAGTTTTGCAGATGGCGATGCTGGAGCCGAAGCTGATGGTGCTGGATGAAACCGACAGCGGGCTGGACATCGACGCCCTGAAAACCGTGGCGGAAGGCGTCAACGCGATGCGTTCGCCGGAGCGCTCCTTCCTGGTGATTACGCACTATCAGCGCCTGCTGAACTATATCAAGCCGGATGTCGTGCACGTGCTGGCGCAGGGGAAGATCCAGAAAACCGGCGGCCCCGAGCTGGCGTTGCTGCTGGAAGAAAAGGGCTATGCCGGTTTTTACGGCGACGGGGAGGCGGCCTAAAAAATGCCTTCTCCCGTCACCAGCCAGGAAAGCTTTATGCAGCCGGCGCCTCTCGCGGCGGCGGCATTGCCGTGGCTGGCGGATGCGGCGGGCTTTGAAAAGCAGCCGGCGGCGGGCTGGCTGAAGGCCCTGCGCGAGACGGGAGCGGAGCAGTTTTCGCAAACCGGCCTGCCCACCCAGTCATGGGAAGGCTGGCAGCATACCAGCCTGCGCCAACTGGCAAGCATCAAGTTCCATTATTCGGCAGAAGCGGCGACATCCGACGCGAAAAAACTCCCGCCCAAATTGCTGGAGGATTCCGATCGTATCGTCCTGGTGAACGGGCAGTACCAGCCGCACTTAAGCGCCGTTCCGGCGGGCGTCACGGTCATGGGATTGATGGAGGCGGTGGACAAGAAAGTCGCAGGGCTGGAAGAACATCTTGTCAGCGTAGGTGATTTGCAGGCCTCTCCCTTCAAGGCGCTCAACACCGCTTTCGTGCGTGACGGTATCGTCCTGAAGGTGGAGAGCGGCGCGGAAATTGCGCGACCGGTCGAGATCCTGTTTTACAATATCGGCGCCGCCGACCGGGCGCCGGCGGTTTATCCCCGCATGCTCTACTGGCTGGAGGAAAACAGCGCGCTGACCTTACTGGAGCGGCATGCCGGCGAAGGGGTTTATCTTTCCAACAGCTATACCGGGATGGTTCTGGAGTCGGCTTCGCGCCTCAAATTCTACAAATTCGAGGAAGAAAGCCCTGCCGCTTTCCACTTTTCTTTGGTGTCCGTGCGGCAGGGAAAAGGCTCTGTTTTTGAGGGGTTTAGCTATGCCTCCGGGGGATGTCTTGCCCGCGAGGAATATCAAAATCAATTGATTGATTCCGGAATTTTAAGTAGTATCAGCGGTATATATTTACTGAAAAATCATCAAAGTCATGATTTTACGGTTTTGATGGATCATTTTGAGCCGAACGGGAAATCCGTTCAGCATTTTAGAGGGGTTGTCGATGGTCAGGCTCGTGCAGTTTTCCAAGGGAAGATACATGTACGTCGTTCTGCACAAAAAACAGATGGAAACCAGTCTAGTCATGCGTTACTGCTCTCCCCTCAAGCCGAAGCAAGTTTTAAGCCGGAGCTAGAAATCTACGCCGACGACGTGAAGTGCGGCCATGGCGCGACGTCGGGACATCTTGACGAGGCGGCGCTGTTTTACCTGCAAAGCCGCGGCATTCCGGCAGTTGAAGCCAAAGCCCTTTTGATCCAATCATTTTTGAACACGACACTGGAGCAACTGAGCTTTGCGCCGGTAAAAGAGATTTATCAGGAACGGATACGCGCATGGCTCTCGCAATGAAACAGGATTTCCCGGCCCTGGCGCAGATGGTGAACGGCCATGCGGTCGCTTATCTCGACAGCGCCGCCAGCGCGCAAAAGCCGCAATACGTCATTGATGCGATGAACAGGGTGATGACGGAGCATTATTCCAACGTGCATCGCGGCGTCTATACTTTCGGCGCGAAAACCACGGTCGCCTTTGAGAGCGCCCGCAAGAAAATCGCGCAATTCCTCAATGCCGCGACCGAGAAGGAAATCGTCTTTACGCGCAACGCGACCGAGGCGATCAACCTGGTGGCGGCAAGTTTCGGGCAGTCGCTGAAAGCCGGCGACGAGATTATCCTGACCGAGCTGGAGCATCACGCCAACATCGTGCCGTGGTACTTCCTGAAAGAGCAGACGGGCGTCGTGCTCAAGGTGGTCCCGATCAGGGCGGACCGTTCGCTGGATATGGCCGCCTTCAAAAAACTGCTCGGCCCCAAGACCAAGCTGGTGGCGGTGACGCAGATGTCGAACGCCTTGGGCACGGTCGTGCCGGTGGCGGAGATCGCCGCCAAAGCCCATGCGGTTGGCGCGAAAGTGCTGGTCGATGGCAGCCAGGCGGTGGTGCATCTCGATGTGGATGTGCAGAAAATCGGCTGCGACTTTTACGTTTTCACCGGGCACAAACTGTATGGCCCGAGCGGCATCGGCGTGCTTTATGGCCGTTATGAGGTGCTGAACGGGATGCCGCCTTATCAGGGTGGCGGCGAGATGATCGAGCAGGTCTCCTTTGACAAAATCACTTTCAAGGAACCGCCCTACCGTTTCGAGGCGGGAACCCCGGCGATCGTCGAGGCAATCGGCCTGGGCGCGGCCATCGACTACATGAACGGGCTGGATAAAAAAGCCGTACATGCCCATGAACGGGCATTATTGCAGGAGGCTGAAAAGCGCCTTGCCGCCATTCCGGGCGTGACGATTTTCTCCACTGCGCCGGAGCGGGCCGCTATCCTGTCTTTTGCGATTGACAAGGTGCATCCGCACGACGTGGCGACGGTTTTCGACCAGCTCGGCATCGCGGTCAGGGCGGGGCATCATTGCGCCCAGCCGCTGATGAAGGTGCTGGGCGTGGCGGCCACGATCCGCGCCTCCTTCGCGGTCTATAACACGCTGGCGGATGTCGAGCGGCTGGCGGAAGGCGTCCACAAAGTGAAGAAGCTGTTCTCATGATGAAGCAATACGCAGACGAGAGCATGATCCGCAACGCGGTCGGCGACGAAGAAACCGAAAAGATGCTGCTGCCGCCCTATACCGAGGCCAGCAAGGAGCATCCGCTGTGGCCGAAGGTGCAGGAGGCGCTGCGCGCGGTCTATGACCCGGAAATCCCGGTGAATATTTACGAGCTCGGCCTGATCTACAAGGTGGATATCCAGCCGGAGACGAACAATGTCTTTGTCGAGATGACCCTGACTTCGCCCGGCTGCCCGGTGGCGGGTGAAATGCCCGGCATGATTTCAGATTCCATTAAAACTGTGGAAGGCGTCGGGCAGATCGAGGTGGCGATTGTCTGGGACCCGCCGTGGGACCCGTCCAAGATGGCTGAAACGGCGAAACTGCAACTGAACATGTTTTAACAACGAAAACCTAAGGAGAACGAAAATGACACAACAAATGATTACACTGACATCCAGCGCGGCGGAACAGGTCAAGGCGCTGATCGCGCAGGCGCCGGAAGGACAGCCGGTGCTCGGCCTTCGCATCGGCGTCCAGTCGGGCGGCTGCTCCGGCATGAGCTATTTCATGGAATACGCCGTCGATAAAAACCCGATGGAAGAGGTCGTCGAAGACAAGGGCGTGAAAATTTTCGTCGATCCCAAGGCGATGCTGTACCTGATCGGCACCGAGATGGATTATAACGACGGCGAGTTCGAATCCGGCTTCACCTTCCGCAACCCGAACGAAACCGGCCGCTGCGGCTGCGGAAAGTCGTTTAAAGTATAAATATATAATGGTATAACAGGGAGATAGTTGGGCGCCGCCCATATTTATACAATATGGCAATAAAAAAAGTGGACAGCGAGGGGAAAGCATATTAAGTTAAATCACTAATCTTCATAAGAGCGGAGGAGGTCGTTTGAATAATATGCAGAATCGTCGTTCGGGCAGAAGCCTGTTGGTCCTGGCGCTTGTTTTCGGGGGCCTGTTGTCCCTGCCGCAAAAATCCCTGGCCGCCTCCCCTTATCCTTATATGTTTTCACCGCAAAACGGTTTGCTCGGGCTGAACGAGGACATCTGGGCGAGCGCGAATTACGGCGCCGGCATCACTTACGGCGTGATCGATACCGGCGTCGCCGCCCCCTGGATCGGTTTTCAGGACCGGGTTGATACAGCGTCGGCGGCCTGCACGATTGCGGGCTGCAGTAGCGCCTATGACGACAACGGCCATGGCACTTTCGTGGCCAGCGAAATCGCCGGGGATGTCAGGCAATACGGCCTGGTCGGCCTGGCGCCTGCCGGCACCATCCTGCCGGTGAAGGTCCTGAATGCGCAGGGCTCCGGCACTTTCAGCGATGTCGCCGAAGGGATTTCCTATGCGGCAGATCATGGGGCCAATGTCCTGAACCTCAGCATGACCTTCATCCCGACGCCGGAAATCGTGAGCGCGATCAACGGCGCGGCGGCGAAAAACGTGGTGATCGTTTTCGCCGGCGGCAACAGCAGCCAGGCATTCCTCAATGGCGCCACCGTCAGCGGCTTTACCGACGCCGCCATTCAGCATATGATTTTTATGGGCTCGACGAACGCCAACCTCAGGCTGAGTTCTTTCAGCAACAGGCCCGGCAGCGGCGGCTTTCGTTCCACCACGAATAAATTCTACAAATTCTCCTCGCGCTGGATGATGGCGGACGGGGAACATATCATTGGGGCAAGCACTTACCACGACGCGGACGGTTATACCTATATCACCCAGATGTCCGGCACCTCCATGGCCGCGCCGCAGGCGGCGGGCGCCGCCGGATTGCTCGCCGCGCGCTGGCCCTTCCTGCTGACGGACGGCACGGTGGATGACATTCTTTTAGCCTCGACGCAGGACTTGGGCACCAGGGGCAGGGACAGCAAATTCGGGCAGGGGTTCCTGCGCATCGACAAGGCCTTCAGCCCTGTCGGAGCATTGAAGGTTCTTGTCAATAATAACAAAGTGGCGGCAACCAATGGCGCGTTTGTTGCGGGCGGCGCTTTCGGCAGCGCTGCCGGGATTTCCTCCGCTTTCTCAAAGGCGGTCGGGTACGACAAATACAGCCGTGATTTCGCCTTTGATGTCTCTTCGGCTATCCGGAGTCCGGCGGCGGGCGGAATATCCGCAGCTACGGCGCAAGTTCAGGGACAGACCGGCGTTGCCGCCCGCGGCTTGACCGATCTTGGCGGTGGCGCCTGGTTCGCCGCCTCGTCTTCCGGCGCAACGGATGTCAGGCAAGCCGATTGGTCGGTCGCTTTTCAGCAAGATGACGGCAGCTATCTTGGGGCCGGGCACGGGCCGGATGCGGCTGTGTCTTTCAATGATGCCCGCTGGGGCGGAAAGACGGCGTTTTTCAACCGCAATGATTCCATGGCCGGGAATCTGCTGGGTTTGACGTCCAGCGCCGATTTTACCGCCGTGGGCATGGACCTTGATAGCGACAGCCATCTGGCCTTTGGCGGCATGACTTCGGAGGCGGCCGATTTCGCTTCCCTGTCAGGACAGCATCCTGCCGCGCAGGGGGCCGCCGTCAGCTACACCGCGCGTCCGGCGGAGGGATGGGTGCTTTCGCTCTCCAACGCCTTCCTGAGGGAAGACAACATGCTGCTGGGCTCTCTCGGCAGCGGTTATCTCGGCCTGGGGCAGACATCCACCGTATCCGTCGGCCTGGGCGCCAGCGTCGATCTGGGCAGCGGTTATAGTTTCGGCGTGGACACGATTGCCGCTTCCACCGGAGGCACGCATCATCAGGATAGCCTGATGGACAGCACGTCACATCTCCGCAGCGCCGGGGTCAGCATGGTCATGAACAAGGAAAACCTGACCGGCGTTTCCGACAATCTGGGCTTTTCCATCAAGAAGCCCCTGCGGGTTTACGGGGGATCGGCGCATGTCAATGTGCCGACAGGGGCCGACAGCGACGGCAATCCCATCATCCACAGCAGCAACATCAGCCTCGTTCCCTCCGGCAATGAGACGGATTTCGGCTTCAACTACCGCCGTCCGCTGGCGCCGGGCGTGACCTCAGGCTTCGACCTGTCGTTCCGTCAGGATGCCGACCACGTCGCCGGCGCGCAGGATGCCGCAGCGATGGTCCACTTTTCGGCGGCGTTTTAATCCTCTTCATTTTGAAGCGCCCGCCTTGCGATCTCGTAAGAGAACCCGGTGCGACTAAAAATATCCTTTATTTACAAGTGGAAATAAGGAATATATGCGTATATTTCAATTTTTAGTTTGACATAATTAACTAAAATCATTACATTGCCCCTGAGATTTTTTTGAAAGGATAAGCTCATGTTTAAGAGATTTTCGTCCATTTATAGCGCCCTTGAAAAAAAGTACAGGGTAGTTAGGGAGGGGCCTTTTACGGCTTTGGTCAATTGGCTGGGAGAGGGGATTGTCAATGAGCAGCTCCGGCCAGAAAAATCACAGCCGAAGGCTGCCGCTTCTCAGGGCCGAAAAATTGGCAGTAAAATGTCGGATCGCACTATCTATGCAGGCATTTCACCTGACACCGGCAAGCCGATGTACGTGATGCCGGAAGACGCGCTTTGGATCGGGGCAACTTTTAATGAGGCTGCGCAATTCGCACCTGAACGCTACGCCTGCGGACATCAGGACTGGCGTTTGCCGACAAAAAATGAGCTGGCTATTATCTTTCAGAACCAAAAAGAAGGTTTGCTCAAGAGCAGCTTTAATAAAAGTAGTTGGCAGAAGGCCTTTTACTGGTCATCCACGCCAGTTCCGGACAGCTATAACCGTGTGTATGCGCAGAATTTTCTCTCCAGCGATGGAGATGTTTATAAGCTCGACAAAAACTGCAGGGTTTCAATCCGCTACGTGAGGGGTTAATCCTCTTCTTTGTCCTCTAGCGCCCGCCTTGCGATCTCGTAGCTGAACCCGGCGCGGCCGAGCGCGGCGAGTTCCTTTTGCCGGTCTTTGGGGTCGGTGAGCGGCGTTTTCCGCCAGGGGCCCAGTTTTTTGCGGCGGGCGCAGGCGAGGGCGGCGGCCATTTCGGGATCTTCTTGTTCCTCATCGACCAGCCGCAGGGCGGATTCAATTTGCGCTTTGGAGAGACCCTTGGCCTGCAGCCGCGCCATGATCGCCTGTTTTGAAAGGCCCTGCCGCCGCAGCGAGGTGACGCGGGCGCGGGCGAAGACGCTGTCATCCAAAAGACCCGACGCCGTATAGCGCGTCACCAGCTCATCCACCAGCGGCGCAAAATCCTCCACCGGCACCTGATGGAAGGCGCAGGATTTCCTGACCTTGCGCATAAGGACGCGTTTCAGGTTTTCCGCCGAGGTTGCATAACGCTGCAAATAATACAGCGCGGCGTTTTCCAAATACTTTTTGGAAATTTTTTTGGGAGCTTTGCGCTCGGACGGCGGCGGTTTTTTGTCCATGTGCGATAGCATTATGCTACACTTTTCAGGGCATGGCTATTCGTATAAAAAAAGACGGCACGGAACAATCAGGACTGGTCGATGACAATGTCGTCCAGCCCTTCCGCCTGGAAAAATCCGGCGTGCGCGGGCGGATGGTGCGCCTGGGGGCGGTGCTGGGCGACATCATGCGCCAGCACGATTACCCGCCGCCGGTCTCGGCGCTGCTCAGCGAGGTGCTGACCCTGTGCCTGCTGCTGAGCGCGATGCTGAAATATGAGGGCATTTTCTCGTTGCAGATCAGTGGCGACGGGCCCATCCGCACGCTGGTGGCGGACGTCACCAGCAAGGGCGAAGTGCGCGCCTATGCCGGATTTGACGAAGCGGCGGTCAAGAAACTGGCCAAGCGCAAGAAAGCCGCCCATGGCGGTTATTACCACCTGCTCGGCAAGGGGTTCATGGCCTTTACGGTCGATCACGGGGGCAGCGACAGCCGCTATCAGGGCATCGTCGAGCTGAAGGGGGAGTCCATCGTCGAGGCGGCGCAGCATTACCTGACGCAGTCGGAGCAGATCAAGACCTCCTTCAAGCTGGCGGTGCATCCGCAGGATAATTACTGGCGCACCGGCGGCATCATGATCCAGCAATTGCCGGACGAGCATGCCGGCAAGCACGAGTCCGAGCACGGCATCGAGGACTGGACCCGCGCCGCGATGCTGCTCTCCACCTGCAGCGAGGGGGAAATCCTCTCGCCTGTGCTGCATTCGGCGGACGTTCTCTACCGCCTGTTTCATGAGGAAGGGGTCCGCATCTACAGCCCGACCCATATCCGTTTCAAGTGCCGCTGCACGCGGTCGCGGGTGATCGACATCCTGCGCACGATCCCGCGCCAGGAGATCGAGGAGGTTTGCAAAAAAGAGGGCAAGGTGACGATTAAGTGCGAATTTTGCAGCGAGCAGTATAATTTTGTCGAATCCCAGCTTGATGAAATCTATCAGGAGAAAAAATAATGAAGATGCGTTCCGTTTTTTTGTGTTTGCCGGTGGTGTTTTTGCTGTCCGGCTGCGCCGGCTCCCCGTCGGCCACCAGCCAGCCGGAGATGACCTTCGCCGACCTGCAGCCGTTTGAGCTGAAGGTGGCGAAAATTGAAGTGCGCGACGATTACAAGCCGCCCATGAAAGCCCCGAATGTGGAGCATAGCTTCCCGGTCCCGCCCTATATCTCCGCCGAAAACCTGCTGAAAAAGCAGCTGGTGGCGGCGGGCGGCGGCAATGTGCTGCGCGTGATTATCAAGGAGGCCTCGGTGGTGCGGGAGGAATTGCCGGTGACCGGAGGTTTCTGGGGCGCATTTAAGCACGAGCCTGCCGAGCGGCTGAAGGCCCAGTTGATTGTCGGGTTCGAACTGGCCGGCCAGCAGGCGCCCGACATCGTCACCGGTACTGCCGAAGTGACGGCCAAGCGCAGCAAGACCCTGATGGAAGACGCCTCGGCCGCCGACCGCGACAGCGCCTATTTCGCCCTCACCGAAGAGCTGATGCACGACCTCAACAAAGGCCTGGTGGAGGTGGTGGCGAAATCGTTCGGGAAGAGGGGGTAAATTATCAACCTATTGTTTTATTTAACTTTTAATGCGCATTATAGAAATATTTATTGACATATTTCATGTAATCTCCTACCATCAAGCACTATGTAAATCAATTAGGAGAGAATCATGTCTGAAGGGAAAATCCTCGAAGTCGGCACTAGAATGTCCGATGGCTCCATTTATGCCGGCCTGACCTCTGATGGCAAGCAAGAAATCTATGCCCTGCCAGATGATCTGGATGTTGCAATGATCTTCAATAACTGTGTAAAAGCCGTCAAGAAACTGAACAACTATAAAGCGCTTGGCCACGATGATTGGCAAATTCCAGATCTGAATACATTGAAAGCCCTGCAAAAGAACCATAACGAAGGTTCTCTGAAAGACACTTTCAACACGACCAACGAATGTCCGGGCAATTACTGGTCGTCCACGCTCACGGAGCACCCGCAGCAGCCCGGGAACATGCACACTCTCTGGTTCTTGGACGGCGCCCCGAGTTGGGGCTATAAGGACCGCGACTACGGTCGTTTCTCCTGTCGCCCGGTGCGTCTTGTGCCGGTGAAGCTCTAGACTGTCATCTCTGCGGATGCAGGGGTGACGGATATGGAAGTTTAGCAACTTTTTTTATATTGCCCCAGGTGCTTGAAAGTGGCATGAAGGTGTCTGTTTATCCAGACACGCAGGGAAACCTCATGGCCGTAGAAATCAACAAGAACCGCATGCTCCTCAGCCGTATTCTGGTGGGGCTCGTTTTATTGTCGGGGTTCGTCACCGCCCCCGCCATTCATGAATGGTCCGCCCTTTATATGCTCCTGAAGCTGGCGGGCTATATCCTGCTGGCGGCCTGCGCGGTCGGGCGCATTTACAGCACGGCCTTTATCGGCGGGATCAAGAACAAGAAGCTGGTCACGGAAGGGCCTTATTCCACCTGCCGCAACCCCCTGTACTTCTATTCCCTGCTGGGCGCCGCCGGGATCGGCCTTTTGTCGGCGCAGCTCATCTCTTTCGTGATTATTTTCGGCGGGTTTTTGCTGATTTATGACGGGCTGATTAAGCGCGAGGAGAAGTATCTGGCTGGGAAGTTCGGCAAGGAATTCACCGAGTACAAGGCCCGTGTGCCGCGCCTGTGGCCGAAGTTCAGCCAGTTCAGGACGGCGGAGGAATTGCCGTTCCAGCCCCGGTTTTTCACTTACGCGGTGTGGGACGCCATATGGTGGTTCGCGGCGTTTCCAGTGTTCGAGCTGGCGAAATACCTGCAGCAGGCCGACATCATCAAGCCGTTATTCACTGTTTTTTAAGGAGAAAGTGGGGCGACCGATGGGGATTGAACCCACGACATCTTGGACCACAACCAAGCGCTCTACCACTGAGCTACGGCCGCCATATCCGGGTGCTTATAACACAAAAATCGGGCTTGGGGCCTAAAAAATATACAGGAGCTTCATTTTTTTTGGTATTTTTTGAAAAACAGTAATATATTTCAAAGGAATAGTGCAGATGAAGAAGATCGAGGCGGTCATCAAGCCGTTCAAGCTTGACGAGGTAAAGGAGGCACTGCATGAAGTCGGCGTGCAGGGCATGACCGTGACGGAGGTGCGCGGATTCGGGCGCCAGAAGGGGCACACCGAACTGTATCGCGGCGCGGAATATGTTGTGGATTTCCTGCCGAAGGTCAAGATCGAGGTGGTGGTGGAGAACGGGCAGGTCGATGATGTGGTGGAGGCGATACAGAACGCGGCCCGCACCGGACGCATCGGCGACGGCAAGATTTTTATCAGCCCCATCGAAAACGTGATCCGGGTGCGTACCGGGGAGCGCGGAAAAGAAGCGATTTGAGATTTAACAAAGCCAGAGGAGGAATACATGGCAAAAACGAATGTGAAGCTGAAAATGTCGAAACCGTCGCTGAAGGTGGCGAAATCCGGGCCGAACTATGCCGGGTTTTTCAAGCTCCTGAAAGAGCATGACATCGAGTATGTCGCCTTCCGTTTCACCGACCTGCGCGGCAAACTGCAGCACACGGCGCAGCACATCTCGACCGTCGATGAAAACCTGCTGGCGGACGGCGTCATGTTCGACGGCTCGTCGATTGCCGGATGGAAGGCGATCAACGAATCCGACATGATCCTGATGCCCGATCTTTCCACCGCGCAGCTCGACCCGTTTGCGGCGCAGCCGACGATGGATGTGTTCTGCGACGTCTATGAACCCTCCACCGGCCAGCCGTACAGCCGCGACCCGCGCTCGATCGCCGCCGCCGCCGAAAAATACATGCAATCGACCGGCATCGCCGATACCGCCTATTTCGGCCCCGAAGCCGAGTTCTTCATTTTCGACGACGTGCGGATCGACGTGCAGATGAACCGCGTCAGCTACGAGATCGACAGCATGGAAGGCCCTTACAATTCCGGCACCCAATACGACCAGGGCAACATGGGCCACCGCCCGTCCATCAAGGGCGGCTATTTCCCGGTGCAGCCGATCGACAGCAGCAACGACCTGCGCGCCGAAATGGTGACGGTGCTGGCCGCCATGGGGGTCGCGGTTGAAAAGCATCACCATGAAGTGGCGCCGTCGCAGGTCGAACTGGGGATCAAGTTCTCCACCCTCGTCAACAGCGCGGACAATATCCAGCTGTACAAATATGTCGTGCACAACGTGGCGCATGCCTACGGCAAGACGGCGACCTTCATGCCGAAACCCGTCTATGGCGACAACGGTTCCGGCATGCACGTGCACCAGTCGCTGTGGAAAGCGGGCAAGCCTTTGTTCGCCGGCTCCGGCTATGCGGACCTGTCCGATACCTGCCTCTATTACATCGGCGGGATCATCAAGCACGCCAAGGCGCTGAACGCCATCACCAACCCGACCACCAACAGCTACAAGCGCCTGGTGCCGGGTTATGAGGCGCCGGTGCTGCTGGCTTATTCGGCGCGCAACCGCTCGGCCTCCTGCCGCATTCCTTTTGCGACCAGCCCGAAAGGCAAACGCGTCGAGGTGCGTTTCCCCGATCCGGCGGCCAACAGCTATCTGGCCAATGCCGCCATGCTGATGGCGGGGCTGGACGGCATCCAGAAAAAAATCCATCCCGGCGATGCGATGGACAAGAACCTCTACGACCTGCCGCCGGAAGAGCTGTCGGAAATCCCCACCGTCTGCGGCTCCTTGCGCGAGGCGCTGGATGCCTTGAAAGACGACCACGACTTCCTGCTCAAGGGCGGCGTCTTCACCAAGGACTTCATTGAAAGCTATCTGGAGCTGAGGTACGCGGAAGTGAAGGCCTATGAAACCATGCCGCATCCAATTGAGTTTGCGATGTATTATTCGGTCTAAGGTTCGGACTTTAAACGCCCTCTCCCGGTTGCGGGGGAGGGCGTTTTTATGTCATTGACAGGACTAATGCTCAAGTCTAGTATAAGTACTCCACCCATTTACAAGAAGGAATGCGCCATGCAAAAAAAGCTTGTCGATTACAGCGTTATCAGAGATCTCGTCGATGCCAAGAAAAAGACGGTCGAGGTATGGGGCGTGGACCAGTCGCGTGCAGGCCTGAAAACGCTGATTAAGCTGGCGAAGGCATTTAACAAGACCATTTCCTTCAAGGCGCACATGACCACGGTCAAGATCGACAAGAACACCAGGCTGAAAGATGTCTTTGCCAAATGCAAGAAGATCGAAGCGGCGCGGGTGGCGCCCCCTTCTGCCAAGGAACAGGCCAAGAGAGAAGCTGCGCTACGGGAATGGCAGGCGAGGGGCCGTCCTGGATTCGATGACGACGGCCCTTACAGCGGGTTTATGTCCGACTGATACGAAATAGGCAGCCCGCCTACCTCAGGCTCTTCACGATCAGGTCAAAGGTCGCGACGTTGCTGGCCCAGGTGTAGAAGTTGTCGCTCTCGGGCGGCGTGAGCAGGAACACGAAAATATACCAGTCCTTGTCGCCCAGCGCGGCCAGCCGCAGCTCGCGGTCGGCGGCGTTGCCCTTGATCGACCCGGTCAGGTAGGTTTCATAGCGTGAAAACAGGAAGCGGCCGGAGGCCGGCGCCTTGTCGGAGGAAAGCAGCTTCTTGAACTTGATGTCCACGGTAGTCTCGAAATAATTCTTCAGGTTTTTTATTTCATTCTCGAAGCTGGTGGCGGGAGTCCGGCGGATGGCCATGAAGCTGATGAGGCCTTCGACTTTCTTGTTGGGAGATTCACTGTAAATCTGCGCCGACAGGTTGTTCGGGTTGTCCAGCGTCGAGTAGCGCAGCATCCACGATTCCGGATAGGAAAAGCCTGCGGCGTCCGCGAGGGCGAAAGGTTTTTGCGTTTCCACCGGAGCATCCGTGGTCAGCAGCATCCTGAAGCTGTCGATGGTTTTCTTCTGCACGAAACCCAGGGGGTCCTTGAGCCAGAGGGGGATCTCGAAACGCGCCAGCATGATCGTGTCGGCGTTGATCTGCACCGCCGTATAAGTGTAGCTGCTTGTCGTTTCGAAGGTGGAAATGTAGGCGACGCCGGCCCTTTTGCTGCCGAGCGGGGCTATTTTCTCCTGAACGGAGTATCCATTCGTGAGGACATAGTTTTTGAGCCAGTTTTCCGCAGAAATTTCACGGTCGAGATGCATGGCCTGAACGGTGACGGTCGCCTGCGCCGTGCCGATCATGGGGCTTTTATAACGTGTAATGTTTTCGGGGATGGCCTGGTTCGGCGCAAGGGAATCCCCTTTGGCCAGCCGCTCGGCCGTCCAGTCTTTCGGCAGCAGGATGTCGAATTCGAACCTGGGGTCGCTAAAAGGGATTTCATGGTAGGATTTGGTGTTGGCCTTGAAGCTTTCCTCATCATGGATATAGAATTGCTGCGCCTGCTGGGGAGCCTTGTTCATGTTCAGCCAGAGCAGCGTGCCGGCGATGATCGCCACGACAGCCAGGGAGAAGATCAGTATCTGGTTCCGTGAAAACTGCATTGCGGTCTCCTTAAATTTAGCGAATGACGGGTACGGGGTGCCTGTTTTCATCAATGGCGACGTAAGTGAACTTGCCTTCGGTCACTTTTTGCGCCGTTGCGCCGAGGCGGGAGCGGGCCCAGCTTTCGACATGAACGGTGATGGAAGTGCGCCCGATGCGATCGACCTTGCAATAGCAACTGACTTCGTCGCCGATGAAAATAGGCTTGTGAAAGCTCATCGCCTCGATGCCGACCGTGGCGACCCGCGTCTTGGCGGTCTGGGTGGCGATGATGCTCCCCGCCAGGTCCATCTGCGACAGCACCCAGCCGCCGAAAATATCCCCGTTGGCGTTGGCGTCCGCCGGCATGGCGATGGTGCGCAGCGACGGGCAGCAATCATAATCCGGTTTTTCGTGCGTCATTTTTCGGCCCTCTGCAGTACTATAGGGGATATACAAGGTTGCGTTCAACGGCGGAAATGCGTAATCTACGACAATTATGAAAGAATCCTTGAAGAAAAACATGGCGGGCGGCAGTTCTAAAAAAGGCGATTATTCGGCGTCGGATATTGAAGTTCTGGAGGGCCTGGAGCCGGTCCGGAAGCGTCCGGGCATGTACATCGGCAGCACCAGTGAAGCCGGCATGCATCACCTGGTCAGCGAGATTTTGGATAACGCCATGGACGAGGCGGTGGCAGGCTATGCCTCGCGGATCGAGATTGACCTGGATGTCGGCAACCGGGTCAGGATTAAGGATAATGGCCGCGGCATCCCCGTGGACAATCACCCCAAATTCCCCGGCAAGTCGGCGCTGGAAGTGATTTTCACCACGCTGCACTCCGGCGGCAAGTTCAGCGGCAAGGTCTATAACACCTCGGGCGGCCTGCACGGGGTGGGTTCTTCGGTGGTGAATGCCCTGTCGAGCGAGATGACCGTCCAGGTCGCGCGCGACAAGGAGCTCTACGAGCAGAAATACAGCCGCGGCAAGCCGCTGGGCAAGCTCAAGAAGCTCGGCGCTTCAAAAGAACGCGGCACGATTATCACTTTCGTGCCCGACACGGAAATCTTCGGCGACAAGATTGAGTTCAATCCCAAAATCATCTACAAGCTGGCGCGCTCCAAGGCCTATCTTTACCGCGGCGTGGAAATCCAGTGGAAATGCGCACCTGAACTCCTGAAGGGGGTTGAGGGCGTTCCCGCGGCGGAGACAATCCATTTCCCCAACGGGATGCTGGACTACCTCTATTCGCTGGTGGAAGGCAAAACCTCCCTGACGCCCAAGCCGTTCTACGGCACGGCGGAGTTTCCGGACGGCGGCGGGCGCTGTGAATTCGCCATCGCCTGGACGGAAGAGGAGAATGAAGGTTTCCTCAGTTCCTACTGCAACACCATCCCGACGCCTGAAGGCGGCACACACGTGCAGGGGCTGCGTTCGGCTTTGTCGAAGGGGCTGAAAAACTACGCCGAACTGGTGAACAACAAGAAAGCGGGGATGCTGACGCCGGACGATATTTTCGGCTCGGCCACGGTCCTGCTGTCGATTTTTGTCCGCGAGCCGCAGTTCCAGGGCCAGACCAAGGACAAGCTGACCTCCGCCCATGCGACGCGGCTGATTGAAAACGCGGTTAAGGACAACTTCGAGCACTGGCTGACCGGCAATACGGCGTCCAGCAAATACCTGCTGGATTATCTCATCAGCGTGGCGGAAGAGCGCCGCCGCGCCAAGGACCAGCATGAGATGTCGCGCAAGTCGGCGACGCGCAAGCTGCGCCTGCCCGGCAAGCTCTCCGACTGCAGCCGGAAAACCTCGGAAGGCACCGAGATTTTTATCGTCGAGGGCGATTCCGCCGGCGGCTCCGCCAAGCAGGCGCGGAACCGGGAATTGCAGGCCATTTTGCCGCTGCGCGGCAAGGTGCTGAACGTGGCCAGCGCGACCTCCGACAAAATCCGCGCCAACCAGGAAATCTCCGACCTGATCCAGGCGCTCGGCTGCGGCACCGGCAAGGACTTCAATCTCGACAAGCTGCGCTATGAACGGGTCATCATCATGACTGATGCCGACGTCGATGGCGCCCATATCGCTGCCCTGCTGATTACCTTCTTCTATCAGGAAATGCGCGGCCTGATTCAAAGCGGCGCTTTATACCTCGCGCTGCCGCCCCTTTATCGCCTGAGCGCGGGCGGAGAAACCGTCTATGCCCGCGACGATGCGCACAAGGACGAGCTGATGAAAACGGTTTTCAAGAGCCGCAAAAAAGTCGATATCAGCCGTTTTAAAGGCCTGGGCGAAATGCCGGCCGCCCAGCTCAAGGAAACGACCATGGACATGGGCAAACGCAGCCTGATGCGCATTGCCCTGCCGGAATCGGAGCATAGCCAGGATGCCTTCAAAAAGGCCGAAGGCGGCACCGCCGCGCTGATCGAGCGGCTGATGGGCAAAAATCCTGAAGGGCGTTTTGAATTTATCCAGGAAAACGCAAAATTCGCCCAACATATTGATATATAACATTAATTTGTTGAGCCTGGCCGCCGCCTGATGAACCTGTAAAACCATAATCTTATGGAAAAACTATTGCATTCTTAACCATATTCTGATAGGTTATATGCTATGATTCTGTAATATAGAAGTTTGCGAGCAATGAGGAAGTTATCATGACGCCGGAAAAAGTTGAAAAAGGGTATTTGAGCAGGGCTTTCAGGAAGGCGATCGTCACCGGCCTGGCGGCGCTGGCGCTGACCTTCGGGGCGCAGGCGCAGAATTCCAGCAGAAACAACAATGTTGATGACGATGATATTTATTACACGACCTCTTCCAACACCAAGGCAACGGTCAATACGCCAACAGTAACAACGCCCAAAACGGATTCGACAGCTGAACCATGGCAGAAGGACAGTTCCTATGTGCGGGAAATGAATCTGGCGCTCAAGGCCTATCAGGCCAAGGTGCTGGCCGTGAATGAAAAGCTGAGAGAAGACACGCTCAGGATCAAGCGGGAACGGTATATCAGCAGCAGCGGGCATATTGACCTGATGCATGTCCTGATGTCGGGGCCCAAGACGAAATCCGACGTCATTCAGGTCAAGTCGTATGCGGCGACGCAGCTTTCCAATCTGGAGACCAGTTACAACTATCAGAAAGATAACATTGAGGAAAAATACAAGCAGAAGTATGAGCGTGAGCAGGCCCAGATCCTGAGGATGAAGAAAGCCACGGCCACAAATACCCCTGCCGAAGAGAAAATAATGCTGGAGAAAAAAGACCTCGATCTGGCAAAAAAGCAGCTCGAGCTGGAGAAGCAGAAGCTGGAGCTGGAAAAGCAGAAAGCCGCCTTAGAGCAGCAGAAGAAAGATTTTGAGAAGAAACAGCAGCAGTTGCTGCTGCCCCCGAAGCAGTAGTTCTTGTGCAGGCTGCGTTGATACGCAGCCCGGTCCGGGCAATTTCCCTAATAAATAAAATTATTAAAGTCATTCCACATAAAAAAGGTTGCGTCATATCGGCCTTTTTCCTATGAATGGTCCTCCTGTACGTCGAATTATCGGTTTTGCGGGCGTGGCGGAATTGGCAGACGCGCTGGATTTAGGTTCCAGTGTCGCAAGACGTGTGGGTTCAAGTCCCTCCGCCCGCACCACCCTACGCCCTTACGGGCTTCGGGTGGCTTACGCCACTTGGCGTAAGGCGCGCGAAACCGTTAGGCCGAAGGAGTGTCCTCCGAAGCCTTGGCGTAGGAGGACGGGTTGTTTTTAGAACGAACAGGCTACGGCTTGGCAAGCCAGCCGGAATTTAGAGTTAACGAGAGAGGATGAAAGTTTTACCGATGCAGATCACACAAACCAAAAAAGAAAACCTGAAGCAGGAATTCACCGTCAAGCTGACAGCGGCGGAAATCGACCAGAAGATCAATGAAAAACTCCAGGAGATTGGCAAGACGGTCAAGATGCCGGGCTTCAGGCCGGGAAAAGTTCCCCTCTCCCTTTTGAAATCCAAATACGGCAAGGCCGTGATGGGCGAGGTGCTGGAAAGCGCCGTGAATGACAGCACGATGAAGGCGATCAATGAAAACAGCCTGCGTCCCGCCACGCGCCCGAAAATCGAAGTGAAAACATTCGATGAAAAGACGGGCCTCGAGTACAGCATGGCGATCGAGCTGCTGCCGGAAATCAAGATGGTGGATTTTTCCGCGCTCAAGCTGGAAAAGCTGACGGCCAAGCCTGATGCCGCCGCCGTCAAGACGACGCTGGAGCGTATCGCCGGCAGCAACAAGGCTTCGGAAAAAATCGAGGAAAAGCGCGCCGCCAAGAACGGCGACATCGTTGTGATCGACTTCAACGGCACGGTGAACGGCGAAGCGTTCCCCGGCATGCAGGGCAATGACTTCTCGCTCGAGCTGGGTTCCAAGAGCTTCATCGACACGTTTGAAGACCAGCTCGTCGGCGCGAAAGCCGGCGACCACAAGACCGTGAAAGTCACCTTCCCGGATAATTACGGGCAGGAACAGCTGCGCAATGTCGCCGCCGTTTTCGAAGTCGATGTGAAGGAACTGCGCGCGCCGGTCGCCCCCAAGCTGGATGACGAGTTCGCAAAAACCCTCGGCTTCGACAGCCTGGCCAAGATCGAAGAGGCGATCGAAAAACAAATGCAGGCGGAGTACGACCAGATTGCGCGGATGAACATCAAGCGCAACTTGCTGGATGCCCTGGATGAGAAGGTTGATTTTGAAGTCCCGGCCGGCATGGTCGAGGCCGAGTTCTTCGGCATCTGGAAGCAGCTGAAGGGTCATGCGCATCACGATGACCCCGCCCACGTCCATGGCGCCAGCTGCGACCATGACCATGATCACGGCACCGCAGATGAGAATGAAGAGTACAGGGGAATCGCCTCGCGCCGCGTCCATCAACGAAGCCCGCCGCTATCCCGGGAAAGAAAGACAAGTGTTTGAATTTTATCAAAAAAATCCAAACGCCCTGGAAGGGCTGAAGGCGCCTATTTACGAAGATAAAGTTGTTGACTTCATTCTGGAAAGATCTACTATTAATTCTCGTCACGTGACTATTGAAGAGCTGACCAAATCTGCTGAACAGGAGTCGTCCAAGGTGGCGAAATCCGGTTCGGAAGCAAAAAAGTCTTCAAAAGAATCTGACGAGAAGAAGGAAACGAAAAAGTCCGGCAAAAAATGATCGGATACGGTTCCGGAGTCCAATATGAATATTGACGATGTTGCTGTGTGTGCCTACCGAAACTAAATCAGAAAGCAAGAAAGAAAGGTACCTAAGAGATGACTATGAAAGACGATTTCAACAATAACCAAGAAGCCGACAGATACGATCCAGTTTCCTTGATGTTCAAAGAGCGCGTCATCATCGTGGCGGGACAAGTCAATACACAGATGGCTTACAACATCATCGCCCAGCTGAAAAAGCTGGAATTCATGGATAACAAAGCGCCGATCCAGATGATCATCAATTCCCCCGGCGGCTCGGTTATCGACGGCATGGCCATTTTTGACGCTATGCGCCAAAGCCCTTGCCCGATCGAAACCGTCGGCAACGGCATGCAAGCCTCCATGGGCTCCATTCTTCTCGCGGCCGGCGACGTCCGCGCCATGACCAAGAATTCCATGCTTCTCGTTCACCAGATCATGGGTGGCGCAGAGGGTGGCACGCAGCATTCTGACTTCGAAATTTCTGCGGCCTTCATGGCTCAGCTGCACGAAAAGCTGAAAAGCGTTTATGTCGAGTTCACCGGCCTTAACCATAAGTTCTGGGACATCGTCGGCGAGCGTGATTCCTGGCTGACGGCGGAACAGGCCCTCAAGATCGGGTACATCAACGGTATCGTCGATGACAAGAAACCGGGCGGCAAATACGCTGCTGATGCGGTCCGCGGCGAGAAAAAAGAAGGCCTGCAGGCTGCTATGGATAAGGTCACCAAGGACTATATCGCCAAGATGTCGGCGGACGAAATTGCCAAGGTCATCAACAACGGCAACGCAGCCGGCGGCGTCTATGCCGGCATCCGCGGTGAGCTGATCGTGAAATTGGCCGAATTCCCCGAATTCTGGACCGACACCAAGAAATTGGAAGTGGCTGCCGCTGTAAAGGCGTCGGATATCGCCAATGACAACAGCACCAAGTCGCCGACAGCGAAGAAGAAAACCGGCAACGGTCCTTCGGCTTCCTAAAAAACTCTTTAAACTACCCTTTTAATCTTGCTAATATGAATGGCCGGTCAGAAATGACCGGCCATCTTTTTTTCAGTTTTAATCGGAGAGGAACCTGATGACTTACATTCCAGAGCAAATGAGCACCCTGATACCGATGGTCGTTGAGCAGACCGCGCGGGGCGAGCGTTCCTATGACATTTATTCCCGCCTGCTGAAGGAGCGGATTATTTTCCTCTCCGGCCAGGTCAATGACTATGTGGCCACGCTGGTTTGCGCACAGCTTTTGTTTTTGGAATCGGAAAATCCCAAGCGCGACATTTATCTCTACGTCAACTCGCCGGGCGGCGTGGTCACTTCCGGCCTCGCCATGTACGACACCATGCAATACATCAAGCCCGACGTGGCGACGGTGTGCATCGGCCAGGCGTGCTCGATGGGCTCGCTGCTGCTGGCCGCCGGCGCGCCGGGCAAGCGCTACAGCCTGCCGAATTCCCGCATCATGGTTCACCAGCCCTCCGGCGGCGCGCAAGGCCAGGCGACCGACATTGAAATCCAGGCCAAGGAAATCCTCAGCCTCCGCCAAAGGCTGAACGACATTTACGTGAAGCACACCGGCCAGAAGCTGAAGGCGATCGAAGAGGCGCTGGAGCGCGACCGCTTCATGTCGGCGGCTGAGGCCAAGACCTTCGGCATCGTCGATCAGATCGTTGAAAAGCAGCCTTTTGATACCGGCGACAAAAAAGCGGCCTGATCTTTAAAGCGGCTGTCCCGAATGCAGGATTCCCCGGCTAAGGCCCTGGAATGGCTGGTTTTATTAATCTTTGCAAATTGTAAATGATTAGGGCATATGATCTTAAATAGTGAGCTGTACGTACAGTGTCTATAACTGCGTATATATAAAGGGCAGCACATGCACGAAACATTGGTTCCAACAGGCGCGAAATATCCGGTACTCCCGTTGCGGGACATCGTGGTGTTTCCGCACATGATCGTCCCCCTTTTCGTCGGGCGGGAAAAGTCCGTCCGCGCGCTGGAGAGCGCGATGAAGGAAGGGAAGCAGGTTTTGCTGGTGACGCAGAAATCGGCCCAGCAGGACGACCCCATACCCGGCGACTTGTTTGACATCGGCACCCTGGGAACCGTGCTGCAATTGCTGAAACTGCCGGACGGCACGGTGAAAGTCCTGGTCGAGGGGCAAAGCCGCGTGCACATCGTTTCCTATACCGACAAGCCGGACTATTTTGAGTGCTATGCCGACGTCATCCAGGAGCCGCCGGTCAGCGGCGACGCCATTACCGCGCTGATGCGCGCCTGCGTCACGCAATTCGACCTGTATGTGAAGCTGAACAAGAAAATACCGCCGGAAATCATTTCTTCCATCAGCCTGATTACCGACCCTGAAAAACTGGCGGACACGGTGGCATCGCATCTGTCGCTGAAAATATCCGAGCGCCAGAAGCTTCTGGAGACGGTGAAGGTCGTCGAGCGCCTGGAAAAGATTTTCAGCCTCATGGAAGGCGAGATCAGCATCCTGGAAGTGGAAAAGCGCGTCCGCAACCGCGTCAAGCGCCAGATGGAGAAAACCCAGCGCGAGTATTACCTCAACGAGCAGATGAAGGCTATTCACAAGGAGCTCAACGAGGGGGAAGAGGGCGTCGATGAGCTGGGCGAACTCGAGGCGAAGATAAAAAAGGCGCGCATGAGCAAGGAAGCGCGGACGAAATGCGAGGCCGAGCTGAAGAAGCTCCGGCAGATGAGCCCGATGTCGGCGGAAGCGACCGTGATCCGCAACTACCTCGACTGGATGGTGTCCATTCCCTGGGGCAAGCGTTCGAAGGTCCTGAAGGACCTGAAGTTCGCGGAGCAGGTCCTGGAGAAAGATCATTACGGCCTTGAAAAGGTCAAGGAGCGCATCCTGGAATATCTGGCGGTGCAGCTGCGCGTCAATAAGGTCAAGGGCCCCATTTTGTGCCTGGTCGGCCCCCCGGGCGTCGGCAAGACCTCGCTGGGGAAATCCATCGCCAAGGCCACCAACCGCAATTTCGTGCGCATGTCGCTGGGCGGGGTGCGCGATGAATCCGAAATCCGCGGCCACCGCAAAACCTATATCGGCTCCATGCCGGGCAAGATCATCCACGGCATGAAAAAAGCCAAGACCGCCAACCCGCGTTTCCTGCTCGAGGAAATCGACACGCTGGGGCAGGACTGGCGCGGCGACCCTTCGTCGGCGCTGCTGGAAGTGCTGGATCCCGAGCAGAACAACACCTTCAACGACCATTACCTTGAAGTGGACTACGACCTGTCGGATGTGATGTTCATCTGCACGGCCAACACGCTGGACCTGCCGCGCCCGCTGCTCGACCGCATGGAAGTCATCCGCATCCCCGGTTACACCGAGGACGAGAAAGTCGAAATCGCCAAGCGCCACCTGCTCGCCAAGCAGCTGGAAGCGAACGGACTGAAGCAGAACGAGTTCTCGATCAACGATGCCGCCATGCGCCACCTGATCCGCTATTACACCCGCGAAGCCGGGGTGCGCAACTTGGAGCGGGAAATCTCCAACCTGGCGCGCAAGGCGATCAAGGAAATCATGATGGGCAAGAAAAAGACGATTGCCATCACCACCAAGAATATCGAGAAATATGCGGGCGTGATCCGCTACCGCTACGGTCAGGCGGAAGAACAGGACCGCGTCGGCTGCGTGACCGGGCTGGCCTGGACGGAAGTCGGCGGCGACCTGCTGCAAATCGAGGCGGTCACGGTTCCGGCGGGCGGCAAGGGCGGCGGCGGCAAAGTGACGATGACCGGCAAGCTCGGCGAAGTCATGAAAGAATCGATTCAGGTGGCCGAGATGCTGGTGAAATCGCGCGCCAATGCGCTGGGCATCAAATCCGACATCTTCGAATCGCTGGGGGTGCATATCCACGTGCCGGAAGGGGCCACGCCCAAGGATGGCCCCTCCGCCGGCCTGGCTATGGTAACTTCCATCGTCTCGGCGCTGACGGGCATTCCCGTCCACAAAAATATCGCCATGACCGGCGAGGTGGATTTGCTGGGCAACGCCCTGCCGATTGGCGGACTCAAGGAAAAGCTGCTGGCGGCGCTGCGCGGCGGCATCACCAAAGTCTTGATTCCAAAAGAAAACGTCAAGGACCTGGCGGAAATCCCCGACAATGTGAAGAAGGGGCTGGAAATCGTGCCGGTGTCGATCATCATGGAAGTCCTCCAGCATGCCCTGCTGAAAATGCCGGAGCCCGTGGAGGAAAAGATCTCTGCGGATGTCGCGTCAAGGATTGCGGAAAATAAGCAAAAAGACCTGATTCACCATTGAGATTCCGCGCCGATACGGCATTATATCGGTCGGAGTTGCGTGACAGCTTCAAAAAAACCAACATTTATTTGAAGGGGATTTCCCGTGAACAAGAATGACCTGATCGACTTTATCGCCAGCAAAAGCAAAACCGACATTTCCAAGACTTTGGTCACCGAGATCGTGGACCTGGCTTTCGAAGGCATTGAAAGCGAGTTGAAAAATGGCGGCGAAGCCCGTTTTGTCGGCTTCGGCACGTTCAAGACCACCCGCCGCAAGGCCACCACCGGCCGCAACCCGCGCACCGGCGAGAGCATCAAGATTGCCGCATCCAACCGCGTCAAGTTCACCGCCGGCAAAGAGCTGAAGGCAGCCGTGAATAAGTAATTCTATATTTCTTTGAGAAAAGGCCGCCCTTTGAGGGCGGCCTTTTTCTTTTCATGGCGCTTGACAGAACCGCGAATATTGAATAGTTTCTGGCCTACCCTTTTTCTTAAGGGGGCGCTTAGCTCAGTTGGTAGAGCACCTCGTTTACACCGAGGGTGTCGGGAGTTCGAGTCTCTCAGCGCCCACCATCTTCCCCCATTTTTAATAATGCCGGCGTGATGTTGCAGAAATGTGACACTGTTACCGCCAAATCATTTCAGGCCATAAACTTAATTGACCTCTACAGCGTCAAATGATTTCCTCATTGTCACAGGGGAATTTTCTTCGCCTGAGTCTGTTTCAACTTAACATAACCAAGAGGTTAAAAATGAACTCCTTTAAAGCCGTACTGTTAGCCACCGCCTGCGTGGCCGTCATGTCAACTCCTGCTCTGGCTGCTAAAGCGGCTGCTGAAGCGCCTGCGATGGACTCTGGCAGCATGTGGGCCGGTCCTTATGTCGGTATCCAACTGGGTGCCGGTACCGGGACGACCGAACATACCGATCAGGGCGATGGGGCAGGCAACTACTGGTACAATGACGGCGCCCAAGAGTTGGGAACGACTGACGGCGCTTTCATCGGCGGCGCCAAGATCGGGTACGACTGGGCAGACGGTTCCGCGATTTACGGCCTGTTCGCTGAGTATTCTTTCAGCGGCATTGATAATCAGGAAGAAGTCGCTAGCGATCCCGCCAACCCGGAAGACCAGATCGGCTCTGATATCAAGGGTATCGGCTCTATCCGCGCCAAGCTCGGCATGGCATCTGGCGATGTGGCCGGCTTCGTTTCTGCCGGTCTCGCTTATCAAAACGCAGACGACAAGTTCAACGAAACCGACGGTACGGGTGAGACCATCAACTCGAACAGCGATCAGTGGGGCTGGGCCTTCGGTCTGGGCACTGAGTATTCGGTCGGCAACAATGGCTTCATCGGTCTCGATGCCAGCCATTACGTCTTCGGCAAGGATAGCCATGAGGTCATGGACGCCGGTGTTGGAACGGGCTACTTCTATGAGTTCCAGAACACTGTGACCACGGGTACGATCTCCTACACCTACAAGTTCAACTAATCCTTAAGGGATTGGAATTGAGGCAAAAAGCCCCCGGGTCACACCGGGGGCTTTTTTCTTGCCTTTTTCCCTCTCCCAACCTTCTCCCGGAGGGAGAGGGGGTTATGCAAGAAGCCTATTGACGGAGGGGTAAAACTCCGCCATAACATACACGGCTCAATATAAGCGGGTGTAGCTCAGTTGGTTAGAGCGCTTCCCTGTCACGGAAGAGGCCGAGGGTTCAAGTCCCTTCACTCGCGCCATTATTTTGCCGGCCCTTGACGGGCGTCAACCCTTAAAAATCTTTACATTTCAATTGATAAAGCCATTTGACGAACACAGTCAAAAGCGTAATATTGTTGCGCAATGATTCCATTGTTCTCTTAAAAAGGCTTTCACGATGGCCACGACACTTTTGGCAGAATACCTTCCCATTACCATCTTTCTGGGCATTGCCATGGCCCTGGCGATGGTGATGGTGCTGGCGTCCTTTATTGCGGCGAAGCAGAAGCCGGACCCGGAAAAAAATTCCGCCTATGAATGCGGCTTCGAGCCCTTCGGCGATGCGCGCTCAAAGTTCGACGTGCGCTTTTATCTGGTCTCCATCCTGTTCATCATCTTCGATCTCGAAGTGGCGTTTTTGTTCCCGTGGGCGATCACGCTGGGCAAGATCGGCCTTTACGGCTTCTGGTCGATGATGGCGTTCCTCGGCGTGCTGACCGTCGGCTTCATTTATGAGTGGCGCAAGGGCGCCCTGGATTGGGAGTAGAGATCATGCAGCCGATTCCTCCGGGACCATTGCAGAACACCCTCATCAAGGCGGCGACGGACGAGCTGCAGGAGAAGGGATTCATTGTCGCGCAGGTGGACAAGCTGCTCGACTGGGGCCGCACCGGTTCGCTGTGGCCGATGACGTTTGGTCTGGCCTGCTGCGCGGTGGAGATGATCCACGCCTATATGAGCCGTTACGACCTTGACCGTTTCGGCGTGATTCCGCGCCCCAGCCCGCGCCAGTCGGATGTGATGATCGTGGCGGGCACGCTGACCAACAAGATGGCGCCCGCGCTGCGCAAGGTCTATGACCAGATGGCCGAGCCGCGCTGGGTGATCTCGATGGGTTCCTGCGCCAATGGCGGCGGCTATTACCATTATTCCTATTCCGTGGTGCGCGGCTGCGACCGCATCGTGCCGGTGGACATTTACGTGCCGGGCTGCCCGCCGACCGCCGAGGCGCTGGTCTATGGCATCCTGCAACTGCAAAAGAAAATCCAGCGCGAAGGCTCGCGCGCAACGAAGCTGGTGCGCTGATGGCAAACGAAAAACTCCAGGCCCTGATGGACTATATCGCGGCGGCGCAGGTTTCGGCGGTCGTGAAGCAGGAGATCGCGCTCGGCGAATGGGCGGTGACGGTCAAGCCGGATTTCCTGCGCAGCTTCATCACCTTCCTGAAAAACGACCCGCAATGCGAGTTCCAGCAGCTGGTCGATGTTTGCGGCGCGGACTACCCTGATCGTCCGGCGCGCTTCGATGTGATTTACAACCTGCTCAGCCTGAAGCTGAACCAGCGCGTCCGCGTCAAGGTCGCGCTGAAGGAGAACGAGCCGGTGGATACCGTGACCGGCATTTTTAGCGCCGCCGGATGGTTTGAGCGCGAGGCGTGGGATTTGTACGGCATCCTCTTCACCGGCAACCCCGATCTGCGCCGCATCCTGACCGACTACGGCTTCGAAGGCCACCCCTTGCGCAAGGATTTCCCGCTGACCGGGTTTGTCGAGCTGCACTACGACGAAAAGCAGAAGCGCGTCGTCTATGCGCCCGTGCACCTGACGCAGGACTACCGCAATTTTGACTTTATCAGCCCGTGGGAAGGCATGACGACCGTGCAGCTCCCCGGCGACGAAAAAGCCCGCAAGCAGAAAGTGGGGGCAAAATGAATACTGAAAAGATCAAGACCTACACCATTAACTTCGGGCCGCAGCACCCTGCCGCCCACGGCGTCCTGCGCCTGATCCTCGAGATGGACGGGGAAGTGGTGGAGCGCGCCGATCCGCATATCGGCCTCCTGCACCGCGGCACCGAAAAGCTGATCGAGCACAAGACTTATTTGCAGGCGATCCCGTACTTCGACCGTCTCGATTACGTCGCGCCGATGAACCAGGAGCACGCCTTCGCGCTGGCGGTGGAGAAGCTGCTGAAGATCAAGGCCCCTCCGCGCGCGGAGTATATCCGCGTGCTGTTCGCCGAGCTGGTGCGCGTCCTCAACCATATCCTCAACCTCACCACCTACGCGCTCGACGTCGGCGCATTGACGCCCGCGCTCTGGGGCTTCGAAGAGCGGGAAAGGATGATGGAATTTTACGAGCGCGTCTGCGGCGCGCGCCTGCATGCCAATTATTTCCGCCCCGGCGGCGTGCATCAGGACCTGCCGGACGGTCTGGCGGAGGATATGTACGCCTATGCCGATACGGTCATCAAGTTCATCGACGACATGGAAGGCCTGCTGAGCGAGAACCGCATCTTCAAGCAGCGCACCGTCGATATCGGCGTCGTTTCCAGGGCGCAGGCGCTGGACTGGGGCTTCACCGGCCCGATGCTGCGCGCCTCCGGCGTGCCGTGGGACCTGCGCAAGTCGCAGCCCTATGATGTTTATGCCGAGATGGACTTCGATATTCCCATCGGCACCACCGGCGACTGCTATGCGCGCT
>JAIOQI010000058.1 GCA_021413445.1 Alphaproteobacteria bacterium | reverse complement strand
GATTTCGGTCGAGTATTTTTCGACACCGGCCTGATCGGTCCATTTTCGGGTCTGGAGCGCGCCTTCGATGTAAAGCTTCGCGCCCTTCTTGACGTATTGCTCGATGACTTTGCAGAGGCCTTCGTTGAAGACGACGACGCGGTGCCATTCGGTTTTTTCTTTGCGCTCGCCGGAATTTTTGTCGCGCCATGTTTCAGACGTGGCGATGCTGAGATTGGCAATCGGGCGGCCGTCTTGTGTACGACGGATTTCGGGGTCTTTGCCGACGTTCCCGACCAAGATCACTTTGTTGACACTGCCAGCCATCGATTTATTCCTTCATCGTTCCATTAAACATCGGAGACCGATCGATCTCCATTATTCCGGAAGGGTTACGCTGCCATCCGCTTCAAGTTTGAAGCCCGGATTATAGGCGACCTCCCAAGGGTGGCCGTCGAGATCCGCAAAATAGCCGCTATAGCCACCCCAGAAAACCCTTTGTGCCGGTTTCAGGATCGTCGCGCCAGCCTGCCTGGCCTCTTCCAGCAAATGATCCACAGCTTCTTCGCTTGCCATGTTCTGCGCCAGCGTTATGCCACCAAACGAGCCGCCCTGATCCTTGAGATGCGCGTCTTCGGCGAGCGCTGCACGGCTGAAAAGGCCAAGCGCCATGCCGCCGGCCTGAAAAAACGCCACCTCATCCTGACTGGCGCTTGATGCTTTCCAGCCGAGGGACTCGTAAAACGCCCGTGCGCGGCCCACATTAGCAACGCCGAGGGTGATGAGACTGATACGCGTATCCATGCCCTGTACTCTTTCCTTATCGTTCTCTTTATGTTCTCATATGGTGCGACTCGATGCAACAAGCTCCTGACAATTCCTGTCATGAGAATGAGAACAGGCTCTAGGAGAAATTCTCTGTCAGCCCGATAAGGACCAACGCATACTTGAAGCGGTCCCCTCCATACAATGTTCCGCCCGTTCCGGCGTGTCCCCCTGTCGTTTTAAGGTTTCCATGAGCACCTCTGCTAAGTTGTCTGCTGCCGCCAAACGCCGTGATCCCAACGCCAAGATGCTGTCGGTGCGCGGGGCGCGCGAACATAATCTGAAAAACATTTCCATCGACCTGCCGCGTGATGAACTCATCGTCATTACGGGTCTGTCGGGTTCCGGCAAATCTTCGCTCGCCTTCGACACGATCTATGCGGAAGGCCAACGCCGCTATGTTGAAAGTCTGTCGGCCTATGCGCGGCAGTTTCTGGAGATGATGCAGAAGCCGGACGTTGACCAGATCGACGGGTTGTCGCCTGCTATTTCCATCGAACAGAAAACCACCTCGCGCAATCCGCGTTCGACGGTCGGCACTGTTACCGAAATCTACGATTACATGCGTCTCCTTTGGGCGCGTATCGGCATTCCTTATTCGCCTGCGACGGGTCTGCCCATCGAGAGCCAGACCGTCACGCAGATGGTTGATCGCGTGATGGCGCTGCCGGAAGGCACGCGGCTCTATCTGCTTGCGCCGATGATCCGCGGCCGCAAGGGCGAGTATCGCAAAGAATTTGCCGACTTGCAGAAGAAGGGTTTTCAGCGCGTTAAAGTGGACGGCACGTTCCATGAGATTGACGCCGTGCCGGTGCTCAACAAGAAG
>JAIOQI010000007.1 GCA_021413445.1 Alphaproteobacteria bacterium | reverse complement strand
GATCAGGGGATGCTCATGCATGAATACGCAGATGATGATTTATCAACGCCGGAATCCCTCCTGAAGGAAACCGTCTCTTACGCGCGGACGATCCTGAACGACCTGCAGAACGCCAACATCATCGTCGGCGACAAGTGGAATCCCAATATTTCCATTGTCGCTGTCGCCTGCGTGCCGGATCCGGAGGATGACGCCTTCCACAAAAAATATAACCCCGATGAAACGATCGTCAGGCGCGAGGCCTATGAAGCGTCACACCCGGCTATTGTCGATAGCATCTTTCAGATTGTCATCAGGAATCTCATGAAGAAAGCGGGATTCAGGGATCGAAAAAACCTCAAAGGTGGCCACGCGGATTTCAGGGAAGACGAGTTCAATATGGGCGGGACACGCGGCATGCTCTCCATCAGTGATATAAGTATTGCTTGCGTAACGCTGCCGCAGAACCTGCGCCGGGCGCTGACCGTCAGCGACGAAGACCTTGAAAAGCTCTGTCTCCGGTCATTGCAGCAGAGCTTTGCCCACATGGGACGCGTCAGGAATCAGGCGGATGTCGAGAGGGTCGCAAAGATCGCCAAGAAAAACATCAAGCCGGGGTTTGACCCGAAGTTGAATTAACCCGCCTTCTTCTGTTTCTCCATCGCTTTGGCCTCGTCCCACAAGGCGCGGCGCTCCTCCCGTGTGGAGCTTTTGAAATCTTTACCCTGACGCTTCAGCCCCTGCTCCATATAACGGAAGCGGCGCTCGAAGCGGTTGTTGGTGGTGCGCAGCGCGTCTTCGGCATCGACGCCCTGCCAGCGCGCAAAATCGACCAGCAGGAACATCAGGTCGCCCAGTTCCGCCGCGACCCTTTCCTTGTCGATCTTCTGCGCCTCGATCTCATCGCGCAGCTCCCCTACTTCCTCATTGATCTTGTCGAGCAGCGCCGACACGTCAGGCCATTCCCAGCCGGCCTTGGCGGCGCGGCCCTTGAGCTTGGCTGATCGCAGCAGCGCCGGCAGGCCGTGCGAAATTTCGTCGAGGATGCTGGAGTCCGGCGTGACGCCTTTTTTCAGTCGCTCTTCGGCCTTGATTTCCTCCCAGCGGCGGTCGATTTCCTCCGGGGTCTTGAGCGTGTTGGCCTCACTGCCCAGAATGGTCGGATAACGGCGCTCGAGTTTTTCGACTATCGCCCCGGCGACATCGTCGAACGTGAAAGCCTTGCGTTCCTCCGCGATCTGCGCATGAAAAACGATCTGCAGCAGAACGTCGCCCAACTCATCCCGCAGGTCGCCATCGACCTTGCCCTGGTCGATCATGTCGGCGGTCTCATGGGCCTCCTCGATCAGGTAGGGGGTCAGGGACTTGTGCGTCTGCTCCTTGGTCCAGGCGCAGCCGTCCGGGCTGGCGCGGAGGTAGTGCATGATTTCGAGGAGTTTATCCATATGGCTCATGATCTCAGGTCCAATGCGTTGACGGCATGTTTGAATAAGGGTAGATTATATACACGAATTATCCCGATAAGAACACCAAGAAATAGCGGCAGGCATGAGCCAGGAACACAAAATTCACAAGCCTAAACCGATCAGCGGCTTTCCGGAGTGGCTGCCGGAGTACCGCGCCGTCGAATTGCAATGGATGGACAAAATCCGCAAGGTGTTCGAGAGCTACGGCTTCTGCTCCATCGAGACGCCGAGCGTGGAAGAAATCGATGCGCTGACGGCCAAGGGCGGCGAGACGGAGAAAGAGATTTACACGCTGCACCGTTTGCAGGCTGAAATTGATTCGTCGCATTCACCAGACTTCCGTACCACAGACCCCCGCCTCGCCCTGCACTTTGATTTAACGGTGCCGCTGGCGCGGTATGTGGCGCAGCATTTCAACGGGCTGGTTTTTCCGTTCAAACGCTACCAGATGCAGCGTGTCTGGCGCGGCGAGCGTCCGCAGAAAGGCCGCTTCCGCGAATTCACCCAGTGCGATATCGACGTCATCAATCTCGACGCCCTGCCCCTGCACTTCGACGCCGAAATGCCTGCGATCATATGGGAGGTGTTGAAAGGGTTGCCAGGGATGGAGACGGAAAAATTCCTGATAAGAATTAATAACCGGAAACTTCTGGTGGGTTATCTGAACGCCATCGGCGTGACTGATGAAAACTTTCTTACAGATATAATGAGGGCCATCGACAAAAAAGAAAAAATTTCTCCCACCGATTTCTCTTATTTGATCGTTAATGCATGTAAGAAATATAGCCCTAGAAACGATGACGCTATTTCCGATCTTATTGAAAAAATTAAAGCATTAATAAATATAAAATGTAGCGCCCCAGACGAGCTAGAAGAAGCGCTGGAAGGACTTGTTTTCGAGCGTAACGACCTTTACGAAGTTGGAAAAAAGGAGTTGGTTTTTGTATTAAGTGCGCTCGCACATGCCCCCCCGGGAGAGATAATAGCGGATCTATCCATCGTCCGTGGCCTCGATTATTACACCGGCACAGTGTATGAGACCGTGTTCCTCGACAATCCGGATTACGGCTCTATCTGTTCCGGCGGGCGGTATGACGATCTGGCGAGCCAGTACATCAACAGGAAACTTCCCGGCGTCGGCATTTCCATCGGGTTCTCGCGGCTGTTCGCTTATTTGCTTGAGAAAGGCGCGCTGCCGGTCGGACAAAAATCCCCGGCGCATATCCTGATGATCCTGCCGTCGGAAGAACGCCGAGGCAAAGCCGCTCAAACCGCGCAGGACTTGCGCGAACGCGGCTACAACGTCGAACTGTATCACGCGGCGAAAAAAGTTTCCGACCAGCTCAAATACGCCAGCCGCAAAAGCATTCCCTACGTCTGGTTCCCGCCCTTCGAGGACGGGAAGCCGCATGAGGTAAAAAACATGGCGAACGGGGAACAAACCCAGGCGGATCCGGGAAAATGGGAGATACCGAAATGAAAATAAGTCTTGGAATATTTTTATGCCTGCTTCTGGTCAGTGTTTTACCGGCGCAGGCGCTGGCGGATTATAAATACGCGCATAACGATGCCGAATACAGCGTCATGCTCCCCGAAGCGCCGACGGTGGTAACGGTTTCGGCGGATAACGGGGGCGTTCCCTACCTGGAGAACCCGCCCAAGGACATCGCGCTGGGCGAAATCGCGACATTCCGCCGCGCCGACGCGGAGACAGACGAATCCTTTGATGTAAAAATCACTTTTCTCAAGGCCGATAGCGATTTTTTGTCGAAACTGACCGAAGACAAAATGAAAGCGGCGCTCGAAAATGATTTCAAGGATATCAACCTGAATAACAAAAAATTCGATTTCTCAGTCAATGCCGACACCACCTTGAAATGGGCGACCCTCAGCGGGTTTTCCATCGACCGGTACGGCCATCCCTCCTACGCTATCGGGCATTACCTGACCGGGAAACAGTCCATCCTGGTGCTGAAAGTCCAGTACAGCGTTGAAAACAAAACTTTTGCGGATACTTACAAGAAGCTGGCCGACAATATCACGTACATTGCGCCGTAAAAGAACGGATACGCTCCACCATCGCAAAGAAGCCATTCCGGCGGTTGGGGCTGAGATGCTGGTCGAGTCCCAGCTTTTTAAAAATACCCTCGATGTCTATCGACCTGATCTCTTCTGCCGTTTTGCCCTGAAAGACCGTGCATAAGATGGCAACCAGCCCCTGCACGATTTTGGCATCGCTCTCCGCCCGGATGGAAAGCCTGCCCTTTTCATCCCAACCCAAAATCATCCAGACCTGGCTCATGCAGCCCCTGACCTTGTTTTCCTCCGTTTTAACCTCCTCCGGCAGGAGGGGCAAACTGCCGCCGAGGTCAATCAGGTAGCGGTACCGCTCCTCCCAATCCTCCAGCAGGCTGAAGTTATCCACAATTTCCCCTATATTCATATTCTTGCCTTCATGATTTTTTAACCGTATATGTTGTTAAAATAGAGGCAGTTGGGAAGAAAAGCCATAGCGCAAAAGTGGATTATTCCCGTCAAGAACAGTTGGCAATCTCTTGCGGCTGTTCTATCCTGAAATAGATAGAGCTGCCGACTAAAATAAAGGAAAGAAATCGAGATGAGCAAAACAGCTTCAGGGGATTCAAAAAATACGCTTTACTGCTCTTTCTGCGGAAAGAGCCAGCATGAGGTAAGAAAGCTGATCGCCGGCCCGAACGTATTCATCTGCAATGAGTGCGTCGAGCTCTGCATGGATATTATCCAGGAAGAAGACAAGACCCAGCTGGTCAAATCCGGCAAGGGCATCCCCACCCCGCGCGAAATCAAAAAGGTCCTCGACGACTACGTCATCGGGCAGGACCGCGCCAAGCGCGTTCTCTCCGTGGCGGTCCACAACCATTACAAGCGCATTGACGAGACGCTGGCCAAGGGCAGCGACGTCGAGCTGTCAAAATCGAACATCCTGCTGATCGGCCCGACCGGCAGCGGCAAGACGCTGCTGGCGCAAACGCTGGCGCGGATTCTGGACGTTCCTTTCACCATGACCGACGCCACCACCCTGACCGAAGCCGGCTATGTCGGCGAGGACGTCGAGAACATCGTGCTGAAGCTGCTGCAAAACTGCGATTACAACATCGAGCGCGCGCAGCGCGGCATCGTCTATATCGACGAGGTGGATAAAATCAGCCGCAAATCCGACAACCCCTCCATCACCCGCGACGTATCGGGCGAAGGCGTGCAGCAGGCGCTGCTGAAGCTGATGGAAGGCACGATGGCCAGCGTCCCCCCGCAGGGCGGCCGCAAGCACCCGCAGCAGGAATTCCTGCAAGTCGATACCACCAACATCCTTTTCGTCTGCGGCGGCTCTTTTGCCGGACTCGAGAAAATCATCTCGCGCCGCGGCCGTTCCAGCTCGATCGGGTTTGGCGCCGAAGTCAAAGGGCCGGACGATCGCCGCGCCGGCGAGGTTCTGCGCGAAGTGCAGTCGGAAGACTTGCTCAAATTCGGCCTGATCCCCGAATTTATCGGACGCCTGCCCGTGGTCGCCACCCTGGACGACCTGGACGAGGCGACGCTGATTAAAATCCTGACCGAGCCGAAGAACGCCCTGGTCAAGCAATATGCCCGCCTGTTCGACATGGAAGGCGTCAAGCTCACCTTCCAGGAAGACGCCCTGAAAGAAATATCCAAACGCGCCATCGAACGCAATGTCGGCGCGCGCGGCCTCCGTTCCATCATCGAGATCATCCTCCTCGACACCATGTTCGAACTGCCCGGCATGGAAGGTGCCGAGGAAGTGATCGTGAAGGGCGAAAACATCCTCAACAACACGCCGCCGATGATCGTCTTCTCCGACAAAAAGAAGGCCAAGGACAAAGAGGCCAAGGAAGCCAAGAAGAAAAAAGACGACGACCAGGCCGTGGCTTCCTAGAAATAGCGCAACCTGCAACAAAAAAGCGCCCCCTGTTATGC
>JAIOQI010000055.1 GCA_021413445.1 Alphaproteobacteria bacterium | reverse complement strand
GTACTACTTTACCGGTGAACGCTTTATCTACCCCGGCCCGGTCAAGCTTGAAGTCGGGCGCAAGTCCCTGCAATGCCAGCGCGCGGGACTCGAACGCCGCTATCCGAACATGGAATTTGTCGAAGTGCCGTTCGAGAAGACGACGTTGCCGGCGATTTTCCTGAAGGCGCCGGGTGTCAGCGGCCGCGCGCCCACTGTGGTGGTCTTCAACGGCATGGATAACTGCAAGGAAATGAGCATCCTGTTCAATGGGCTGGAGTTCGCGGCGCGTGGCTGGCACACGCTGGCGATAGACGGTCCCGGGCAGGGGGAGTCGCTGCGATTGCGGGGCATGTATGCGCGCCACGATTACGAAGTCGCGGGCACGGCGGCCTATGACTATGTCTCCAAGCGGCCTGACGTTGACCCCAAGAAGATGGTCGTCATGGGTTACAGCTTCGGCGGCTACTATGCGGGCCGGGTGGCGGCATTCGAAAAGCGCTACGCCGCCGGCGTCGCTTTCGGAGCGCTGCACTGGGATCTCGCGGCCTGGCAGTCTGAGATCAAGCGCCGGCTGGAGGTCGACCCGAAGAACACCGCTCAATCAGCCTTCCATTTCCGCTGGATCATGGGGCATATCGACGATGCCGACGCCGCGATTGAAAAAGCGAAGAAATTCTCGATGGCTGGGGTGGCGGAGCAGATTACCTGCCCGTTTCTGATCGTCCACGGCGACGCCGACAAGGTCGTGCCGGTCGCTTCCGCCTACAAGTTATTTGAAGCGGTCGGTTCGAAGCGTAAAACGCTGCGTATCCTGACCGCCGAGGATGGCGGCACTTATCACGCCCAGGCCGATAACCGGCAGGTTGGGGTCGATTACATAGCCGACTGGATCGCCAAAAACATCTGAAAAGGCTGGCTGGAGCTGCTAAGTATATTACTTAACATAATATACATTATACGAAATTAAAGATAGGGAAAAGCTGCCTATTCAACGGTCTTCCGCCATCATTTAACGCGCACTTTTAGACAGCAACTGAGTGATTTCGGGGTTCTTCTTCTCTTGGGCAATAGACTTCGCCGACACTCCGGATTGCGCCGTCAGATTCGGATCGGCGCCATTGGCCAACAGCAGCGCTACCACGCCTGCTTTGTTCTCCCGCGTCGCCATCATCAGCGCCGTATAGCCATTGTCCGCCGCCGCATCGACCTTTGCCCCATATGAAATCAGCAACCGGGCAATATTGACGTGGTCCCTGGTCGCCGCGTACATCAAAGGAGTCCATCCGGGCTGGTTCACGTTTGCGCCGCGGAGAACCAGGCTTCTGGCTATTTCCAGATGGCCATTGATCGAAGCTAGCATCAGGGCCGTTTCGCCCAACTGATTCTGCGCATTGACCTTGGCCCGAGCCGCCAGGAGCTCGGCAATGGCGTGGCTGCTGCCGGCCGCCGCGGCCAGCATCAGGAGGGTATTGCCTTCCTGGTCGGTGGTATCGGGGTCGATGCCGCGTTTGAGCAGGGCATTGATGGCCGGCGCTTTGTCCTCGTTCACGGCGGCGACCATGTCTTCGTAAGCCCCGGCACCGGCCAACTGGCAAAAGCTTAGCAAAATCAGTGCGCAAACAGTCTTATTAGTCAACATTAGATACTCACCTCAATATATTGAATAAATGATAAAAATTATCAGTCGTTTGTTTGCAAACCTGGTCAAAATCCAGACCTTTCAGACGGGCGACTTCTTCGGCGACATGTTTGACGTAGCCCGGCTGATTGGTCCGGCCACGGTACGGAACGGGCGCCAAATAGGGTGAATCGGTCTCAACGAGCAGCTTTTCCATCGGCACTGCGGCCGCTACCTCTTTGATGGTTTTCGCGTTCTTGAAGGTGACTATCCCCGAAAACGAGATGTAAAACCCCAGATCCATGGCCGCCTTGGCCACGTCCATCGACTCCGTGAAGCAGTGCATCACCCCGCCCGCCTTTTCCGCACCCTCCTCGCGCATGATGCGCAAAGTG
>JAIOQI010000006.1 GCA_021413445.1 Alphaproteobacteria bacterium | reverse complement strand
CGTCTTCATGCCCGGCGGGAAGGTTTCCGCGACGTCCAGCAAATCCCTCAGTTCCCCGGCGCCATGCACCAAAGGATGGCTGGCGATGATCTGTTCGGTCAGCGTCGTTCCGGAGCGCGGCATGCCCAGCACGAAGATCGGCAGGCCGGACGGATCGCCGTTCTTCGCGTTCCCGGCGATAAAATCGGCAGTGAAGACGTCCTTGATGCGCTGGATGCTCTTCTCCTTCTCCTCCATGCTGTAATCCAGTTTTTTTCTTTTCAGGCTGCAGCCCGCCATATAGTGGGGGAAAGCCCGGTCGTAATCGCCGAGGTCGTCGTACATTTTTCCCAGCGCGAAATTCAGGGGGATCGCCTTCGAGGCGGAGACTTTTCCCTTCAGCTTTTCGGCTTCGCCCGCCATCACCGCCACTTCCGGGTCGCCGGCCTTCATTTTCCTGACCTGAATCAGGGAGTAAAGCGCCGGGGAGGTGTCCTTTTCGTCCTTCAGGCAGCTCCTGAACATTTTTTCGGCCCCGTCGAGATCGCCCTTTTCCATGAGCACATGACCCAGTCCGGCCCTGGCCGGGATGCAATCGTCCTGCATCTCGATGGCTTTGTTGAAGGCGGCCTCGGCTTCCTCGGTCAGCCCCTGCGCCAGCAGGACCGAGCCCAGCATGCTGCGGTATTCGGCCTTTTTGGGCTCCAGCTCCACCAGCCGGCGCGCGAACTTTTCCCCTTCAGTCAGTTTATTCAGCTCAAGGGAGATCAGCACCAGCCCCGCATAAGCCTGGGGATAATCCGGGGTGATTTTCAGCGCCCGCACGAAACTGTCCCTCGCCTTGGCTTCCTCGCCGATAGCCAGCAGCGTCAGGCCGCGGTTACAATGGGCGCTGTCATAGAGCGGCTTGCGGGCAATCACGCCGTCAAGCACCTTCAGCGACTCTTCGTGCTGTTCCACCCTGGCGAGAGTCTCGCCGAGGTTGTTCTGCGAATCCAGGAAATCGGGGTTAGCCTGGATGGCGGCGCGGAAATATTCGCACGCGCCCGCGTAATCCTTGCGCTGGCGCAGGATGCTGCCCATGTTGTTCAGGGAGGGCGCAAAATTGGGGTTGAGCTTCAGCGCCGTACGGTGGCAGTTTTCCGCCTTCTCGTATTGCTCAAGATCGAAATAGGCGATGCCGAGATTGCCATGCCCGGAGACAAGCTTCGGGTCCAGCGCGACTGCCTTGCGGCCATGTTTCACCGCGTCCTCCAGCCGGTCCAGCCGGCGGCACATTTCCGCCATATTGGCGTGAAACAGGGCGACGCCGCCGTCGATGCGAATCGCCTCGCCGATCAGGTCGATGGCCAGGCTGGTCTTGCCGGCGGCATGCGCGATAACGCCCAGCAGGTGCAGCGCCTGCGGCTGCCGGGGGGATACTTTCAGAATCTGCCGCAAAATATTCTCGGCCTTCCGCAGTTCGCCCGCCGCCTGGTGCTTTCTCGCCGCCATCAGCGCCTGTTCAATCGACAGCTTTGGCTGCCGCGGCACGGCCACGGTCGCCGCAACGTTTTGGCCGGGAGGGATGAAAGGAGCTTGTTCGTTCTTCCGTGATTTTTTAGTCATTGCATGTTTTCCTTTTCACCCTGGCGGCCGATTTTAAACTTTTAAAGTTACCCTTCTTTTGAACTTTCCCGCATCATGGCGTCAAGGGCCTGCGCAAAGCCGTTCAGCGGCACCTGCGCCACCTTGCCCTTTCCGTTCATAACCTTATAGCCGACAAACATCGATTTACCTGTCTTGATTTTGTCCAGGCGGTCCTTGTCCACCGCGACACGCACCAGGCAGCCGCCCTTGCGGCATTGCTGGTAAGGGATCCTGATCTCTTTGTCGTCATCCACCTTCAGCGTCATCCCCGGCGGCAGCAGCGTCCCCAGCGGCAGCATAAAAATCATCACGGCGACAGGCTTTTCCTTGATTTGCCCTGCATGGACAATGGTGGTCAGCGCGACGGATTTTTTTCCATCCTCGCTCAGCACCTGAATGATCTGGCACTGTTTTTTCCCGTCTTTGCCGGGCACGGTGCAAAGCAGGCGCCAATCCTTGAAGGTGCGCGGCGGCTCGACCCGGCTGGCGGTCTTCGCCAGAACGCCCGAATCTTGCGCCGCCAGTGTTACGTCTTGCTTGTTGTGGCCGACTGACGCCCACACGGAAATGGCGGCGATCAAGGCCAAGCCAAGACCAATAACGTAACCATTGAGCAATTTCTTTTTCATCAATTATTACCCCTCTCAATTTTTATAACGGCTTAATAAAACAGGAGAACAAAGCCTCCGCCGGATGCGAAGAAGCACCGTGAATAAACCTATCGTCCAATTAATTCCCTTAATAAGAACCACAAACTAAAATATAAAACTGTTTATTGCAATAGTTCATAAAGAGACTTTAATGCCCAAATTTACCATATAATTCTTTATTACCAATTGACGCCCTTCAAGCCGTCGTTTATAAACTTTGATAGTCATAAACACACAGTCAGGAAAGTCCTGTTCACCGCATGGCCTTAACCCCCCTAGAATCGGAAAGCATCGAGGTTATCAGAGAGGTTGCATCGCAATGCGACAACCCCGTTATGCTATATTCGGTCGGCAAGGACAGCGCGGTGATGCTGCATCTGGCGATGAAGGCTTTTTATCCCGCGAAACCGCCGTTCCCGCTGCTGCACGTCGATACCACCTGGAAATTTCGCGACATGATCGACCTACGCGACCGCAAGGTGGCTTCGCTGGGATTGCAGTTGCTGACCTATACGCATGAAGAAGGACTGGCGCAGAACATCACCCCCTTCACGCATGGCTCCGCCGTTTATACCGACGTGATGAAAACCGCGGCGCTCAAGGCGGCGCTGGACAAATACGGCTTTGACGCCGCGCTGGGCGGGGCGCGCCGCGACGAGGAAAAGTCGCGCGCCAAGGAGCGCATCTTCTCTTTCCGCGACGCCCACCACCGCTGGGATCCCAAAAACCAGCGCCCGGAACTGTGGAACCTCTACAATACCCGGAAAAACAAGGGCGAGAGCATCCGCGCCTTCCCGCTTTCCAACTGGACGGAGCTCGACATCTGGCAGTACATCTACAAGGAGAACATCGAGATCGTGCCGCTGTACTTCGCCAAGGAACGCCCCGTGGTCGAGCGCAGCGGGACATTAATCATGGTCGATGACGAGCGCCTGCCCCTGCATCGCGGCGAGAAGCCGCAGCTGCGCAAGGTGCGTTTCCGCACCCTCGGCTGCTATCCACTGACCGGCGCGGTGGAATCCGACGCCGACACCCTGCCCAAGATCATCCAGGAAATGCTGCTGACCACGACCTCCGAACGCCAGGGGCGGCTGATCGACCATGACGGCGCGGCGTCGATGGAAAAGAAAAAGCAGGAGGGCTATTTCTGATGGCCCACCAGTCAGCCCTTATCGCAGAGGACATCGAATCCTACCTCCAATCCCACGCGGCAAAGGGGCTGCTGCGCTTTATCACCTGCGGCTCCGTCGATGACGGCAAATCAACCCTCATCGGGCGCCTGCTCTACGATTCAAAGATGATTTTCGACGACCAGCTTTCGGCGCTGGCCGGCGACAGCAAGAAATTCGGCACCACCGGCGGCGAGCTCGACCTCGCGCTGCTGGTCGATGGCCTGGCCGCCGAACGCGAGCAGGGCATCACCATCGACGTCGCCTACCGCTTTTTCTCGACCGACCGCCGCAAATTCATCGTCGCCGACACGCCGGGGCACGAACAATACACCCGCAACATGGCGACCGGCGCCTCGATGGCGGATCTGGCGATCGTCATCGTCGATGCCCGCAAAGGCATCCTCACCCAGACCCGCCGCCACAGCATGATCGTCTCGATGCTGGGGGTGAAGCGCGTCGTGCTGGCCGTGAACAAAATGGACATGGTCATCTACGATGAAAAGGTCTTCCGGCGCATTGAAAAAGATTATGCCGAAATAGCCGCGGCCTTCGGCCTCAAAGACGTCCTGGCCATCCCGGTTTCCGCGCTGCGCGGGGACAATGTCACCGCCCTCTCCGAAAATACGCCGTGGTATGAGGGCCCTTCCCTGCTGGAGCATCTGGAGACGGTCGAAATCCACGGCCAGGATTCCAGCCTGCCGTTCCGCATGCCGGTGCAATGGGTCAACCGCCCGAATGCCGATTTCAGGGGCTTCGCCGGACGCATCGCCTCGGGCGCGGTTGCCCCCGGGACGCGCGTCAAAATCCTGCCCTCCGGCAAGCTTTCCTCCGTGGCGCGGATCGTCACCTATGACGGCGACCTGGAAGAATCGACCGCCGGGCAGTCCGTCACGCTCACCCTCGCCGACGAAGTGGATGTCTCCCGCGGCGACGTCATCGCCGCCGCCGACGCGCCGTGCGAAATCGCCGACCAGTTCGAGACCCGCATCATCTGGATGTCCGAAAAGCCGATGGTCGCCAGCCGCCAGTATCTCCTGCAGTCCGGCACCGCGCGCAGCATCTGCACTCCAGCCAAGCCCAAATACAGAATCGACATGCAGACGCTGGAGCACGAGGTCTGCAAGACGCTGGCGATGAATGAAATCGGCGTCTGCGACATCGCCCTCGACCGCAAGATAGCCTTCGAGCCCTATGCCCTCAACCGCACGCTGGGCGCCTTCATCCTCATCGACCGCCTGACCCACGAGACGGTGGCGGCGGGCATGATTACCCACGCCCTGCGGCGGTCGCAGAACGTGCACCTGCAGGACCTCAGCGTCGATCAGGCGGCGCGCGCCGCCATCAAGGGGCAGAAGCCCTGCACCATCTGGATGACCGGCCTTTCCGGCGCCGGCAAATCGACCATCGCCAACGTGGTGGAGAAAAAACTCAACGCTATGGCCAAGCACACCGTGCTCCTCGACGGCGACAACCTGCGCCACGGGCTGAACAAGGACTTAGGGTTTACCGAGCAGGACCGCGCCGAAAACATCCGCCGGGTTGCCGAAGTTGCCAAGCTGATGATGGAAGCGGGGCTGATCGCGCTGGTCTCCTTCATCTCCCCGTTCCGCGCCGAGCGCGAAATGGCCCGGGAGCTGATCGGCGAAGGGCGTTTTATCGAGGTATTCGTCGATACCCCCCTGCAAGAGGCCGAAGCCCGGGACGTCAAGGGGCTCTACAAAAAAGCCCGCGCCGGGGAGATTCCGAACTTTACCGGCATCAGCAGCCCCTACGAGGCGCCGGAAAATCCGGAGCTGCGGCTGGAAACCGTCGGGCAGTCCCCGGAAGAGCTGGCCGAGGAAATCCTGGAATTTTTAATGAACCGCGATTTTTTATCCAGATAACCGTTGACATATGACAACCACCCGGATTAAATTTCATCTCCAACAGGAGGTATAGCCATGATGCAAAAAATTCAACACAGCCGGTCCTTCGCCAAGGCCGTCAGCTGGCGTCTTTTGGGCTCCTTCGATACCTTTGTGATTTCTTATATCGTCACCGGAAAATTCAGCCTCAGCGCCTTCATCGTCAGCGCCGAGGTGGTCTCCAAGACTTTCCTCTATTACCTGCATGAGCGGGCATGGACGCGGGTTAAATGGGGCGTCACCGCCCCGGTCCAAATCGTGCCGGCTTCCGACACATCATCGGCCCAGCCCGAACGGTCGGCTGCCTAAAACTTCAGCGCGGCGATTTTTTCCTGCAAGGCTTCCAGTTTTTCCCGGCGCTGTTCCGACAGCGCCTGCTTTTGTTTGTCCAGCTGGGCGACCTGGTCTTCCTGCGCGTTCAGCTTGTCGAGATATTTCTGCTGCACCTCGGACTTGACGCCGAGGCTCTTCAGGTTTTCCCGCACCCGGCCCTGATCCTGGAAGATCGCCTGCCGCTGCTCTTCCACGGCGGAGATTTTCTGGTCGGTCTCGTCGAGTTCGCGGCGCAGGACGGCGATGTCCTCGAACTGCTTGCGCGTCTCGGGCTTCAGGCTGCCATACCCGCCCGCATAGGCGTCCAGCTGTTCGGCCGACAAGGTGTCGATGCTGTAAGACTGCCAGACCTGGCTCTCCAGCACGACATGCAGCGGCTTGGTCTCCCCCGCCTTGACCGTCGTCTTGATCCTGTAGTGCGTCTCGGTCACTTCCACCGCCTGGGGGTCGGGCTCGACAAGCCTGTAATCGCCGCTGCGCGGATGCTCGATAATCACCGTGCGGTCTTCCCGGGCCGGCGCCTTGATGGTGTAGGTCGTCTCGGCGCGGTTTTTCACCGCGGTCTTGATGACGCCGCGTTCCGCCGTCATCTGGCCTTCAGTTGAAACGCTTTTATCCTCGCGGTCGATGGTCGTTTTCGAATCCAGCGCGTAGGAGACCAGGCGTTTTTCGCCCTGCCCCAGCTCGGGCAGCTGCGCGTCGCCCGCAAAGCTGCTGCCCTTGAGCAGCTTGCTGTCCTCATAAAGAGTCAGCACGCCCGGCGGCAGGCTGGTCTCGCCGTCGTTCTTGATTTCAACGGCGGCCAGAGGGTGGCGCGGGTTGGTGTCCGGCTGGTACAGCGAAACCCTTTCCATCGGCACGTCGCGGCTGACGAAGGGCAGCATCATCGACTGGCCGGATTTTAAGTTAAGGCGCTCGGGGAAGCGGAACAGCACCTGCGTCGCCGCCTCGGCGCTTTGGACGGGGGCCGCCGCTCCCGCCACGGAGCCCATCCCGCCGGTGGCCATGAAGGATTCATCAACGGCCATCGCATCCGCCTGCACCGCCATCGCCGAGGGCGCAGCGAAACCCTCCGCCCGCAGCATCTTGCCGCGCTGCAGCTGCGCGCCTTTTTCCTGCTGCATGTCCGTTTGGTTCGGCAGCGCGCCCTCGTCGATGCGCGGCAGCACCAGGCCGAACACCTGCACCGGCACTTCCGGGCGGTCAACGTAGTAGGACTGGTACAGCGCCTGGCGGAAAGTCACCGGGTTGCCGGAGACCAGCGACAGATCGACATTGTTCCAGTCGCCCGCCGTCATGTTTTCGACCACCGCCCAGCCTTGCAGGAAGCCCTTGGTCTTGCCGGGCTCCGGCGCCACCATGCGGTAGGCCGCCTTCCACAGCGGCGCCGCCACCACGTAAGACAGCGCCACCGGTCGCGTCCCGCCGCCCAGCAGGTTGACCGTCAGCACGCGCTGGCCGGAGGTGCTGTTGCTGCGGATGGAATCCAGCGCCCGGCTGATCTCGTCGCGCACCTTGGCATCCGCGAACTGCAGGGATTGCAGGTCTTCCAATACCGCCTGTTTCATCCCGGCTGCGGTCATCAGGCTCAGGCGGTGCCGGGTCACGGTCTTGTTATTGTCGAGCGTCACCGCTTCCGGCGTCACCTGGATGACCTTTCCGGTCATCTCAATGCCCGTTCCTTTTGCCGTCACCACCGCGCCCTGATAGGCATTCAGCAGCATCATCGAGCTGGTCAGCTGTTTGCGGTCGAAGGGCAGGTCCTTGAAAATCTGGTCGAGAGGCTGCTTGCCGGGCAGGGTCACGCCGCCGACGCGCCCCTTGGCGTCGAACACCACCAGGCTTTTGAGAATATCGTCCACCTGCTCCAGCCGCACCGGAAACTCCAGCGCGGCATTGCCCGTCACCTTGGTGCGGTGCTCGAACTGCGCCAGGCCGCTGGTGGAGAGGATGATGCGGTCCACAGGAATCTCGCCGGCATAAACGACAGAACTGCCGGCGAAAACAGCGGCACCCAAAAGGAATGCAGCGATATGTTTTGTGGTGTGTTTTTTCATAAAAACCTATAAATGACCGTATTACGAAAACAATTCCCAGATAAAAGCAAGAGTATTACAAGAATTTATGCCAATACCGCTTTCGAAAGCAAGGTCATATTGTATAGTAACGGAAAGGAGAAAACATCATGTCTCTCATCAGCAGCCTCTTTAGCCGCATGACCTTCAAGTGCCTTTGCTCCGTGTTTGTCGGCCTGGTGGTTGTGACCATGTTTTCCAAAATCCTTGTCCTGTACGGCGACGCGCAGGATTCAGTCTCCGAAATGACCGCTCAGTTCACGAATTCCGCCCCGCCCAACGAAAAAACCCTGCAGAACATCGCCCGGCAACTCGCCCGCGAAAGCGAGCAGCTGTCGAAAATCGCACCGGCGGCGGGACGATAGGGCGCCGGACCAAAACTAAAGATATTTTTTCGCCAGAATCTCCGCGATCTGCACCGCGTTGGTCGCCGCGCCCTTGCGCAAATTGTCGGCCACCACCCAGAGGCTGAGGCCGTGCTTGACGCTGTCATCCTGACGGATGCGGCTGACATAGACCGAATCCTCGCCGGAGGCTTCCGCCGGGGTGATGAATCCGTCTTCCGGATCGTGCTTGTCGATGACCACCACGCCGGGCGCTTTTTGCAAAGCCCGACGCGCCTGCGCCGCGGTGATGGGTTTTTTGAATTCAATGTTCACCGCCTCGGAATGGCAGACGAACACCGGCACGCGCACGCAGGTCGCCGACACTTCAATATCGGCGCCGAGGATTTTTTTGGTCTCCACCCGCATCTTCCATTCTTCCTTGGTGGAGCCGTCATCCATGAAAGCGTCGATCTGCGGGATGACGTTGAAGGAAATCTGCTTGGCGAACACGCTTCTTTTCGCCTCGCCGTTGCCGTAGATGGCGCGGGTCTGGTCGAACAGCTCGTCCATCGCCGCCTTGCCCGCGCCCGAGACGGACTGGTAGGTGGCGACCACGATCCGCTTGATGGTAGCCATGTCATGCAGGGGCTTCAGCGCCACCACCATCTGGATGGTGGAGCAGTTCGGGTTGGCGATGATGAATTTTTTCTTGTAAAGGGCGATTGCCTCGGGATTCACTTCCGGCACCACCAGCGGCACGTCCTTGTCCATGCGGAAGCAGGAGCTGTTGTCGATCACCACCGCCCCGGCCTTGGCGGCGCGGGGGGCGAATGCCGCCGCCACCGCGGAACCGGCGGAAGCGAGGACGATATCCACGCCCTTGAAATCGAATTTTTCCAGGTTTTGCACCTTCAGGACATTGTCTTCGCCGAAAGAAACCTCGCGCCCCGCCGATTTCGGGGAGGCGACGGCATAGACCTCGCTCACCGGAAAATTCCGTTCCGCCAGCACGCTCAGCATGACCTGGCCCACATTGCCGGTGGCGCCGACGACAGCAACTTTATATGCCATATAATTCCTCTTTTCAGCTTTACAAAAGCATAGCCTGATTGGACACTTAGACACTTAACAAATTATAGAGTCCGTGAGAAGTGCCTAATAGGATGGTGAGATGAATATGGAGAACAAAAACACCGGCCCCCTGAAGGGCGTGCGCGTTTTCGACATGTCGCGCATCCTGGCCGGGCCCAGCGCCACCCAGATCCTCGGCGACCTCGGCGCTGACGTCATCAAGATCGAAAAGCCGGGCGCCGGCGACGACACGCGCAAATGGGGCCCGCCGTTCCTGAAGGACGGCAACGGCCATGAAACGACCGAAAGCGCCTATTACCTTTCCGCCAACCGCAACAAGAAATCGCTGGCGCTGGATTTCACCCAGCCGGAAGGGCTGGCAGTGGCCAAGAAGCTGCTCGCCACCTCCGACATCCTGTTCGAGAACTACAAGGCCGGCTCGCTCGAAAAATACGGGCTGGACTACGCACAGCTGAAAAAAGAGTTTCCGCGCCTGATCTATTGCTCGCTGACCGGCTTCGGCCACAGCGGCCCCTACAAGGATCGCGCCGGCTACGACTACCTGATTCAGGGCATGGGCGGCGTGATGAGCCTGAACGGGCCGGTGGACGGCGACCCCTACAAAATGCCGGTCGCCTTCGCCGACATCATGACCGGGCTGTACAGCCTGACCGGCATCCTGGCGGCGCTCTATCACCGCGAGAAAACCGGCCAGGGGCAGTTCATCGACATTTCGCTGCTGGATACGCAGGTCGCCGTGATGTCGAACGCGGCGCAATATTACCTGACCGGCGGCGCCGTCCCGCCGCGCATGGGCAACGCGCACCTGACCATCGTTCCCTATGAAGTCTTCAAGACCTCCGACAGCTACATCGTCCTCGCCGTCGGCAACGACCGGCAGTACCAGGACTTCTGCGTTTTCGCAGGCCGGCCGGAGCTCTATCAGGACCCGTGCTTCACCGAAAACAGGAACCGCGTCAAAAACCGGGAAATCCTGGTGCCGCTGGTCCGCGCCATCGTCGCGCAGCACACGCAACAGCACTGGATCGACGGGCTTGAAAAACTCGACGTGCCCTGCGGCCCGGTCAACACCCTCGACCAGGTTTTCGCCGACCCGCAGGTGAAAGCGCGCGGCATGGCCGTTACCATGCCGCATGCCGCGACGGACAAGCCGGTCACGCTGATCGCCAACCCGCTTCAGCTGTCGGAAACGCCGGTCTCCTACCGCCACGCGCCGCCGACGCTGGGCGAAGACACGCGGGAGATTTTAAAAAACCAGTTGAAGATGAGCGACGAAGAGATCGCCGCCCTGAAAAACAAGGGCGTGGTATAAAGCCAAAAAAACATTGCCCGCCCCTTGCAAATAAGGGATAGTGGCGCATCTTTTTTTAAAGAGGAAAATTAAAATGTCCCTGCTCCTGACCCAAACCCCTATCATCTGGTCCGCTATCCTGCTCGCATTCCTGGGCGGCTATCTTTCCGGCAGCGTGCCCTACGGGCTGCTGCTCGGCAAAATATCGGGGCTCGGGGATATCCGCAAATCAGGTTCGGGCAATATCGGCGCGACCAATGTGCTGCGGGTCGGCGGCAAGAAACTGGCCATCATCACTTTGCTGCTGGACGGCCTGAAGGGCACCATTCCCGTCCTCATCGCCCGGCAAGTCCATATGGACTACGCGGTCATCGCGGCGCTGGGCGCTTTCATCGGCCACTTGTTCCCGGTATGGCTTAAGTTCAAGGGCGGCAAGGGCGTCGCCGTTGCGCTCGGCATCGCTTTCGCCCTGTCGTGGAAAGTCGGCCTCATCCTTTGCCTGATCTGGCTGGCCGTCGCCGTGATGACGCAATACTCATCGCTGTCCTCCCTTGCCGCCTTCGGCCTGTCGCCGATTGTCGCGGTGCTGCTGACCGCCGACTTCCAGATTATTGTCGTCATGGCCTTCCTTTCCCTGATGGTCTGGGCCAAGCACCATGAGAATATCCGGCGTCTCCTCAGCGGCACCGAGAGCAAGATCAAGCTCAAGAGCTCTTCATGAATGCAAAGGAAAAGCTGGCCTGGCTGCGCCTGTCGCGCACGGAGAACGTCGGCCCGATCACCTTTTACAAGCTGCTGGAGCGCTTCGGTTCGGCGGAAGCCGCCCTCAAGGCGCTGCCCGATCTGGCCAAACGCGGCGGCCGCTTAAGCGGCCTGAAAGCTTTTGACGCCGATCTGGCCGAAAAGGAAATGGAGCAGATCGAAAAGTTCAACGCGCACCTGATCGCCCGCGACGAACCCGGCTACCCGAAACTGCTGGCGGAAGTGGAAGACGCCCCGCCGCTTATCACCGTGCTGGGCCATGCCGCCCTTTTGTCCAAGCCCGCTCTTGGCGTGGTGGGCGCGCGCAACGCCTCCCTGACCGGGCGCAAAATCGCCGATGAGTTTTCGCGCAGGGTGGCGGAGGCCGACTATGTGATCGTCTCCGGGCTGGCGCGCGGCATCGACACCAGCGCCCACGCGGCGGCGCTGGCCACCGGCACCGTCGCCGTTGTCGCCGGCGGCATCGACGTGATCTACCCGCGTGAAAATGAAAAGCTTTACCAACAAATTGCCGAGCAGGGCGCGATCGTCGCTGAAAGCCCGTTCGGCACCGAACCCCTCGCGCGCCACTTCCCCAAGCGCAACCGCATTATTTCCGGCATGAGCCTGGGCGTGCTGATCGTCGAGGCGGCGATGAAATCCGGTTCGCTCATCACCGCCCGCATGGCCGCGGAGCAGAACCGCGAGGTCTTCGCCGTTCCCGGCTCGCCGCTCGATCCCCGCGCCGAAGGCGCCAACAAGCTGATCCAGGACGGCGCGCATATGGCGACCAGCGCCGATGAAATCATCCGCGAACTGAAAAACCTGCGCCTCCGCCCCATGCACGACCCGGCGGGGGACACGTGGAAAGGCGCGCCGCATTTGTTCAGTGCCACCCCCGCCAAAGAGCCGGACGAATCGCTGCGGATTAGAATTCTGGAAATATTGAGTCCCACCCCGGTGCAGATGGATGAGGTCATCCGGGCGGCCGGAGCGCCCGTAGCTGACGTTTTAACTGTGATTCTGGAATTAGAACTCGCAGGACGTATTGAACGGCAGCCGGGAAATAAGGTAAACCTGATCTAGAAGCTTATCGGACACATATTATAATGTGTCAGCACAGAGAAGGAAAACTATGGCCGCGCATAACCTCGTTATCGTCGAATCGCCCGCCAAGGCAAAGACCATCAATAAATACTTAGGATCCGACTACACGGTCGTCGCCAGCTTCGGCCATATCCGCGACCTCCCCGCCAAGAACGGCTCGGTCGATCCTGAAAATGGCTTCGCCATGCAGTGGGAGCTGGGGGAGCGCTCCGCCAAGCCGCTGGGGGAAATCATCTCCAACGCCAAAAAAGTCGATACCATCTATCTCGCGACTGACCCGGACCGCGAGGGCGAAGCCATCTCATGGCATGTCACCGAATATCTGAAAGAAAAAAACATCGCCGACAAGGTCAAGATCAAGCGCGTCACCTTCAACGAGATCACCAAGGCCGCCGTGCAGGAAGCCTTCACCCACGCCCGCGATGTCGATCGCAACCTGGTCGATGCCTATCTCGCCCGCCGCGCCCTGGATTACCTGGTCGGCTTCAACCTGTCGCCGGTGCTGTGGCGGAAGCTGCCGGGATCGCGCTCCGCGGGCCGCGTGCAGTCCGTCGCGCTGCGCCTGATCTGCGAGCGCGAATCGGAGATCGAGGTTTTCAACCCCGAGGAATACTGGTCGATCGAGGCGCTGCTGACCACCAGGGACAACAAGACCTTCACCTCGCGCCTGACCGCGCTTGACGGCAAGAAAATCGAGAAGATGACCATCAACTCGAAGGCCATGGCCGACACCGCCGTCGGCCGCATCAAGGGGCAGGCCTATAAGGTCGCCACCATCGAAAAGAAGCAGGTCCGCCGCCATCCCTATCCGCCGTTCATCACCTCGACCCTGCAGGTGGAGGCCTCGCGCAAGCTGTACTTCGGCGCCACCAAGACCATGCGCACCGCGCAGCGGCTCTATGAAGGCGTCGATATCGGCGGCGAAACGGTCGGTCTCATCACCTACATGAGAACGGACGGCGTCACCCTCAGCAGCGAGGCTGTCGAAAACGCGCGCAAGCTGATTAAAAACAAATTCGGCGACAAGTACCTGCCCGACAGCCCCCGCGCCTACAAGTCCAAGGTCAAGAACGCGCAGGAAGCCCACGAAGCCATCCGCCCCACCGATATTTTCCGCACGCCGGAGAGCGTGGCGGCGCATCTCAGCGACGAAGAGGCGAAGCTCTACGAGCTGATCTGGAAGCGCACCGTCGCCTGCCAGATGGAAAGCGCCGTCTTCGACCAGGCCTCCGTCGATATTATCAACAGCGACGGCAAGGTGGTCCTGCACGCCACCGGCTCCGTGCTGGTCTTCGACGGCTTCCTGAAACTCTATCACGAGGAGCAGGAAGACGACTCCAAAGACGCCGCGGAGGAAGAACGCCGCCTGCCCGCCCTGAAGGAAGGCGATGTGCTGCAACTGGGCGAGATCATCCCCGGCCAGCACTTCACCCAGCCGCCGCCGCGCTTCACCGAAGCGAGCCTGGTCAAGAAGCTCGAGGAACTGGGCATCGGCCGCCCCTCGACCTACGCCAGCATCATCCAGGTCTTGCAGGACCGCGAGTACGTGAAGATCGACCAGCGCCGCTTCATCCCCGAAAGCCGCGGGCGCATCGTCACCACCTTCCTGACCAACTTCTTCAAGCACTACGTGGAATACGATTTCACCGCCCGGCTGGAAGAGGAGCTGGATGAAATCTCCGAAGGCAAGATCAAGTACCGGCAGGTGCTGTCCGAATTCTGGACGGATTTTTCCGCCGCCATCGCCAAGACCAAGGACCTCACCATCACCGAAGTCATCGACACGCTCGACCACCAGCTGGAAAAGCTCCTCTACCCCAACGCCGGGAAAGCCCACGCCCGGGAATGCCCGAAATGCACAGAAGGCAAGCTCAGCCTGAAGCTCGGCAAATTCGGCGCTTTCGTCGGCTGCTCCAAGTACCCGGACTGCCGCTACACCCGTCCCGTCCTCTCCTCCGCCGCCGACGGCGAGGCGCAGAACGGCGAAGACATGGGGCCCAAGGAACTGGGCCTCGATCCCAAGACCGGCATGCCGATCACGCTGCGCCGCGGCCCTTACGGCCCTTATATCCAGCTGGGACCGGTCGTCACCGCGGAACCGCCCGCACCTGCCGCCGCGCCGGTGGAAGAACCCGCCGCCGACGGAAAGAAGCCGAAGAAAAAGAAGAAACCCGTGGTGGAAAAACCCAAGCGCGCGCCGGTGCCGCGCAACCTGGACGTTGCCGACATCGACCTGCAAAAGGCGATTGCGCTGCTGGGCCTGCCGCGCGAAGTCGGGCTGCATCCCGACAGCGGCGAGATGATTAAGGCCGGCATCGGGCGCTTCGGGCCCTTCCTCGTCCATCAGGGCAAGTTCAAGTCCATCCCGGCGGATGACCCGGACGGCGTGCTGGGCATCGGCCTCGACCGCGCCATCGCCCTGCTCGCGCAGCAAAGCAAGAGCCGCAACGGTTTCGGCACGCTGAAAGAACTGGGCAACCATCCGGCGGACGGCAAGCCCGTCACCATCAGCAAAGGCCGCTTCGGCGCTTACGTCAAGCACGGCGCCGTCAACGCCACCCTGCCCAAGGGGACGGAAGTGGAGGACGTCACGCTGGCGCAGGCGCTTGAGCTTCTCGCCGCCAAAAAACCCAGCGCCAAATCCACCGCCAAAACGCGCAAGAAAGAAAAGAAATCTTGAGCAAAAAGAAATACGAGCCCGGCCTGCCGACCAAAGACGCCCTGCGGGAATTCATCCACAGCAGCGGCGACGCGCTCAACAAACGCGAGATCGCCAAAGCCTTCAGCATCAAAGGCCAACAGGACCGCATCGCGCTGAAGCAGCTGCTCAAGGAACTGGCGGAAGAAGGCGTCGTTGCCAAGGACAGCGGAAAATCCTACAAAGCGCCCGACGCGCTGCCGGCCACCGGCCTGGTTGAAATCGTCGGGCTGGATGTCGATGGCGAGATGGTCGCCAAGCCCCTGGACTGGCAGGGCCGCGGGCCCGCGCCCGTCATCTTCGTCACCGACAGCCGCCGCACGGAAGGCGCCCTCAGCCCCGGCGAGCAGATTTTAGTGCGGATGAAAAGAGTCTCCGCCACCGAATACGAAGCCCGCATCCTGAAGACCCTTGACGATATCACCGGCCAGATCATCGGCGTTTTCAAGCCCTACAAGGACGGCGGCTACGTCTATCCCACCAACAAAAAGGTCAAGGAAGATTATTTCGTCCCGCATGAATTCGCCAAGGGCTTTGCCGAAGGCGACCTGGTGGTGGCGGAACAGCTGCCGGCCGGCGGAAAATATCCCCGCTCGAAAAATCCCGTCCGGATCGTCAAGCGCCTCGGCAAAAAAGATGACCCGCGCCTCATCAGCCTGATCGCCATCCATTCCCACGGCATCCCGACCGAATTCTCCCAAGAAGCCCTGCAAGAGGCCGACGGCATGCAGGAGCCGGACCTTTCCGGCGGGCGCGTCGATTTGCGCGCCATCCCGCTGGTGACCATCGACGGCGCCGATGCGCGCGATTTCGACGATGCCGTCTTCGCCGAACCCGACCAGACTCCCGGCAACGAGGGCGGCTGGCACCTGCTGGTGGCGATTGCCGACGTCTCCTATTACGTGCAGCCCAATTCGGCGCTGGACAAGACGGCGCTGGAGCGCGGCAACTCCACCTATTTCGCCGACCGCGTGGTGCCGATGCTGCCGGAACGCCTGTCCAACGACCTGTGCTCGCTGAAGCCGAAAGTGAACCGCGCCTGCCTCGCCTGCGACCTGTGGATCGACAAGAACGGCAAACTCATCGCGCATAAGTTCATGCGCGGGCTGATGCGCTCGGCGGCGCGGCTGACCTACGAGGAAGTGGATAACGCGCACAAAGGCTACCCGGACGACACCACCGGGCCGCTGCTGGAGCCCGTCATCAAGCCACTCTATAAGGCCTACAGCATCCTCAAACACGCCCGCGAACTGCGCGGCGCGCTGGAGATCGACCTGCCGGAGCGCAAGGCGGTGATCGACGACAAGGGCATGATTACCGCGATTATACCGCGCCACCGCCTGGACAGCCACCAGCTGATCGAGGAATTCATGATCCTGGCGAATGTCGCCACCGCCGAGGCGCTGGAAAAGAAAAACGCGCCCTGCGTCTATCGCATCCACGACAGCCCCTCCTTCGACCGGCTGGAAAACACCCGCCTGTTCCTCAAGGAACTTGGCTACAGCCTGCCGAAGGCGGAAGACCTCAAGCCGAAGAACCTCAACCACATCCTCCGCCTCTCCGCCGACAAGCCGGACAAGGAGCTCATCCACACCCTGCTGCTGCGCACCCAGAGCCAGGCGATCTACAGCCCCGACAACCTCGGCCACTTCGGCCTGGCGCTGGAAAGATACGCGCACTTCACCTCGCCGATCCGCCGCTATGCGGACCTGGTGGTGCACCGCGCGCTGGTTCGTTCGCACCGCCTCGGCGCGGGCGGGCTGGAAGACGGCGAAATGGAGACCCTGCACGAAATCGCCGAGCACATCTCCCAGACCGAGCGCCGCTCGATGCTGGCCGAACGCGACGTGATGGATCGCTTCACCGCGCAATACCTCAGCACCAACGTCGGCAAGGAGTTCCCCGGCAAGGTCAGCGGCGTCACCCACTTCGGGCTGTTCGTCTCGCTGGACGAATCCGGCGCGGACGGCATCGTGCCGATGCGCAGCCTGCCGCGCGACTACTACATCCATGACGAAAAGCGCCATGCGCTGGTCGGCAAGCAGTCCGGCCGCAGCTACCGCCTCGCGCAAGCCGTCGTCGTGCGGCTGCTGGAAGCCGACCCGATGCGCGGCAGCACCGTGTTCGAACTGGTCGATGCCTCGGGCGGCGGGGATGCAGGACCGGCGCCACGCCGGAATTTTGACCGGAACCGCCGCCGTGATAAACCCGCCCACAAGAACAAGAAGGCCGGCGAAAAGCACCGGCGCGGCAAGGGCGGTAAGAAAAGACGCTAAAATAACTTATTGAAATATATAGTGATATTTTAATTTAATTGACATAATAGTAAATTACTGATAGGCTCTCAAAAGTTCAATAATGGGAGCAGCGCCGTGATCAGAGGCCTTGAGTCGTTAAAAAACAAATTCCGCGCCGCCGCATTGTCGGCCATGACGGCGGCTGGCCTGCTGACAGGCTGCGACCAGCAGCATCGCCATCCCGACGCCACTTCGGCGCCAAACACGCAACTCGTTTTTGACAACGGGAGAGTCTATACAACTCTCGATGACAACGAAGTTCAGGCCTGGGAACCGCGACAAAACTCCTGCCTGCGCAACGATTCCAACCAAGTGCATTACCAGGACTGGCTGTCCCAGCTGGATGACACAAAAGACGCTTCCCTCCTTGATAAGGCCAACGCCGTCAACGATCTCGTCAACAACCAGGTCACCTATCTTTCGGATGAAGAAGATTACCAGGCTTATGAATATTTTGCCTCCGGCGTTGAAACTTGCCTGCGCGGCGCCGGCGACTGCGAAGATTTCGCCATTGCCAAGCTTTACGCGATGAAATACCTGAATGTACCCGAAAACCGGACGCTTCTGCTGTTCGTCGCCACCGACGGCGTTTCAGAGCAGGTCAATCACTGCGTTCTGGCGGTCGATACCACTGCCGACAACAGCTGGGTCGATTGCCTGATCCTGAACGACTCGGAAGGCGCTCAAAATTCAATAGAGAACCTGTATGAAACCGGCTACAAGCCGATTTTCACCATGAATACCCAGAAAGAGCGCAACTGCAAACTAAAACCCCTGAAACAGCCCGCGCCGTAGGAATAAAGAAACATGAAGTTTCCCGGCCTGAAAAACAAATTCCGCACCGCCGTCCTTTCCGGCCTTGCCATGCTGGGCGCGTTGACAAGCTGCAACCTGCGTCCCGCCGCCCCTCCCGCGCCGGACACGCAAATCCTGATCGATTCAACCTGGTCCATTAAAAATGCGGAACTCTCCGGGGGCAACAAGGACTGGAAAGCGCGGCAGGATTTTTATTTGAAAGACAGCTTTCTCAAAGCCGGCTATCAAACCTGGCTGTTGCAGCTGGACGGTCTGAAAGAACTTCCCCTGCTCGAACAGGTGGAAAAAGTGAACGACCTTGTTAACGCCCGCGTCACCTGGACGGACGACCTGAGCAACTACAATTCTTTCGAATACTACGCTTCCGGCGTCGAGACGATGCTGACCGGCAAGGGCGACTGCGAGGATTTCGCCATCGCCAAGTTTTGCGCCCTGCGGCATCTGGGCGTGCCGGAAAACAGGCTCGCCATTCTGGGCGTCGCCACGAACCCGCTGGACAGCGTCATGCGCCAGCCCAGCCACGGCGTCCTCGCCCTCGACACCTCGGCGGCGAACAACTGGACCAATGCCCTGATCCTGAATGACAACGAGGAGCTCCCCAGCACCGTCAAAACCTTAGGCGAAACCGGCTTTACACCCTGCCTCCTGTTCAACGACAAAGAGCTGCGTATCTGCGTCGTAAAAGTCCGGAAACCGCCCGCGCCCTGATGATTCGCGTCGCTTTGGCGTTATGTATATCTTATTGATATATAATTACTGACCTTTTCATAGACACGAAATTTAATCCTTGTTATGAATCCTTCATCTCATTTTCAGAATGGAAAAGCTGATGAAGTTCTCCGCCTTGAAACATAAATTCCGCCGCGCGGTTCTGACGGGGATATTCATGCTGAGCTCAATGGCCGGCTGCAAGTCTCCCGCGCCCCGGGAAGAGCAGGCGCCGGAACGTCAAAACACCGAATGGATAAAAACAAAACCGGAAGCCGCCCCGGTAGATGAAGAAAGCTGCGGCTTCCGCATGACGGCCGCTCATCCCGATAACCACCCGGTCCGGACACAGCCTTCACAGCCTGACAAGAAAAAGGACCCCGTCCTCGCCGACAAGGCGAATGACAATGTCAGCGGCATCTTCAACCGGCAAACGGCCGTCCCTCTTTTCTTCAATAAAAGCTTTACCCTCCCCCTCGCCCAGACCAGCTTCCTGAACAGGAAAAACCCCGTCAGTCTTCTCCAAAATAAAAACCCGGCCCCGTTGTCCATCAGGACCGACCTGCTGAAACTCCCCCACGCGCACCATGCATGGGACTGGCAGGTCCGGGTTTATGCCAGCCATGCCTTCACCCATTATTTCCCCTCCGACATCAGGATCAAGACCAGCCGCTACGACGTGAAAATAGATAACTACGAATGGGTGGAAAGAAGCAGCCGGGAATTCTTCAACCCCAAGACCTGGTCCAAGCCGGGAAACAACCCCTTCCAGGTGTTCGACGAGCCGTCGAACACCTACACCCTGGCTTTTGAAAAAAACGCCCACGTCATATTCGTTTCCCACTTTCACCCCAAATTTTATCAGGAGCCGGATCAGATCAGGCATATCCAGGGGACAATCGACGGGGTGGCGGTTGACCATACCGCCCCGGTCAATGACGCCCTCCACGGCAACTATTACCTGCCGGGCGCGATGCGCCTGGAGGATAACAAAAACACCTACCTGCAAATGGAGTTTGAGGCCGGCTACGCGCATAAGTTCACCCTGCTCGACAACAAAAAATTCGGCAAAGTCCTTTATGTGCCCGGCATCTCGGCCGGGGTGCAGACCGGCAGGACGCGCTCCGCCGTCATCAAGGACGGCGAACGCGTCGAATATCACGAGCAATACTCCCTGCAGGGCGTCGGCGGCAGCATCAGGAATAAAATCGAATGGCGGACGCCGAAGGAAAGATTCGGCCTTTTCTACGAAAACAAGACCTCCCTCTATCACCGCAAGCACGAACTGCTGGACGGCACCCAGGAATTCAATTTCTGCTACACGGCCAATACGGTGGGCTTCTCCTTCTCGCTGTATAACCCCGCCAATCACCACAAAAAATACGGCCCCGGCTGCAAATAAATATAACATAAGATAATGTTATTGACATAATGCACGACATCTGTTACGTTCCCTATTGAGTTTTATTTCAGGAAAAACGGCTTAATGCAGAATGTCGGCTTAAAAAGAAAATTCCGGATCGCGGTGATAACGGGCCTGGCGGCGCTGGGCATCATGGCCACGAACATCAACCAGACCACCGCCAAGCCCAAACCCCTCGATGCCGACATCACGCAATTGGTCACGGATTCGTGCGGCGCGGACGTGTATGCAAGCCACAAGGAGTTCCAGCAATGGGATGGCCGCCAGGATTCTTTTCTGGACGATGATTCCAACAGCGTGCATTACCAGGCATGGCTTTCGAAGCTGGACGGCGCGGAAGGCATGCCCCTCCTCCGGCAAATGCAGATCGTCGATAGCCTCGTCAACAAGACCGTGACCTGGACCAGCGACAGCATAACCCACCATGGCGCCAAAGAGTACTGGGCCGCCGGCGCCGAAACCGTCCTCACCGGCAAGGGGGATTGCGACGATTACGCCATCGCCAAATTTTACGCCCTGCAATATCTGGACGTGCCGGACAGCCGGTTTTCCATTATGGTTGTCTCCACCGACAGCGCCGCGAAAGACTTCAATCATGCGGTATTGGCGGTTGATACCTCGGCGAAGAACAACTGGGTCAATTGCCTGGTACTGGACAACATCACGGCCAACTCCAAAAAAACTTTCGGCCAGACCGGCTACACGCCCTTTTACCTGGTCACCCCGGGGGAAATACGCTCCTGCACGGTGAAAAAGATAAGGCGTCTGGGACCGGGATTTTAAGCTTAAACCAACGGCAACCTAGCCCACCAGCATGCCCGCGGCCTTGACCTGGTTGCGGCCGCATTTTTTGGCGTCATACAGGGCGGCATCGGCGCGATCTATTAACTCCGCGACGCTTTCGTCCGCGTGGTACTGGGCGACGCCGACCGAAAGCCGGATATGGCCGAGGCTCTTATTGCTGGCCTTGTTGACGATCTCCTTGTCCTCCACGGCCTTGCGCAGGTTTTCCGCCACCTTGAGGGCGTCCGACAGCCTTGTTTCCGGCAAAAGGATGACAAACTCCTCGCCGCCGAAGCGCGCCGCAAAATCGCGCCCCTTCACGCCGTCCGTCAGGGTGCGCGCCACCAGCCGCAAAACCTGGTCCCCGGTCTGGTGGCCGTAAGTATCGTTGAACTTCTTGAAATGGTCGATGTCCAGCATCAGCAGGGACAGCGCCGTGCCGGAAACCTTGGATTCTTCGATCCAGTCCTGGATTAAGCTCCAGGTCCTGGTTTTTCTGCACCATCCTCTTGGTATCCTGGACGATGCCGGAAACGACGCTGCCCAGGTCCTCGAGCGTTTTCGCATTCTCGATTTTTTTTGTGACCCCCTCCAGCGTTCCCCCGTATTCGGACGTCGCCTGCTGGACCGAGCTGAGCGTCGTCGCCAGTTCGGTGACGGCCTGCTGGACCTGGTCGCTGATCTTCCTGACAGCTTCCTCCCGCGCCGATTCGCTCAGGTAGCGTTTATAGGTCCTGTTGCAGAACACTTCGTCGATCTCGCCCTGATAGGTGTCGATGGCGTGCACAATTTCATGGTTGCCCTGGAGATAATTGAACCACAGCTCGTAAAGCTGCGGCAGCGGCTTGAGATTCAAGCTCCTGATTTTCGCCAGCACCCTGCTGCCGAACTCTTCCATGAGATCATCCCCGGTCGCGGGGGGCGTCTGTTTTTTGCTATCCAGTTTCAACAATGCCGGGACTCCATATTTTTCACTGCCCCCAGTTTACCTCATCAATGGTAAAGAAAGTCTATCTGTGAATATGACAATTAAATAAGTATAATTGATACGGAAATACCATAGACATAATAACAAAAGACTGGTAGAAGACAGAACCACCCGATTTAATTTTTTAAGGAGCAGCACGTTATGAAGAGTTTTAGACTGAAAGAAAAGTTCCGCGCCGCCCTGCTGTCGGGCGTAGCCGCCCTGAGCCTGATGACCAGCTGCAACCATCCCGCTATCCCGGAAGCGAAAACGCCTGAACGCCAAAATACCGAATGGGTCCCCGATGCAAACGCAAGAAGAATGGCGCCCAGGGAGGAAGACTGCCATCCTCCCACGATAGGTAATCCTGATGTCGAAGATAATCAGGCGCAGCTTGCACCCGCTGAAAACAAACGCCAGTCGCCTCTTAGCAGGATACCCGACGGCGGCCGCGCTGACTTCGCTCCCGTGGTTGAAACCGACACGGTTAAAGCGGAAACGGTTCCTCCCTCTCTCCCGCAGGAACAAACGCCGGTCAATGTCATTCCGAATATAAACCTGGCCCAGACTCCCACCCCGGCCCCCGTCGAAACCGCCCCCATTCAAATCACTTTGCCGAAAACACCGGACACCAAGTGGAAGTTCAAGATTTACGCCAGCCATGCCTTCACCCATTATTACCCCTCCGACATCACCATCAAGACCAGCCGCTATGATGTTAAAATCAAGGACTATGAATGGCATTCGCGGGACGGCAACAACTGGTTTAGCCCGAAAAATATATTCTTTGTTTCCGCCTTTCACCCCAAGTTCTATCAGAACCCGGGTCAGGAAAAACTTATCCAGGGGACCGTGGACGGGGTGGCGGTCGATCATGTCGCCCCCGTCAGCACCCCTTTCCACGGCTACTATCAAGTACCGGGGGAGATGAAGCTGGGGCGCAATGAAAACACCTACCGGCAGATGGAATATGAAGTCGGCTATGCGCACAGGTTCAACCTGCTCAGCTCCAGAAAATTCGGCACGCTGTCTTACGTTCCCGGCCTCTCGGCAGGGTTTCAGATGGGCGCGACTCTTTCCGTCGTCGTCCAGAAAGACAAATACTGGGATTTTGACGATTATCACGAAAAGACCAAAATCCAGGGCCTCGGCGGCAGCATCAGGAACAAGCTGGAGTGGACCACGCCTAACCAAAGGTTCGGCATTTTCGTAGAGAACAAGACCGCATTCTATCACCGCAAGCACGACCTGCTGGACGGGACCCAGGAATTCAACCTGCGCTACAACTCCAACAATGTGGGCATGACCTTCATGCTTTATAACCCCAACCGGCATAAAGCCGGCGGCGGGCCGAAGTTATAAAAGCGGCAGAGCCCTTAGAAAAACACTTCTGCTGCAAATAATTTATTTGATAGACTGCCATCATAGTCTCTATCCTACAGAGGAGTCGACCTTGTGGCCGTGTTGCACGATTTACCGCTTATTTCCACCGTCGCTGTCAGCCTGAGCCTGGCCCTTGTTTGCGGTCTGGCCGCCACAAAGCTGAGAATATCGCCGATTGTCGGCTATCTTCTTGTCGGCATTCTGATTGGCCCGCATACGCCGGGGTTTATAGCAAACATCAAAATTGCCCAGGAACTTTCAGAGATCGGCATTGTGCTGCTCATGTTCGGCGTCGGTTTGCACTTCTCCGTCAGCGATTTTATGGCCGTTAGAAAAATAGCCCTGACGGGCGCGCTGGTACGGATCGTTATTGCAACGGTTATGGGCGCCGGGCTGAGTTATTTCTGGGGCTGGCCTTTGCAAAGCGGCCTGATCTTCGGTTTAGCCCTGTCCGTGGCCAGCACCGTCGTCCTGCTGCGCGCCTTTGAGGAGCGCAATCTCCTACAGACGATCAGCGGCCATATCACCATAGGGTGGCTGATCGTCGAGGATCTCGCCATGGTTCTGGCGATGGTTCTTATCCCCGCACTGGCCGAAACGGGCAAGGCGGGCGGCGCCTTGGAGACGGCACAGCAATTGGGCCTGGCTCTTGGGAAAGTGCTGATGTTCATCGCGATCATGGTCGTCGCCGGAAAACGGTTCCTGCCATGGCTGTTGACGACAGTCAGTAAAACCGGTTCCCGCGAGCTGTTCACGCTTGCCGTTTTCGCCGTGGCGATGGGGATAGCCTTTAGCGCAACAGTGCTGTTTGGCGTGTCCTTCGCGCTGGGGGCTTTCTTCGCCGGCATGATGGTGCGGGAATCAGACCTGACTCACGAAGTAGCGGACAGGGCGCTGCCGTTTCAGGATGCCTTTGCCGTCCTGTTCTTTGTGTCTGTCGGAATGCTTTTCAATCCAATGGTGTTGATCCAGCAACCTCTCAATGTCCTTGCGGTCGTTGCCGTCATTATGATTGGAAAATCGATTGTGACCCTGCTGATCGTTACGCTGTTCGGATATCCGCTAAAGACGGGGCTTCTGATCTCGGCGGGCCTTGCCCAGATCGGCGAGTTTTCTTTTATTCTTGTGACTTTAGGGCTATCCCTCGGCCTATTGCCGGACGACGGACGCGACCTGATACTTGCCGGGGCCCTTGTTTCGATCGGGCTGAACCCCATCGCTTTCTATGGCTCCCGCCTGGTCTATGAACTCGTGGAACGGGCGCCGCGCCTTTCCACCCTGTTCAATTTGCGCGACGACGAACTGGCCCATCTGCGCAACGATGAAAAACGCGTACTCAGAGAACTCGTCATTCTCGTCGGCTTGGGGCGCGTCGGGGAGCACATCACCAAGAATATTCATCCCAATCGCGTGGATCTGGTGGTCATCGACCACAACAGGGAAAAGGTCGAATCCTTAAGAAAAAGCGGTTTTCACGCCATTGCCGGCGATGCCACCCGCGCAGATGTTCTCCATGAAGCGGCCATCCAGAAGGCTTTCGCTATTGTGGTGACGGTTCCCGACCCTTTTGAAGCCCGCCGCATTGTCGATGCGGCCCGCACCCTGAATCCTTCCATCAAGGTTCTGGTCAAAGCGCAAAACGATGAGGAAATGCAATATTTCACCCGGCGGAATATAGACCTGGTCGTCGCCGCACCGCGCGAAATCGGGCGGCGCATGATCGAATACCTGAACAGCATAAAGAGCGGCTGATTTCAGGGCGGCGCCAGTTTCAGCCACTCGTCCTCGGACAAAACCTTGACGCCCAGCTCGGTGGCTTTCTTGAGCTTGGAGCCGGCGTCCTCGCCGGCGATCACATAGTCGGTGTTTTTGGACACGCTGCTGGCGACAACGGCGCCGAGGGCTTCGGCCTGCGCCTTGGCTTCCTCACGGCTCATCTTTAAAAGCTTGCCGGTGAAAACCACGGTCTTGCCGGTGACGGGCGAATGCACCGTTTTCGAGCGCTCGAAGTCTTTGACGGTAAGTTCGCGCTGCAAATCCTTGACCGCGTGCTGGTTATGCGGCTCGGCAAAAAACCCGACGATGTCCTCGGCGACGGAAGGGCCGATGTCCTCGATGCCGAGCAGGGACTGGAAGGCCGCGCCCTCGCGATCGCGGCATTCTTTCATCTGCGACAGAAGATGATCGAGGTTTTGATAGTGCTGCGCCAGTTTTTTGGCGGTCGCCTGCCCCACCTGCCTTATGCCTAAGGAATAGATAAAACGCTCCAGCGAAATCGTGCGCCGCTCCTCAATGGCCTCAAGGAGGTTTTTGACCGACAGTTCCCCCCAGCCTTCACGCTCTTTCAGGGTTTCCGCATATTTGGCAAGGCGGAAAATATCCGCCGGGGTCTTGATCCATTTCTCCTCCCAGAATTCGCGGATGATCTTGTCGCCGAGGCCCTCGATGTCAAAGGCCGTCCGGCTGACAAAATGTTTCAACCGCTCCACCGCCTGCGCCGGGCAGATCAGCCCGCCGGTGCAGCGCTTGGCGACTTCACCCTCCTCGCGGACGGCCAGGCTGCCGCATTCCGGGCAACGGTCGGGGAAAACAAAAGGCCGGCTGGATTTTTTGCGCCTGGCGGGCAAGCTTTTCACCACCTGCGGAATGACGTCGCCAGCGCGCTGGATAATCACGTAATCACCCTCGCGGATGTCCTTGCGGGCCATCTCGTCCTCGTTGTGCAGCGTGGCGCGGCTGACCAGCACCCCGCCGACGTTGATCGGCTCCAGCTCGGCCACCGGCGTCAGCGTGCCGGTGCGCCCGACCTGGACGACGATCTTGTGCAGGATGGTTTCCGCCTGCTCCGCCGGGAACTTGTGCGCCGTCGCCCAGCGCGGCGAGCGGCTGATGAAGCCGAGGCGCTTCTGGTAGTCGAGGGAATTGACCTTGTAAACCACGCCGTCGAGGTCGTAGTCGATCGTCGGGCGCTCTTCATAGACCCGGGCGTGGAATTTCAGCAGGCTTGAAGGGCTATCGACGACGGTTTCCGGCTCCGGCACGACAAACCCCCATTGGGACAGTTTGCGGCGGATGCCTTCCTGCGTTGCCGCGACCGCTTCCGACACCTCGCCCAGCGCATAGCCGAAAAACCGCAGCGGCCTTATTTCCGTGATGCGCGGATCCAGCTGGCGTAAGGACCCGGCCGCCGCATTGCGCGGATTGGCAAAAATTTTTTCCTCCGCCGCCGCCTGCGCTTGATTGAGTTTTTCAAAGTCGGCGCGGGTGATATAAACCTCGCCGCGCACCTCCAGCACTTCGGGCGCACCCTTTGGCAGTTTCTGCGGCACGGTCTTAATAGTCTTGACGTTAGCCGTGACGTCCTCCCCCTCCTCGCCGTCGCCGCGCGTGGCGGCCTGCACCAGCAGGCCCTTCTCGTAGCGCAGGCTGCAGGACAGCCCGTCGATTTTCGGCTCGGCAAGAATTTCCAGCTTCTCATCGTCAGGAAGATGCAGGAATTTCCGCACCCGGTCGAAAAAATCAATCACATCCTCGTCGCTGAAACTGTTGGCCAGAGACAGCATCGGCACGGCATGCCTGACCTTGGCGAATTCCCGCGCCGGGCGGGCGCCGATCTTTTGCGTCGGGCTGTCCTGGGTGGCCAGCGCCGGGAAAACCTGCTCAATCGCCTCCAGCCGTTTGCGCAGGGCGTCATAGGCGGCGTCGGAAATCTCCGGGGCGTCTTTTTGGTAGTACAGCTTGTCGTGGTGCAGGATCTGCCGGCGCAGATCGGCCGCTTCCGCGGCGGCTTCGATGGGGGTGAGGCTGGAAATTTTTTTAGGCTTGTTCATGGCTGCCCATCGTCATGCCGCCGCCACGCGGCTTTCCAGCAGCTTGGCCGCGGCGGCGCGGGCTTCGGGGGTGATCTTGGCGCCGGAGAGCATGCGGGCAATTTCCTCCTGCTGCTCCCTGCGCGCTTTCAGCGGGGTGATCTGCGTCGTGACGGCGCCGCCCTGCCCGGTCTTGGCGACAATCCAGTGATGGGCGGCGCGGGCGGCCACCTGCGGGCTGTGAGTGACGACCAGCACCTGATAATTTTGGCTCAATCGCGCCAAACGCTCGCCCACGGCATCCGCCGTCGCCCCGCCGATGCCGCTATCGACCTCGTCAAAAATCAGCGTCAGGATGGAGCTGGTTTCGGCCAGAATCAATTTCAGCGCCAGCATGAACCGCGCCAGCTCGCCGCCGGAGGCGATCTTGTGAATGGGGCCGGCGGGGGTCTGCGGATTGGTGGCAACGACGAACTGCACACTGTCGAACCCCTGCGGGCCCCAGCCGGATTCCGCCTCGCTGGAAACGCATTCGACGGTGAACTTCGCCTTGTCGAGTTTAAGGGCAGGCAATTCGGCATTCACCGCCCTGCCCAGTTTTTGCGCCGCCTTCTGGCGCTGGACGCTGGCCTTTTCGGCCAGCGCGATGAATTTTTTCCGCGCTTCGGCAACAGCGCCCGTCAGTTCCGCCAGGGCGTCTTCCTGATGCGTAATCAGCCGTAGCTTCTGCGCCAGCTCGGCATGGACGCTCGGCAGGTCGTCGGTCGTGCAACGGTGCTTCTTGGCGCATTCCTTCAGGGTGAAGTAACGCTCTTCTATTTCCTCCAGGCTTTCGCCGCCGTCCGCGCCGCCGCTTTTCAGCTGTTCAACCTGGTAGGCAAGCTCATCAATCTCGCTCCGGGCGCGATGGGCCGTTTCCAAAGCTGCTGTCAACTTGCCCCCAGCCTTGCCGGCCAGGCGTTCCAGCACGCCCTGCAGCCTGCCGAGCCGGCTCTGAATGCCGTCCTCGCCCTCCAGAATCTCCGTGGCCTGCTCAAAAGCCCCGCGCATTTTTTCGCGGTTCATCAGGAAACTGCGCTTTTCGGCAAGGCCCGCTTCCTCGCCCGGCTGCGGATCCAGTTTTTCCAGCTCGGCCACGGTGTATTTGAGGTACTCTTCCTGCAATTTGACGGCGGAAACGTCGGCCAGCGCCTGTTCCAGTTTTTCGCGGGCCAAGCGCCAGCCGTTCCAGGCGGCGCGGATGGCGGCGACATCAGCGGTGAGGCCGGCATAGCTGTCGAGCACCTGGCCGTGCGTCTCGGGGTTGAGCAGCCCCTGGGTCTCGAACTGGCCGTGAATCTCCACCAGCTCGGCGCCGATCTCCTTCAGGAGCTGGACGCTGACCGGCGCATCGTTGATGAAAGCCTTGCTGCGCCCGTCTTTCCCCACCGTGCGGCGGAGAATCAGCGTGTCGGCGGCTTCCAGGTCTTTTTCTTTCAGGAGTTTCAGGGCCGGATGTCCGGCGGGAAGCTCGAAACAGGCGGTGACGCTGGCCTGGGCTTCGCCGTGGCGCACCAGCCCCGCTTCCGCGCGCGCGCCGAGCGCCAGGCCCAGCGCATCAAGCAGAATGGATTTCCCCGCGCCGGTCTCCCCGGTCAGGGCGGACAGGCCGCTGGCGCCTTCCAACGTCAGGCGGTCGATCAGGACAACGTTGTGAATGGAAAGGCTGACCAGCATCCGGCTTCCTATCAGTTCAAAATTTTTCCAATGGTTCTATCATAGATCGTTTTTTCAGGCGGCGGGAGGGTATCCTCCGGTTCCCCCATCAATTTGTAAGTGTCGTGATACCAGCTGCTTTGCGGGTAGTTGTGGCCGAGGATGGCGGCGGTTTTCTGCGCCTCGTCGATAATGCCCAGCGACAGGTAAGCTTCGGTCATGCGGTGCAAGGCTTCCGGCACGTGGGTGGTGGTCTGGTACTGCTCCACGACTTTTTCAAAACGGTTGATGGCCGACTGGAACTGCTTTCTTTCGAGGTAATAACGGCCGATCTCCATTTCCTTGCCGGCGAGGTGGTCAAGGGTCAGGTCGATCTTCAGGCTGACATCCTTGGCATAAGGGCTGTCGGGGAAACGGCTTTTCACCTGTTTCAGGGCGTCGAGCGCCAGTTCGGTCATGTTCTGGTCGCGGCGCACGTCGGTGATCTGCTCGTAATAGCACAGCGCCTTCAGGTAATAGGCATAGGCGATATTGTTGTCGCCGGGATGCAATTCGATAAACCGGTTCAGCGCCAGCAGGGCCTCGTCATATTTCAGGTTTTTGTAGGAAGCATAGCCCGCCATCAGCTGGGCGCGGGTCGCCCATTGGGAATAGGGGTAGTTTTGTTCGACGGCGTCGAATTGCTTGGCGGCCTCGGTGTAGCTTCCGGCGTCCAGCGTGTCCGCGGCACTGTTGTACATTTTTTCCACGGGGTCCTGTTTTTCGACCGCATTGGGGTCGTCTTTATCGGAGGCGCAGCCGGAAAGCGCCAGAAACGACAGGAGGCACAGGACGGCAACAAGACGCAAGCGGTTTGTCATGGCAATACCCAGGAACAAAAGTGAAACGAAACTTATGTCCTTATAGCATGATTAAGGAGGGCGGGGAAAGGCTGAAATAAGGGGGAATCAGGCTGTAACAGCGGCCGCAGACGGGGTCCAGCAGGTGGCAGCCATGCTGCGCCGGGGCGGCGCGGTTTGTCCCAGTTCGACGATCTCGAAGGCGTCTGTTTGCGCAAACAGGGCGTGCAGGACCTTGTTGTTCATCGCGTGGCCGGCCTTGACGCCGTGGTAATGGCCGATCAGCTGCATGCCGGCGAGATAAATGTCGCCGATGGCATCGAGGATCTTGTGGCGGACGAATTCGTTTTTGAAGCGCAGGCCGTCCGGATTGAGGATTTTATCGCCATCGACGACAATCGCGTTGTCGAGGGAACCGCCCCGCGCCAGGCCCATTTTCCGGAGTTGCTCGACCTCATGGAGGAAGCCGAAGGTGCGCGCCGCCGCGATCTCGCCGCGGTAGGCGGCTTCGGTCATTTCATGGGTGTATTTCTGGCGGCCGATGAGCTGGTTGTCGAAGTCGATCTCGAAGCCGAAGTAGGTGCCGTCCGCCGGGCTTAAAAAGGCCTGCTTGTCACCTTCCTGATAGGAAACAGTTTTCTTGATGCGCAGGGCGCGGCGATGGGCGTTCTGGCGCCTGAGGCCGGCCTGGTCCAGCGCCTCGACGAAGCAAATGGCGCTGCCGTCCATGATCGGGACTTCGGGGCCGTCGATTTCGACCACGGCATTATCGAGGCCGAGGGCGGCAAAAGCCGACAACACGTGCTCGACGGTCGAGACGCTGACCCCCGCCTTATTGGACAGGACGGTGCACAGGCGGGTATCGGTCACGTGATCCCAACGCATCGGGATGACGTTCGAGCGGTCCTTGATGTCAGTGCGGATAAAGACAATGCCGGAAGAAGACGGCGACGGCTTGATGGTCATGGTCGCCGGCGCGCCGGAGTGCACCCCGATGCCGGTGACGGTGAAAGTGTTTTTGACCGTATGTTGGTAAACTGACTTCAGCATTGCAAAACCGATGTTGTTGAACCCGCAGGAAGATGTTCCCGCATCTCCTTGGTAACACGAAGAATATGCGCGGAGAAAGTCACTGTTGATGACAGAGTGTTACATCAGTATGATGTTGATATATATAGATAAAAATGAAATGCGGATGTGAAATTTTTTGCGTTGACATAATTATAGTTAGATATACACTCAGGAACTAAATAACTTCAGCAGGAAAATAACATGTCCCTATCAGGATTGAAAAAAGCGTTTAACCGTCGTGCCGTCCGCCTGTCTCTCGGCCTGACGCTCCTCTTTTCGGGGATTGCCGCCAATATCGATGGGTATAATGGGACGTCAGAAAACAGCACGATTGAGCTTGTCGCGGGGGGTATCCTTGCGATTGCCGGCGCTGCCGTATGCGGGGGCATCGAGTTGAAAGAAAAGAACCCTAAAGTCTAACTGAAGACATCTGCAACAACAAAAACCCCGGGAGATCATCCCGGGGCTTTTGTTTAAGTAGAACAGGGATCAGTTCGCCTGCCGTCTCAGGAAGGCGGGAATGTCCAGTTCGTCTTCGTCCTTTTTAGCGCCGGCTTCAGGCGACAGTTTCGGGGAAGGCGCGATCGGCTCTTCCTCCTGACGCTGCATGGTGAAGCGTTCGAACAGCGACGGTGACTTTTTCACCGGCTTGTCGGCGGCCTGGGTGGCGCGCGGCTGGGCGGAAACGGCCTTCTCCTCGAACAGGTCAAGGGTCGATGGCGCCGCCTTGGGATCCACCGGCTTCGGCGGAATAAAGCTGTTGCCATGGCGTTGCGCCTTCGGCTGGGCGCTCAAAGGCTGTGTCGGACGCTGGATGGTCTGCGTCTGCGCCGGTTTGGTATAAGTATCGCCAACGCTGACATCCATATCATCCAGCTTGCGCGCCGTTGCTGTTGCTGCGGCGGCGTAAGAAGACGATGCCGTATGGCCCACGGTCACTTGCGGCTCTGCTGCATGTTCTACTTTGCCGGCAACCGTCGGCGATACGCCCTGCTGGGCCATCGCCGGACGCGCGGTGGACATGGTGGTGTAGGACGGGATCACCGAGGACGGGATGCCGCTGGCGGCAAAACCCGCGCCACCGACGCCGCTGGTCGCGAATTCCCGCTGCGGTTTTTCGTAGCCGGCGTAGTAGCCTTGCGGCTGTTTGGCATAGACCGGGGCGCCGACCGGGCGTTTGGCAGGCTCCACGGCCTGGGAAGCGATATGCAGAGGTTTTGCCTGGGTCGAGGCATTGACTTCAATGCCGGTCGCCACGACGGAAACGCGCATCTTGCCTTGCAGGGCCTCGTCGAAGGTGGAACCGAAGATGATGTTGGCATCGGGATCGACCTCGTCACGGATGCGGTTGGCGGCTTCATCGACCTCGAACAGGGTCATGTCCAGACCGCCGGTGATATTAATCAGCACGCCGCGCGCGCCCTTCATCGAGATGTCGTCGAGCAGCGGGTTGGAAATGGCCGCTTCGGCCGCTTCCACCGCGCGACGGTCGCCCATCGCTTCGCCGGTGCCCATCATCGCCTTGCCCATCTCGGCCATCACGGCGCGGATATCGGCGAAGTCGAGGTTGATCAGGCCGGGCATGACCATCAGGTCGGTCACGCCGCGCACGCCGGACTGCAGCACCTCGTCGGCCATCTTGAAGGCGTCCGAGAAAGTGGTTTTTTCGTTGGCGATGCGGAACAGGTTCTGGTTCGGGATGATAATCAGCGTATCGACGTGCTTTTGCAGCTCGGCAATGCCGGATTCCGCCAGTTTCATGCGGTGCGAGCCTTCAAAGTGGAAAGGCTTGGTGACGACGCCGACGGTGAGGATGCCCGCTTCGCGGGCCGCCTGGGCAATGACCGGCGCGGCGCCGGTGCCCGTGCCCCCGCCCATGCCGGCGGTGACGAAAACCATGTTGGAGCCTTCGAGGATCGACATGATCTCTTCGATGCTTTCCTCTGCGGCGGCGCGGCCGATCTCCGGGTTGGCGCCAGCGCCGAGGCCGCGGGTCACATTGACGCCGAGCTGTATCTTATGCGTGGAATTGTTGCCTTCCAGCGCCTGCGCGTCGGTGTTGCACACGAGGAATTCGCAGCCTTCAAGGTGCGAGTTAATCATGTTGTTGACGGCATTGCCCCCGGCGCCGCCGACGCCGACGACGGTAATCCGCGGTTTCATGCGGTTATTTTGATTTTGCATTCTAATGTTGATCATTTTTGCGTTCCTTCGCTTCGTGATAAAAGAGAGTTTACGTTTCCTGTCGAATACATTCCAGAGTCTTCATGTGTTTAAACGTATTTTTTTATTACTTTTTTTGAGTCCTAAAGCTTAGAAAAGAATCAGAAAATTTTTGCCTTTTTTTGCGCGGCGGTGCAAAAGCTAATCGATTGAATCGTTTACCAATTCTCCTTCAACCAGTGCGTGACCTTCTGCAGCAAAAGGCCGTTGAGGGGGATTGGGAAGTTAAAACCGTGCGTCGCCGGCGCGGCGGGCATTTCGTTCACATGTTCGGCGGCGTAAATCAGCAAACCGGCCGCAGTGGCGAAAGCAGGCCCGCCGGTCGCCTCCGCCAGGCCCTTGATGCGCTGCGGGCGGCCGAGGCGGATCTGCTTATCGAGGATCAGCTGGCCGATGTCGCACAGGCCCAGCAATTGCGAGGCGCCGCCGGTCAGAACCACGCGCCGACCCGCGATTTTATTGATGCCGCTGTCCACAAGCTTGGCCCGCACCAGCTCGAAGGTTTCCTCGATGCGCGGCTGGATGATCCCCGTCAGCAGCGAGCGCGGCACGTAATTCGGCTGCGAATGCTCTTCTTCCCCGACCGGCGGCACATCGATCATCGTGCCGTCATCGGTTCCCGCCGCATGGGCGCTGCCGTAAAGGGTCTTGATGCGCTCCGCATCGGCCAGCGAGGTGGTCAGGCCGCGCGCGATGTCGCTGGTGACGTTGATCCCGCCGACCGGGATCGCCGCCGTATAAATAAGCTTGCCGCCGAAAAAAACGGCGATGGAAGTCGTGCCGCCGCCCATATCCACGACCGTGCAGCCGAGCTGGATTTCATCGCCGACCAGCGCCGCCAGCCCCGAGGCATAGGGCGCGCTGCAAAAACCGTCCAGCTCGAGGTGGTTTTGCCCGGCGATCGCCGCGAGATGGCACAGGGAAGACGACATGCCCGTCACCGCCGTGATGTTGACGCCGAGCGTCTCCCCGACCATGCCGCGCGGCTCCTGGATGCCGCGGGTGCGGTCGATGGTGTAACCGGCGGGAATGACATGCACCAGCTCGTCCTTGCCGGGCACGATCAGGCCGCGGCTGTGGCTGAGCGCGCCCTTGACATCGCGGTCGGACACTTCATGGCCGGCGATCCTGACATCAACGGACATCTGGTGGGAAACGGTATGCACACCGGGAACGTTGACCAGTATTGACTTGATCGGCTGGCCCTGCAGCTGGGTCTTCGCCATCATTTCCGCGGATTCAACGGCATGAGCGACGGCGGTCTCGGCGGCTTTCAGGTCGATAATCGTGCCGGATTTGACGCCGCTGGAGGCCTGATGGCCGATGCCGATGACCTCGATGGTGCCGTGGCTTTTCACTTCGGCGATGAAACAGCAGATCTTGCTTGAGCCGATGTCCAGCACGGAAATGATGTTCTTGCCGTCGCTGGCGGGGGAGGCGTTCTGGCCGGCCATATTTTTCGGCTTCTGAATTTTAATGATCTGTCTGTCTTTTTTCATCCATCCCCCAGTTATTTTTTTATAAGCTTTTTCCGTCCGTCATCCCATCTTCGCCGGAACAGCGGCGGCAACGGCAACCGGCTTGATAACCACCTTGTCCGCCTGCCTTAAGTCGATAGCGGCGATATTCCGGTCAAAAATCTTTTTCTGCTCATCCAGCGCGGCCAGCTGGCGCAGCGCCAGCTCCACATCCCGCTCCGGCAGCTTGACGGCAATGCCGTTCTTCAGGCGCAGGTCCCAGCGCCGTTTGCCCACCCAGGTCGCGGAAACCAGCGCCCCGGCAACGGCCGGTTCGGCATTCAGGAGTGCGGTCAGTTCCGTCACGTGCCGCGCGGCGTCCTCGCCGACGATCAGCGGCAATGACTGCCAGGCGCTGAGGCCGCTGGACGTCAGGACGACGCCCTCCTGGTCGATCAGGGATATTTTTTTCTGATATTGCCATAGCGCCGTCGGCGTGCGTTCCTGCAGCGCGACGACGATCGTATCCGGCAGCCGGCGCGAGATGGCAACGTCTTTGACCCATGAAATGGCGGTGAGGGATTTTTGCGCTTCGGCGATATCGACGCCGAAAACCGGCATGTCTTTTTTGATGCTGAGATGCGCCAGCAGTTCGTCGGCAGGAATTTGCACGCGCCCAGTGACGAGGATATCTTTGACTTTAAATCCGGCAGCAGCGGTATATTCCAGCGCCTGTGCCGTGACCCGGTCGCCGAATTTTTTGAAGGTATCACCCTGGTAGCCGGCAAAACCAATGGCGGCGACCGCGGCCAGGACCACGGCCAGCACGGCAAAGCCGCGCACCTGCAGCATCCGCAAACGGCTGCTGCGCCGTGAGCGCGAGTCGTCGCTCTTCTTTTTAAAAAACCGCAATCCCCAACCCCATCTCTTATGCGAACTTTATTCGCACTTCAAAACCTACGCGTGAATTGTGGCGTTCTCCACCAGCCACGCGACAAGTTCCCCAAAGCTCATCCCCAAATGAGCCGCCTGTTCCGGCACCAACGACGTCGGCGTCATCCCAGGCTGTGTATTCGTCTCCAGGTAAAACAACCCTGTAATACCCGGCTCGTTATCATTGTACCTGAAATCGCTGCGCGTTACACCTGTGCATCCTAATTTTTCGTGGGCAAAGGCGGCGATGCGCATCGCTTCGTTAAAAACATCCTGGTTGATCGGCGCGGGAATAACATGCGCCGAGCCGCCGGCGGCGTATTTCGCTTCGTAATCGTAGAAATCGGCATTGGCTTTTATTTCCGTAACCGTCAGGGCGCGGGCCTTCTGGGTGTAAGTGCCCATCACGGCGACCGACAATTCCTTGCCGGGAATGTATTTCTCCACCAGCGCATAAGGGCCGTAAGACCAGGTGTCGAGGCCGCGCGGCGGCTTGTTGTCGCCGGGGCGGATGATATAGACGCCAACGCTGGAGCCCTCGTTATTCGGTTTCACCACATAGGGCGGCTTGAAAGGGACCAGCCCCTTGCGCAGCTCGTCGATGTGGACGAGTTGCCCTTCCGGGCAGGGTACGCCCATCGGCTTCAGCACTTCCTTGGCTTTTTGCTTGTTCATCGCCAGCGCCGAGGCGAGCGGCGCGGAATGGGTATAGGGAATGCCCAAGATTTCCAGCACGCCCTGGATGCAGCCGTCCTCCCCGCCCCGCCCGTGCAGGGCGTTGAAAGCGACATCGGGCTTCGGTTCCAGCTGGGAGATGAGGTCTTTCAGGTCGCGCTTGACGTCGATTTCCCTGACGGTATAGCCCTTGTCGCGCAGCGCCTTGGCGCAGGACCGTCCGCTGGAGAGGGAGACTTCCCTCTCGCTCGACCATCCCCCCATCAGCACAGCGACCGTTTTGGCCATGTCAGCAGTGTTCCCTTTTCATCCATTCCAGGATATCGGCGTCTTGCTCAAGCGGGATGCCGATGCGCCTGATTTCCCACTCTAGCATGATTTGGCTCTTGGCGTAAACACGTTGTCGCACTTCTTCGCCCAATCTTTCCAGGTCGGCGGCGGTGGCATGCCCGGTGTTGAGCATGAAGTTGGCGTGCATCTGCGACATTTCCGCGCCGCCGATTTTCAGGCCGCGGCAGCCGGCTTCGTCGATCAGCTGCCAGGCTTTCTTGGCTTCCGGGTTTGCAGGGGAACCCTGCGCGGGATTGGCGAAGGTGGAGCCGCCGGTCTTGGATTTGATCGGCTGGGTCTCGCCGCGCTTGTTCTTGATCTCGAGCATCTTGTTTTCAATGGCCTCGTAATCCCCGGCAGCTCCCTTCAGGGTGCAGCCGAGAAAAATGACGCCGTCCGGCAGGTCGTTGTGGCGGTAGCGCATGCCCATCTCCCCGGTCGTCATCTGCCGCACTGTGCCGTCGCGGAACAAAACCTCGGCGCTGACCAGCGCCTCCGCGGTTTCCCCGTTATAAGCCCCGGCGTTCATGCGCAGCGCGCCGCCGATGGTGCCGGGGATGCCGCTCAGGAACTCCAATCCCGTGATGTTGTTCTTCAGCGCCACCAGCGCCACGTTCATGTCCAGCGCGGCGGCGCCGGCCGCGATATTGGTGCCTACCGCCTTGATTTCGCTGAATTCTTTCCCCAAGCGAATGACCACGCCGGGAATGCCGCCGTCGCGGATAATGAGGTTGGAGGCGACGCCCAGCGCCATGACCGGAATATCTTTCGGGCAGTTTTTGATGAAGTCGATCAGGTCCTGCTTGTCGGCGGGCTTGAAGAGAATTTCGGCGGCGCCGCCGACCCCGAACCAGGTCATCGGCCCCAGATGGGCAAAGGGCGTGATCCGTCCGCGCACGGGCGGGAGTTTCTCCTGCAGCCGGTTTATGAAATGCGGCAAGTCGGCGGCGGCGTCAGTCATTTCGCGCCGTTGGCCACTTTCGGAGCGATGCCGGAAAGCTGCTCCAGTTCTTTCGGCAGGGCATGGGCCCACTGGGTGATGCTGCCGGCGCCGAGGCAGATGACGAAATCGCCGGGTTTGGCGATTTGCTGCACCAGCGGCGCCAGCGCCTGCGGCGATTCCAGCGCGTGGACTTTTTCCTTGCCCTGTTTTTTGATGCCGCTCACCAGCGCATCGCGGTTGACCCCCGCGATCGGCTCTTCCCCGGCGGAATAAACGTCGGCGACGATAACTTCGTCGGCATTTTTAAAGCAGGCGCAGAATTCCTCAAACAGGTTGGACAGCCGCGTATAGCGGTGCGGCTGGACGACGGCGATAATTCGTCCATTACCCTTGCCGCTAATCGCCTCGCGCCCGGCCTGCAGGACGGCGGCGATCTCGGTCGGGTGATGGCCGTAATCGTCAATGATGGTGATATTGTTGACGATGCCGGTGGTGGTGAAGCGGCGCTTGACGCCGGAAAATTTGCTCATGGCTTCGGCGATTTTCTCGGCGGAAAGATTTAGCTCATGCCCCACGGCAAAGGTTGTCAGTGAATTGAGAATATTATGCGGGCCGAACATCGGCAGCTTGACGCCCTTCATCTCGCGCGGGAAACGGGAGAGCCTGGAGTTGAACTGGATATCATAAACGACGCCTTCCGGCGTGGTCTGGACATTGACGGCGCGGATATCGGCCTTGTCGCTGAAGCCGTAGGTGATGGTCTTGCGCTGGAACTGCGGCAATAATTCAGCCACCACCGGATGGTCGATGCAGGCGATCACGACGCCGTAGAACGGCAGGTTATGGGCGTAGGCGACGAAGGCTTCCTTCACCTTGTCGAAGGTGCCGTAATAATCCATATGCTCCGGGTCGATGTTGGTGATGATGGAGGCGACCGAAGGCAGCTTGGCGAAAGTGCCGTCGCTCTCGTCCGCCTCGACCACCATCCAGTGGCTTTTGCCCATGCGGGTGTTGCTGCCGTAGGCGTTGATGATGCCGCCGTTGATGACAGTCGGGTCAAGGCCGGTTTTCTCCAGCACGTGGCCGATCATCGAGGTGGTGGTGGTCTTGCCGTGGGTTCCGGAAATATTGATGCACCATTTGGAGCGCATCAGCTCGGCCAGCAGCTCGACCCGGGGAATAACGGGTACTTTGTTCTGGCGGGCAGCAACAACTTCCGGATTGCCGTCCTTCACCGCGGTCGATCTGACCACCACCGAACACAATTGTTTTTTCTCGTCATAGATATTATCGGCGGCATGGCCGACCATCACCCGCACGCCGAGGGCGCGCAGCCGCAGCACATTGGCGCTTTCCGCCTGGTCGCTGCCCTGCACCTGGTAGCCCTGGTTATGCAGCACCTCGGCATAGCCGCTCATGCCGATGCCGCCGATGCCGATGATATGCACCGTGCCGATGTTGAAGGGGAAGGTTTGTTTCATGGCATCATCCTGATTCATAATAATTTTTTATAAAAATTATAAACCTGCTTTTTCAACAATATAAGAGGAAAGTTGAGTTTTTTATGATTTTGCCATAACAGTGTTCTGGCTGGAAATTTCCTGCTCCACCAAATCCGCCAGGTTTTTCACCGCTTCCGGCTGGCCGCAGGATTTTGCGGCGGCCGCGGCGCTCTCCAATAGCGCTGGGTTTTTGGCGAGATGCCCGATCTGCCGCGCCAGTGTTTCCGCCGTGAACTGCTCCTGCGGGATAATCCAGCCACCGTCTTTTTGGGCGATAATCTCGGCGTTGCGCAGCTGCTGCTGGTCGGCATGGCCGGGATAGGGCACGAAAATCGCCGGGCGGCCCACCACCGCGATCTCCGCCACCGTCGAAGCGCCGGAGCGGCCGATAAACAGATGACAGGCCGATAGTCTCTCCGGCATATCGTTGAAAAAGGATTTGATCTCGGCTTTCACTCCCGCCGCGCGGTATTTTTCCGCCGTGGCGGTAATGTCGTCTTCGCGGCACTGGTGCACGACATGCAAACGATGTTTGATCTCATCCGGCAACAGGCGCACGGCATCGGGCACCACATCACTAAAGACCTTCGCCGCCTGGCTGCCGCCGGTGATAAAAATTTCCAGGGTTCCGTCAAGAGCGGGATAAGGATGGTTCCTGACCGCGCAAATCCCCGCCCGCACCGGATTGCCGGTAACAACCACCTTGTCCCGCGCCAGCGGCAGGGACGCGGCGATCACCTTAGCCTCCTTGGCCAGCCACAGGTTCGCCTTGCCCAGCACCGCGTTCTGCTCATGCAGGATAGTCCTGAAACCCATCCTCTGTGCCGCAAAGACAGTGGGAAAAGAGGGATAGCCGCCGAAACCGACAACCACTACCGGACAAAGTTTCCTGAGCAGCAAGGCCGCCTGCCAAATACCGAGGCCAATATCCAAAACAGCTTTTATCTTGCTCACGATGCCGGGCCTGAAAGTCGCGGCGCGCACGCAGTCGATTTGTACCTTGTCGCCAAGTTTTTGAAAGGCGCTGCCGCGCTTGTCGGTGATAATGATAACTGTATGCCGGCGATTGAGCAGCTCCTGCGCCAGCGCTTCCGCCGGATACAGATGCCCGCCGGTGCCGCCAGCCGCCAGAATGATGGGCCGTCCGGTCATGCGCCGCCCCGGCTTTCCACCCGCTTGCGGGTCAGCGCCAGCAGCATGCCCATGCCGAGGCCCATCGACAACAGCGACGAGCCGCCGTAGCTGATAAAGGGCAAGGTCATGCCCTTGGCCGGCAGCAATTGCAGCGACGAACCCATATGAATCAGGCTTTGCAGGCCGAACTGCGTCAGTAGCCCCGCCGACCCCAGCACGATGAACAGGTCGTCGCTGTTGTAAATACGGACAATGCTGCGGATGATGATGAAGCTAAAGAGCATAATCAGCAGAATAGCGAACAGCATACCGAACTCCTCCCCCGCCACGGCAAACACGAAATCGGCATGGGCGTCGGGCAGGGTCAGCTTGACCTGGCCGTGTCCGGGGCCGGTGCCGAACCAGCCGCCGTGGCTGAAGGCATCGAGCGATTTCTGCACCTGATAGTTGTCGCCGGCGGCGGGGTCGAGGAAGCGGTCGATGCGGCTGGTGACATGCGGGAAAAACATATAGGCGCCGAACAGCCCCGCCACCCCCAGCACAATCAGCCCGGCAATCAGCAGCACCGGCAGGCCGGAGAGGAAGACCTGCACGCCCCAGATGCACGACAGCACAAACGACATGCCGAGGTCCGGCTGCAGCAGCAGCAGCCCCAGCAGCACAAGGTAAACCCCCATCGCGATCTGATGGCCGGGAAATTTTTCCTCATACTGGTGCCGCGCGATCAGCCAGGCGCTGGTGACGGCGAAGGCGGGCTTGATGAATTCCGACGGCTGCAGGGAAAAACCGAGGAAGGAAACCCAGCGCGTCGCGCCCTTCACCGGCGCGCCGAACAGTATCGCCAAGACCATCAGGAACGCGGCAACCACCAGCGTCACAGAGGCCGCCCGCCACAACGCTTTGCGGCCGATCATCGAGGCCCCGAACATCAGGAACAGCGCCGGCACCAGAAAAAACAGCTGGCGGGTGACGAAATAAAACGGGTGCAGACCCAGACGCTCCGCCACCGAAGGGGAGGCGGCGGTGACCAATACGATCCCGACGGTTATCAGGACCAGCAGCGCCATCAGGGTCAGGCGGTCCACCGACCACCACCAGCGGCTGAGCAGGGATTTTTCGGTGCGCAGCTGTATTTTCATGGGGCGATTTTCCTGACCAGCGCGGCGAAGACGTCGCCGCGCTGCTCGAAATTCTTGAACTGGTCAAAGCTGGCGCAGGCGGGGGACAGCAGCACCACGGCGTTTTTAAGCTTTTCACGCTGCGCCATGTCGTGCGCCTGACTCAGCGCCTTGTCGAGGGTGCCGGACAGGGTAAAGGGGATTTTCTGCGCCGCCGCCCAGGCCGCCATTTTCTCCTGCGCGTCGCCGATCAGGAAAGCGTGGCGGATATGACGGGCATATTTTTCGCAGTCGCTGTAGCCGCCGTCCTTGGCCTTGCCGCCGGCGATCCAGTAAATCGGGCTGTAGGTGCGCAGCGCCATCGCCGCCGCCTGGTCGTTGGTGGCCTTGCTGTCGTTGATATAGGCGACGCCGTTATGCACGGCGACGATGTTCTGCCGATGGGCGAGGCCCGGAAAACTCTTCAGCCCCTCGATAATATGCGCCGCCGCGACGCCGTTCGAGAGGCAGGCGGCATAGGCCATGGCCGCGTTCTGCCAGTTGTGCTGGCCTTGCAGGCTCCGGCACGGTTTGAGGTCGGCGATTTCCCTGCCGTCATGGCGCAAGACGCCGTCTTCCGTGACGCAGATGCCTTGCTCGAGAGTGTTCAGGCAGGAAACAGGGATGATTTTGCGTTGGCCGGATTTTTTCAGGCGTTCGTAAACCCCCTGCGCCCATGCATCGTCGATGCCTATAATCGCCACGCCCGGCCCGCGGAAGATCCGTTCCTTGGCGGCGATGTAGCCGTCCATGCCGCCGTGGCGGTCGAGGTGGTCGGGACTCAGGTTAATCAGGACGGCGATATCCGGCGCATAGGTCGGGCAGAGGTCGAGTTGGTAAGAGGATAATTCGAACACATAGGTCGCCTGCCCGGACAATTGCGGCAGCGACAGGGACGCCTCGCCGATGTTGCCGCCGACCGCAGCTTCGACGCCGGCAACCTTGAGAATATACCCGACCAGCGCGGTGGTGGTGGATTTGCCGTTGGTGCCGGTGATGCCGATGGTTTTCATTTTCGGATAAGCGCGGTGAAAAAGCTCGATGTCGCAGACAATATCGCAGCCGGCGGCCCGCGCCCGCAGCACCGTCGCATGCGGCTGGGGATGCGTCAGCGGGATGCCCGGCGCGAGACAGAGCAGGGAAAAACGGGTGAAATCAGCCCTGGTCAGGTCCTCGGTGACGGCGCCTTTTTGTTTCGCTTCGGCCACCGCCGCCGGATTGTCGTCCCAAAGCACCGTGCCGATACCCGCCGCAGTGCAAGCTTCATAAGTGTAAAGGCCGCTCTTGCCGAGGCCGACGACGGCCACCGGCTTGTTACCAAGTTTTGATTTCAGCGGCCTTAAATCAATCATCCCTATCTCAGTTTCAAGGTTGACAGCCCGATCAGCGCCAGCACGATGGCGATGATCCAGAAGCGGATGACGACCGTCGTTTCCGCCCAGCCCAGCTTTTCGAAGTGATGGTGGATCGGCGCCATCTTGAACACGCGCTTGCCCCGGGTCTTGAAGGAAACAACCTGGATGATCACCGACAGCGTTTCCATCACGAACAGCCCGCCGATGATCGCCAGCACGATTTCATGCTTGGTGATGACGCTGACCATGCCGAGCGCGCCGCCCATCGCCAGCGAGCCGGTGTCGCCCATGAACACGGCGGCCGGCGGCGCGTTGTACCACAGGAAGCCGAGCCCCGCGCCGATCAGCGCGCCGCAGAAAACCGCCAGCTCGCCCACCCCCGGCACGCTGTTGATCTGCAGGTAATTGGCGAAAACCGCATTGCCGGTCAGGTAGGCGATGATGCCGAAGCAGGCGGTGGCGATCATGATCGAGCCGATCGCCAGCCCGTCGAGGCCGTCGGTCAGGTTCACCGCATTGGCGGCGCCGGCAATCACGATGATGCCGAAGGGGATGAAGAACCAGCCGAGGTCAATCAGGGTGTTCTTGAAAAAAGGTATGGCGAGAGTGTCGTTGAGGGGGTCCGCCGTCAGCAGCATCACGCCCATCACGGCGACCATTGCGATCAGGCATTCCAGCAGCAGGCGCAGCTTGCCGGGAACGCCCTTGTGGCTGCTTTTGGTCAGCTTGGCGTAGTCGTCGGCGAGGCCGATGGCGCCGTAGCTCAGGAATACGGCGAGGACGATCCACATATACAGGTTGTGAAGATCCACCCACAGCAAGGTCGAGACTGTGACGGAAAAAATAATCATCAGCCCGCCCATGGTGGGCGTGCCCTGCTTTTTCAAATGCGTTTCCGGCCCGTCGGTGCGGATCGGCTGGCCCTTGCCCTGTTTCGATTTCAGCCAGCGGATCACGGCGGGGCCGATCAGGAAACTGATGACCAGCGCGGTGAGGATGGCGCCGGCGGAGCGGAAGGTCAGGTATTTGAACAGGTTGAAGAGCTGGAAATGTTCCGCCAGCGGGTAGAGCAGGTTATAGAGCATGCAATTGTTCCTTTGTTTTGCCCTGCGGCAGGGCCAGCGATTGCAGGGCCTGCACGACATAAGACATTTTACTGCCGGCGGAACCCTTGACAAGGACGATATCCCCGGGCCCGACGGCGGCGGCCACCTGCTTGGCCAGCTCCTGGCTGTCCTTGGTGTGGGCGCCGCGCCAGTCCGGCGGCAGCACATGATACAGCGCGTCCATCTGCGCCCCGCAGCAGAAGACCAGGTCGGTTTTCGCCTTCAACAAGGGGTTGGCCAGTTCGGCGTGCAGGCGCGGGCCGTCGCGGCCCAGCTCCAGCATGTCGCCCAGCACCGCGATACGGCGCCCGCCGGCGGGCGGCACGGCCATTTCAAAAACTTTAAAGGCGGCCAGCATCGAAGCCGGGTTGGCGTTGTAGCTTTCGTTGATGATGGTCAGCGGCGGCTGGCCTTCGGCGATGGTCACCAGGATGCGGTTGCCGCGGCCCTCGACGGGCATGGAATTCCGCAGCGCCTCGGCCGCCGCGGCCAGGTTGCCGCCGGCAGCCTTGACGATGGTGAAGACGCCGAGGGAATTCATGGCGATATGCTTGCCGGGAATATTCAGCTTGTATTTGATGCGCTCGCCCAGGATCTCGGCGGTGATATGGCTGCTGTCGGCGTGCAGGGCGCAGTCGATCAGGCGCGACTGCGCGTCCTCGTCCTCGCCGAAGGAGAAGATTTTTACGATGCCGCGCTTTTCCGCATAGCCCTTCAACCGCGCGAAATGCGGGTTGTCGAAATTCAGCACGGCGATGCCGTCCTTGTCCATACTTAAGAAAATTTCCGCCTTGGCGTCGGCGATCTCCTCGACGTTCTTGAAATGCTCGATGTGCACGGGCTCGACCGTGGTGATGAGCGCGATATGCGGCCGCACCTGCGCCGTCAGCTGCGCCAGCTCCCCGACATGGTTCATGCCCAGCTCGAAAATGCCGTAGGCGGCGTCTTTCGGCATCGTGCTCAGCGACAGCGGCACGCCCCAGTGGTTGTTGAAGCTTTTTTTGCTGGCGTGGGTCTTGCCCAGCGCGCCGAAGGCGATCGCCAGCATTTCCTTGGTGCCGGTCTTGCCCGCCGAGCCGGTGACGGCGATAATTTTCGCATGTGAACGGTCGCGCGCGGCCTTGCCCAGATTTTCCAGTGCGGTCATGGTGTCATCGACCCGGACGAGAGGCGCGTCCGATTTGGGGATGAATTCTTTTTTAACGAGGGCCGCCGCCGCCCCCGCCCTGAAAGCCATCTCCACATAGTCATGGCCGTCCAGCGCATCACCCTTCAGCGCGATAAAAAGGTCGCCCGGCTTCAGGGTGCGGGTGTCGATGGAGACGCCGCTGCATTCAAAGTCCTTGGTGGTCGCGCCGCCGGTGGCCTGAACGATTTCTGCGGCTGTCCACAGGATGTTTTTTGTCATTTTGTCACCCCAAGAACAGCGGCGCGCGCTTCGCTAACGTCATCGAACGGCAAAGTTTCCTTGCCGATAATCTGCCCCTGCTCATGGCCTTTTCCGGCGATGACCAGGACATCGCCGGGGTTCAGGCGGCGGATAGCTTTGCCAATCGCCTCGCGGCGCCCGGCGATTTCCAGCGCCGACGGCGCGCCTTTCATGATTTCGCTGCGCACGAAGGCCGCGTCCTCGGTGCGCGGGTTGTCGTCGGTCACAATCACGGCGTCGGCGAGGCGCAGGGCGATTTCACCCATCATCGGGCGCTTGCCGCGGTCGCGGTCGCCGCCGCAGCCGAACACGACATGAAGTTTTTTCGGCGTATGCGGGCGCAAGGCCTTAAGCATGGTCTCCAGACCGTCGGGAGTATGGGCGTAATCGACATAGATGGAAGCGCCGTTCGGGTGCCTGGCCGCGAATTCAAGGCGGCCGCGCACGCTGTGCAGCCGCTCCATGGCGGAAATGGCCTGCTTGTGCAGGGATTTATTGTCCGGGTCTTCGGCAATCACCAGCCCCAGCGCGCACAGCGCATTGGAAGCCTGGAAATCGCCGACCAGCGGCAGCTCCAGGTCGTAACGCGCGCCGAACACCGTCAGCTCGATAAACTGCCCGTCGGTGAGCGGCTTTTGCTTGCACAGGCGGATGTCTTTGGCCCCGGCGCCGAAATCGATCACGCGGATGCCGCGTTTTTTGCACACCGCGCTGACCGCCTCAAAATAAGGCATGTCGCGGTTGACGACGGCGATGCCGTCCTCCGTCAGCACGTCGCTGAACAGGCGCAGCTTGGCCTGCAGGTAAGCGTCCATCGTGCCGTGGTAGTCCAGATGGTCGCGGGTCAGGTTGGTGAAGCCGGCGGCGGTAACGCGCACGCCGTCCAGCCGGTATTGGTCCAGCCCCTGGCTGGAGGCCTCGAAGGCGAGATGCGTGACGCCGGCGGCCTCCAGCTCGGCGAGCTCGGCATGCAGCGTGACCGGGTCCGGCGTGGTGAGCAGGCCGGGACGGTTGATGCCCGCGCCATTGGCGAAATTCGCGACGATGCCGAGGGTGCCGAGACAGGCGGCGGAATGCCCCAGCGACTGCCACATCTGGCGGCAGAAACTGACGGTGGAGCTTTTGCCGTTGGTGCCCGTGACGGCAGCCATCACCTCCATCTGCTTGCCGTAAAAGACGGCGGCCATCCGGGAGAAACAGCGGCGCGGGTTTTGGGCCGTCAGGAGCACGACAGAGGACGGCGCCGAGGTTCCTTCCGGCGCCAGCACGGCGGCGGCGCCCTGCTTCACCGCGTCTTCGATGAAGCGGCGGCCATCCAGCTTGGCGCCGGGGAAGGCGGCAAAAAGATACCCCGCCCGCACTTCGCGCGAATCCGAAGTGATGCCCCTGATCTCGATACCGGCGGCAAGGCCAAGGTCGCTGACTTTCAGGCCGTCAGCATCAGTGATCAGTTCCAAGAGACGCAAGAGAGCTTCCTTCCTTTAATTCCTTGAGATACATACCCATCTCGGCATCAATATTCTTGCGGGTGCGCTCCAGGTCCGGCGGGATCTGGTACAGCGGCCCCAGCTGTTCAACCACCCGCGCCACGACCGGGGCGGCCGTCCAGCCGCCGGTGGCGAAGCCGGAAGTATCCTTCGTCCCCTGCGGCTCGTCGAGGATCGCCAGCACCGCGTAGCGCGGCGCCTCGATCGGGAAGACGCCGAGAAATGAAGACAATAATGCGTTGTGCTCGTAACTGCCATGGATATTTTTTTCGGCGGTGCCGGTTTTTCCGCCGACGTTATAGCCTTCGACAGAAGCGTTGTTGCCGGTGCCGTTCACGACCGTCAATTCCAGCAATTGCCGGAGGCGGTGGGAGGTTTCCGGGCTGACCACCTGCGGGCCGGCGGGAT
>JAIOQI010000059.1 GCA_021413445.1 Alphaproteobacteria bacterium | reverse complement strand
CTTGTGCTGGCCGGCATCCGCCGTCACCGTGACGTGACGCTGGTCGATGGCGAAGTGGTCGCCGAAATAAGCCAGGTCGTAGTTGCCGCCCAGCGACAGCGTGCCTTTGTTGATATCATAGGAACCGGCATTCTCGCCCGTGACGCGGTCCAGCGCGCCGCTGAAAGCATCGGTGCCCACCAGGCTGCCGGAAGTGATGTCATACGTGTAGCTGGCCGGATCAGCATCGCCGTAGGTCTTATGCTGACCCGCATCCGCCGTCACCGTAATCGGACGCTGATTGACGGTCAGGGCGGTGGCGTTGACCGCCGCCTGGGCGAAAGTGTAGTTGCCGTTGTTGGCGGTCAGGCCGGAGCCGTCGATCGCGTAAGAAGCGACGTTGCTCGACGCGGTGGCCGTCGTACCGAAGCTCATCGCGCCGGTGGTGGCGCTGGCCTGATTCTGGCCGAGCACGAAGCCGCTGATGGCGCCGCTGAAGCTGGGGTTGCTGGCGCCGTAAGCCCTCTCCGCCGCGTCAGCGGTATAGGTCAGCAGCGCGGGGTTGATGGTCAGCGCCGTGGCGTTGGCCGCGGCCTGCGCGAAGGTGTAATTGCCGTTCTTAGCAGTCAGGCCGGAGCCGTCGATCGCGTAAGAACCGACGTTACTCGACGCGGTGGCCGTCGTACCGAAGCTCATCGTGCCGGTGGTGGCGCTGGCCTGATCCTGGCCGAGCACGAAGCCGCTGATGGCGCCGCTGAAGCCCGGGTTGCTGGCGCCGTAAGTCCTTTCCGCCGCATTGGCGGTATAGGTCAGCAGGGCGGGGTTGATGGTCAGGGCGGTGGCGTTGGCCGCAGCCTGCGCGAAGGTGTAATTACCATCCTTAGCGGTCAGGCCAGAGCCGTCGATCGCGTAAGAAGCGACGTTACTCGACGCGGTGGCCGTCGTACCGAAGCTCATCGTGCCGGTGGTGGCGCTGGCCTGGTTCTGGCCGAGCACGAAGCCGCTGATGGTGCCGGTGAAGCTGGGGTTGCTGGCGCCGTAAGCCCTCTCCGCCGCGTCAGCGGTATAGGTCAGCAGCGCGGGGTTGATGGTCAGCGCCGTGGCGTTGGCCGCCGCCTGGGCGAAAGTGTAGTTGCCGTTGTTGGCGGTCAGGCCGGAGCCGTCGATCGCGTAAGAAGCGACGTTGCTCGACGCGGTGGCCGTCGTACCGAAGCTCATCGTGCCGGTGGTGGCGCTGGCCTGGTTCTGGCCGAGCACGAAGCCGCTGATGGTGCCGGTGAAGCTGGGGTTGCTGGCGCCGTAAGTCCGGCCCGCCGCGTCGGCGGTATAGGTCAGCAGCGCCGGGCTGACGGTCAGGGTGCCGGTTGAAGCATAACCCAGTGCATACCCATTGAGAGCAGCCAATGTTCCAACGCCCGCAGAAATGGCATAAGGGCCAAGGTTGACATTCGCAGTCGTCGCAGAACCTGTTGAAGTCAAGCTCGGCGCGCCGCTAAACGCCGTTGCATTGCTGTCGGCAGTGAAGGCATTGGCCACACCGGCCTGCACACCGCTCACCGTATAGCTTGAAGCGGCGACAGCGGAGGCGGCGTCATCACCATAGGTTTTGCCCAGCGTGCCTGTCGCCGTAAAAGTGACGGTCGGCTGGAAAGAAAAGACATAGCGGTTACCCAATCCAAGGCCGATGGTGGCGCCGTTGGCCTTGTTCCAGATGGCGGTATGGCCGCTGTCAAGGCTGCCGAATGTGTCGGCTCCGGGAGTGGTCGAATAAACCAGCCAGCGCCCGCCGGCCGTGTCTGACAATGCGGTTGAGCCTTTATTGTTGATGAAATTCCGCCCCGCGCCCAGGCTGATCGCGGTGCCGCTGGTCTTGGAACTGGCCACCGAGCCGCTGGCGCCGATACTGACGTCGCGCGCCGCTGTCGCCGTGAAGGCGCCAGTGCTCATCACTACCGGGTCATTGACAAAGATATCGTTATAGGAGTTCAGGGTCAGGGATCCGCTGCCTGTCGTCGTAAAACCCTTTGAGATCGTAATATCGCCGGTGCCGGCGAACGCATCGCCCGTTGTGGTGACGGTAACGTTAGTCCCCGCATCAAGGGCGGTCTTGATCGTGGTATTTTTAATTTTGGCTGCCGTGCCGGTGGCTGTAAAATTGGGATTGCCCGTAACATTGCCATCTGTCGCGCTCCCGATGTTTATGCTGGCCGGGTCGAGCAGCCACATGCCCGCAAGGCCGTTTGCCGCTGAAGCGCTGACGCTGCCTGTAATATCCAGATCATTAAGGCCTGAGGTTTCAACAAACCCGCCGTCGCCGGACAAAGCCCCGCCCTGTGCCGAAATGTCGCCGTAGTAAAGACCCACATTATCAGCAATCGAGGAAATCCTGCCGCCGTTGCCAGTCAGGCCGCCGTTGGCGAGTACGCTAGACCCGGCATCCATCAGGATATTAGAGCCTCTCACATTGATATCGCCGCCGCTCTCGCCGACAGCCGTGCCCGAGACATCCAGGGTGCCGCTCACGCTCACCGTGCCGTGGCTGCCGCCCTCCAGCCGGATCACCCCGTTGTGGCTTGAAATCGAGCGCGCCTGGATGATACCTTCGTTATTGACCACTTTATCCAGCAACGCATCGGCAGCCTTGGCGGTCATGATGACCTGCCCGCCGTCCGCGTAAATAGCCTGCTTGTTTTCCACCAGCGCGTGCACGGCAGCTTCATCCACCGTGACGTTGATCAGCGAGTCGCCGTTCAAATTCAAACTGACCTTTTCACCGCCGGCGAGCGCTACGCCGCCCAGGCGCGCCGAGATGATCCCCTGGTTGCTCACTTGCTGGCCGAGTAGCGCGACATATCCCCAGTCGGCAGCCGTGATGGCGCCCTGGTTGATGACGTATGCAGTCGAGCCGTTGTTGCTGAACTGGTATTTTCCCGCCATGAACTGGTCATCGGACAGCCCCATCGTGCTGGCCACCACGCCGCCGGCATTGACCGTGGCGCCATTAGTGAACAACACGCCGTTACTGTTGAGCAGGAAGACGTGGCCGTTGGCGTTCAGCGCCCCTTCGATGATCGATTTCTCGTTGCCCACCACGCGGTTGAGCGTCAGGGCGGAAGATGAGGGCTGGACAAAGTTGACCTTGGCGCCGCTGCCGATGGAAAAACTGTTCCAGTTGATGGCCGCTTTGGGGGTTGACTGGTTCACCGTCATGATCGAGCCGGCGCTGCTGACAATGGCCGTACCCGCCATCAGCTGCGCGCCGGTGGGCAAGGTGTCGGTCATCGCGACAGCCACACAAGGCAATCCCGCCATGAACCCCGACAACGCTGTTAAAAAGAACACCCGTGCCATGCTAACCCCTAAGGTTATTTTCTATCGCCAGCTTGTACACATATATAGTTATGTGCTTTACCTTCACCCTCTTATTGTAGCCAGTAAGGGTTAAAATTAACCTAAAGCAAAAAAAATCGTTAAAACCGTAGTCAACTTATTGATAATAAATAATAATATTTTTTCACTCTCCTCGGTCTTTATACGCAAGCGAAGAGTTTCTGGATTTAAAAAAGTAATTTTATTATGAATAGGAACACCCGATTCTGTCCTTTTGTTAAGGAAACGACGTTATTTTCCTTTCAATGTCCCCGGCTGCGCCTTAATTAAAAACAGGGAGGAAACCCATGAGGATTGTGATCAAGGTCGGCACCCAGGCGATTCTGGCGCCCGACGGCACATTGCTGAAAAGCGTCCTGTCCGGGCTGGTGAAGCAGGTCGTGCAGCTCCAGCAGGACGGGCATCACGTGGCGCTGGTCAGCTCCGGCGCGGTCGGCTCCGGGCGGCGGGTCGCCCGCGAAAGGCTGGGCCGCGAATACGGTGGCAGCATCGGGGAAAAGCAGGTGCTGGCCAGCCTCGGGCAGCCGGAACTGATGCATGCCTATGCAACCATGCTCGAACCCCACGGCATGGCGGCGGCGCAGCTGCTGCTCACCAAACAGGATTTCCAGACCCGCCAGCATTACCTGAACATCGCCCGCCTGCTGCGGGAGATCCTCGGCCAGAAAAATATCATCCCCGTCATCAACGAGAACGACAGCGTGGCGATCGAGGAGCTGATGTTCACCGACAACGACGAGCTGTCGGGGCTGATCGCCGCGCAGATGAACGCCGACAAGCTGATTATCCTCACTGGCGTTAAAGGCGTCTATGACGGTCATCCCGACCATCCCGATTCCAGACTGATCCCGGTGATCGACCCGCAGCAGAAGAACCTGCCGGAAATCTCGGCGGAGAAAAGCGCGCAGGGCCGCGGCGGCATGCTCAGCAAGCTCGGCACCGCGCGCAAAATGTCCGACCTCGGCATCACCACGCATATCGCCGGCATCGCGGAAAAAGACGCCATCATTAGAATTGTCTCCGGCGAACAGCTGGGCACCGTCATCCTGCCGGCCAAAAAGAAATCCAACATCAAGAAATGGATCGCCTTCAGCGCCGGCAAGCAAAACGGCGTCATCCACATCAACGCCCCGCTGTTCGATATTTTAAAAGCGAACGAGCGCGTCATCAGCATCCTGCCGGTCGGCATCGCCAAGTGCAGCGGCGACTTTAAAAAGGGCGACCTGATCGAGATTGCCGCGCCGGACGGGCAGAAAATCGGCGTCGGCATCGCGCGCTATGGCGCGGAAAAATTGCAGGAATATCTGGGATTAAAAGGCAAGCCGGAATTCATCCATTACGATCACCTGCATCTTGACATGGGGGCATAAACCATGAGCGACGTGACCGCCCATATCAAAAAAGTAAAAGACGCCAGCTTTGGCCTTTCCCTGCTGAATGAAGAAAAATGCAATCAGGTGCTGCTGTCTCTCGCCGAGGAACTGGTCATCTCCTCAGCCCTCATCTTGCAGGAGAACGCCCGGGATCTGGCGCTGATGCCGAAGGAAGACCCGCGCTATGACCGCCTGCTGCTGACCGAAGAACGGCTGCGCGGCATTGCCGAAGATGTTATCAAAGTGGCGGCGCTGCCCTCCCCGATCGGCAAAATCCTCGAGGAAAAAACGCTGCCGAATGGCCTGCTTCTCAAGAAAATCTCCGTGCCGCTCGGCGTTATCGGGGTCATTTACGAGGCGCGGCCCAATGTGACCGTCGATGTTTTTGCGCTTTGTTTTAAGGCGGGAAATGCCTGCATTTTAAAAGGCGGCAAGGAGGCGCAGCACAGCAATGCGGTTCTGGCCGACACGATCAAAAAGGCGCTGGTCAAACATAAGATCAACCCGGACATTCTCTACCTGATGCCGCCGGAGCGCGCGGCGACGCAAGCGCTGCTCGAAGCGAAAGGGCTGGTCGATGTCTGCATCCCGCGCGGCTCCTCGGCGCTGATCGACTTCGTGCGCGACAACGCGAAAATCCCGGTGATCGAAACCGGCGCCGGCATCGTGCATACCTATTTCGACGCCAGCGGCGACCTCGCCAAAGGGCGCAACATCATCGACAACGCCAAGACAAGGCGGGTGAGCGTCTGCAATGCGCTGGATACTTTGCTCATTCACCAGAAGCGCCTTGATGACTTAACAAAGCTGGTCGCGCCGCTGGTCGCAAAAAACGTGGAAATTTTCGCCGACGCCGCCAGTTTTGAAAAACTTAAAAGCACCTATCCCGAAAAACTCCTGCACCATGCGACTCCGGAAGACTTTGGCCGGGAATTCCTGGCTTACAAGATGTCGATCAAGACAGTGTCCTCATTGGAGGAAGCGCTGGCCCATATCCGCCAGCACAGCTCACAGCACAGCGAGGCGATCATCGCCGAGGACAAAGCCGTGGCGGAGGCTTTTTTACAGCAGGTGGATGCGGCGGCGGTCTATGCCAATACCTCGACCGCCTTCACCGACGGCGGCCAGTTCGGCATGGGCGCCGAAATCGGCATCAGCACCCAGAAACTCCACGCCCGCGGTCCCATGGGGCTCGAGGCGCTGACGAGTTATAAATGGCTGGTCTATGGGGACGGGCAGGTCAGGGGTTAAAATCGTGATTATCCCCCAGAAGCAAGCTTTAAATTCTTTAAATTGGATTCCGAAATAATTTCAAATAGAAAACCAAATAGTCTTGTTGTTGGTCGCCGAATCACACATACTGTACCAATGAGCGAATTGAAGGACATACTACTGGCGCAAAAAAAGAAGATCCAGGCCGATATGGAGCGGGCTATGGAGCCTTTTGAGGCGAAGCTACAAGAGGTAAATAAGGCCTTGGATGCTATTGGTGTGCCGCGCCAGCAAGAATTGGGGTTGCCAAAAACTACCAATAGCGGCTGGCCTATTAAAAAATCTATAAGCCAGCAAATAATTGAAATACTTAGTAAAAATAATGTTGGTCTAAAATCTCCTGAGATAGCCGACCGCCTGAGAAGCGGTTACGGGCGGCGGAATCTATCAAATCAAAATGTGAGTTGGTATCTTTCAAAGCTAAAAAAAGATGAAGAGGTCACCCTAGAAGGTGAAGGTATATGGAAGATAACTCGATAAAGATTAAGGCCGGTCGCTGCAAACGAACCGGCCTTGATAACAGTGGTAGCCAACCCAATCGGAACAGAAAGGCTGGTGGTACATGTTAATATAGTTTTTTTAATCGGGTGATGGGTTTTGCGACACATCACCCATCCCTTATACTAACCTATAAAAGGCTAGTCAATTATTAATTTCCAGAGTCTTTATGAAATCTGGATAACAAATGAGGTAAATATGGCCAAGAAACAATCTGGCGATAAAGCTTCATCCATAGCTGGCAAGGTTCTCGCCGGCGCAAAACCCACACCTAAAGAGGCTAAAACTTTAGCCGCTTCGGTTCTGGGTCAGGATGAGAAAAATGGCAAGAGATAATTCCTGCCTATCTAACTTTTAAATTGATGTAATGCAATGTGCAGGTATTTGGATAACACCGGATATCTGCACATTGTTTTTTTTAAAACCACACAGATATTGAATTTCAGTTCAGAGGATAACTTCGGGGCAAAATCAACATTATGTAATAATACCTCTAAAACAAAAATTGCAGAATTAACGTATTTCATGCTAGTTTTTGCACAATTCGTTAACATTTATACAGGATATTGAACCATGTCAAAAACACAGTCCTCCGCCGCGCAACCTAACAGCAAACCTGCCGCCAACAATCTGGACGCCTTCTGGATGCCGTTTTCGGCCAACCGGCAGTTCAAGGCGGCGCCGCGGATGTTCGTCGCGGCCAAGGACATGCATTACACCACCGACGACGGACGCAAGGTGCTCGACGCCACCGCCGGGCTGTGGTGCTGCAACATCGGCCATGCCCGCCCCAAAGTCGTCAAGGCGGTGCAGAAGCAGATCGAGGAGCTTGATTACGCCCCCGCCTTCCAGATGGGCCACCCGAAAGTTTTTGAACTCGCCTCGCGCGTCGCGACCCTGATGCCGGGAACGCTCGACCATGTGTTCTTCACCAATTCCGGCTCTGAATCCGTCGATACCGCGCTGAAAATCGCGCTCGCCTACCACAACGTGCGCGGACAGGCGGGCCGCACCCGGCTGATCGGGCGCGAGCGCGGCTACCACGGCGTCGGCTTCGGCGGCATCTCCGTCGGCGGCATCGTCAACAACCGCAAGTTTTTCGGCTCGCTGCTGAACGGCGTCGATCACCTGCCCCATACCCATAACCTGAAAGAAAACGCCTATAGCAAGGGCATCCCCAACTGGGGCGCGCATCTGGCCGACGAGCTGGAAAAGATCGTCGCCCTGCACGGCGCGGAAACCATCGCCGCCGTGATCGTCGAGCCGATCGCCGGCTCGACCGGCGTGCTGCTGCCGCCGAAAGGTTATCTCCAGAAGCTGCGCGAGATCTGCACCAAGCACGGCATCCTGCTGATTTTCGATGAAGTCATCACCGCCTTCGGCCGCTGCGGCAACGCGGCGACGGCTGCCGAGATTTTCGGCGTCCAGCCCGACATCATCACCATGGCCAAGGGCCTCACCGCCGGCACCATCCCGATGGGCGCGGTGGCCGTCGATAAGAAAATCTACGACGCCTTCATGAACGGCCCGGAAGGCACCATCGAGCTGTTCCACGGCTACACCTATTCCGGCCACCCGGTCGCCGCCGCCGCCGGCCTGGCCACGCTCGACACCTATCAGGAAGAAGGGCTGTTCCAGCGCAGCGCAGAGCTGGCGCCCTATTGGGAAAGCGCCCTGCACGCGCTCAAGGGCCTGCCGCACATCATCGACCTGCGCAACATCGGCCTGATCGGCGCGATCGAGATGGAGGGCATCCCCGGCAAGCCGACGGCGCGCGCCTTCGAGGCCTTCCTGCAATGCTTTGAAAAGGGCCTGCTGATCCGCACCACCGGCGACACCATCGCCCTCTCGCCGCCGCTGATTATCTCCAAGCCGCAGATCGACGAGATCTTCGACATCCTGTCCACCGTCATCAAGAAACTGGCATAAGGAACACAACATGAGCGCCCCCATGAAACAGAAGAAAACCGCGGCCAACGTCCGTTTCGGCGACGTCTATAACCCCGCCACCGGCAAAGTCATCAAGAGCATCCCCTTCGCGTCCAGGGAAGATGTCAACGAAACCGTCAAGAAGGCCCAGCGGGCCTTTGAGGTCTGGTCGGAAGTGCCGCCGATGCGCCGCGCCCGCGTGATGTTCCGTTTCCTCGAGCTGCTGCACAAGAACGCCGACAAGCTGGCGGCGATCGTTTCCACCGAGCACGGCAAGGTGACCATCGACGCGCAGGGCGAAGTCCAGCGCGGCATCGAGATCGTCGAATTCGCCACCGGCATCCCCAACCTGCTCAAGGGCGAATACTCGGACAGCGTCGGCACCGGCATCGACAGCTATTCCCTGCGCCAGCCGCTCGGCGTCGTCGCCGGGATCACGCCCTTCAACTTCCCCGCCATGGTGCCGATGTGGATGTTCCCCATCGCCATCACCTGCGGCAACACCTTCATCCTGAAACCGTCCGAGCGCAACCCCTCGCCCTCCCTCTACATCGCGGAACTGCTCAAGGAAGCGGGACTGCCCGACGGCGTGTTCAACGTCGTCAATGGCGACAAGGAAGCGGTCGATGCCATCCTGCACCATCCCGACATCCATGCGATCAGCTTCGTCGGCTCGACCCCGGTCGCCGAATACATCTATAAGACCGGCACCGGCAACGGCAAGCGCGTGCAGGCTTTGGGCGGCGCCAAGAACCACATGATTATCATGCCCGACGCCGATCTCGACCAGGCCACCGACGCGCTGATGGGCGCGGCCTTCGGCTCCGCGGGCGAGCGTTGCATGGCGATTTCCGTCGCCGTCGCGGTTACTGATAAAGTCGGCGACGCGCTGGTGGACAAGCTGACCGCGCAGATCAAGACCCTCAAGGTCGGCCCGCATACCGACAAAAAGGCCGACATGGGCCCGCTGATCACCAAGCAGCACCGTGACAAGGTCTGCAATTACATCAAGGCCGGCATCGACCAGGGCGCCAAGCTCGTCGTTGACGGACGCAAGCTGACCGTCAAGGGCTATGAGAACGGCTATTTCCTCGGCGGCTGCCTGTTCGACAAGGTGACCGACAAGATGACGATCCACAAGGAGGAAATCTTCGGCCCGGTCCTCTCGCTGATGCGCGTCAAGAACTACGCCGAGGCCGTCAAGATCATCAACGCCCACGAATACGGCAACGGCACGGCGATCTTCACCAACGACGGCCGCACGGCGCGGAATTTCGCCCGCGACATCAAAGTCGGCATGGTCGGCATCAACGTGCCGATCCCGGTGCCGGTCGCCTTCAACAGCTTCGGCGGCTGGAAGCGCTCCCTGTTCGGCGACGTGCACATGCACGGCCAGGAAGGCGTGCGCTTCTACACCAAGCTGAAAACCATCACCGCCCGCTGGCCGCACGGCCCGGCCCTGGGCGCCAACTACCACTTCCCGCAAAACAAATAGCAGAGGGCAGAATGAGCAAAGCCGCCGAGGCAGAAAACCCCGTTGACATCGCGGCCGGACGCCTGTCCGCCGCGCAATATGCGGAAAACTTCAGCGACGTCGCGCCGCCGCTCGACCGCAACAGCGCCGTCACCGAGGCCAACCGCTGCCTGTTCTGTTTCGATGCCCCCTGCATCGAGGCCTGCCTGACCAGCATCGACATCCCGGTCTTCATCAAGAAAATCTCCACCGACAACGTCAAGGGCGCGGCCACCACCATCCTTTCCGCCAACATCATGGGCGGCTCCTGCTCCCGCGTCTGCCCGGTCGAGGAGCTGTGCGAGGAAGCCTGCGTGCGCAACACCCAAAGCGGCCAGCCGATCAAGATCGGCCAGCTGCAGCGCTACGCGACCGACCATCTGTACTCCCGCAAGGACGCGCAGGTGTTCACGCGCAAGCCCGCCACCGGCAAAAAAATCGCCATCGTCGGCGCGGGACCGGCGGGGCTTTCCTGCGCCCACGGCCTGGCGCGTGAAGGCCACAACGTCACGATCTTTGAAGCCCGCCCCAAGGCCGGCGGCCTCAACGAATACGGCATCGCCGCCTATAAAGTGGCCGGTAATTTCGCGCAAAGAGAAACCGATTTCATCCTTGCCATCGGCGGCATCGAGATTAAAAACGGGCAGGCACTCGGCCAGCAAATCACGCTTTCCCAGCTGCGCAAGGACTATGACGCGGTCTTCCTCGGCATGGGCATGAAGGGCGTCAATGCGCTGGGGCTGGAAGCGGAAAACCTGCAGGGCGTCGAGAACGCCGTCGATTATATCGAAAAACTGCGCCAGGCCAAAGACCTGGGCAAACTCCCGGTCGGGCGGCACGTCGTCGTCATCGGCGGCGGCAACACCGCCATCGACATCGCCATCCAGACCAAGCGCCTCGGCGCGGAATACGTGACGCTGGTCTATCGCCGCGGCGCAGGCGAAATGAGCGCCACGCATCACGAACAGGAATTCGCCCAGACCAATGGCGTCACAATCAAGCACTGGGCGCAGCCCAAAAAGCTGATCGGCTTTCAGGGCCATGTCACCGGCGTGGAGTTCGAATACACCCAGCTCGATGCAAACGGCAAACTGATGGGCACCGGCGACACCTTCTCGATCCCGGCGGACATGGTGTTCAAGGCCATCGGCCAGACTTTCGTCGCGACGCCGCTTAAGGAGCAAGGGCGCGACCTGCTGCAACTCACCAAAAAGGGCCGCATCGCCGTCAACGAGGACGGGCAGACGTCGCTGCCCGGCGTCTGGGCGGGGGGAGACTGCACCGAAGGCCAGGACCTGACCGTGGCCGCGGTGGAAGACGGAAAAATCGCCGCGATCGCCATCAACCGCGCTCTCAAGGAGAAAAAGTAATGGCTGACATTACCTGCAAGATCGCCGGCGTCACATCGCCCAACCCGTTCTGGCTGGCCTCGGCGCCGCCGACCGACAAGGAATACAACGTCGTCCGCGCTGTTGAAGCGGGATGGGGCGGCGTGGTGTGGAAGACGCTGGGCGAAGAAGGCCCGCCGGTGGTCAACGTCTCGTCGCGCTACGGCGCCATCAATTACGGCGGCAACAAGATGGCGGGGCTCAACAATATCGAGCTGATTACCGACCGCCCGCTCGACGTCAACCTCAAGGAAATCGAGCGCGTCAAGAAAAACTGGCCGGACCGCGCCCTGATCGTGTCGCTGATGGTGCCCTGCGAAGAGCAAAGCTGGCAGAAAATCCTCAAGCGCGTCGAAACCACCGGCTGCGACGGCGTGGAGCTGAACTTCGGCTGCCCGCACGGCATGTCGGAGCGCGGCATGGGCTCCGCCGTGGGGCAGGTGCCGGAGTACATCAAACAAGTCACCGAATGGTGCAAGAAATACACTAAAATGCCGGTGTTCGTGAAGCTGACGCCGAACATCACCAACATCCTGCATCCGGCGCGCGCCGCCGTGAGCGGCGGGGCGGACGCGGTGTCCCTCATCAACACCATCAATTCCATCACTTCGGTCAACCTCGACCTGATGGCGCCGGAGCCGGTGGTGAATGGCATCGGCGCGCATGGCGGCTATTGCGGGCCTGCCGTAAAACCCATCGCGCTGTGCATGGTGGGCGAGATCGCCCGCGACCCCGACTGCAAGAAAATCCCCATCTCCGGCATCGGCGGCATCTCCACCTGGCGCGACGCGGCGGAATTCATCTCCCTCGGCGCCGGTTCGGTGCAGGTCTGCACCGCGGCGATGCACTACGGCTTCAAGATCATCGACGACCTGACCGACGGCCTCTCCAACTGGATGGACGAAAAAGGCTACCAGACCCTCGACGATTTCCGCGGCAAGGCGGTGCCGAACTACAAGAACTGGCAGGACCTTGACATGAACTACGACATCAAGGCCGTCATCGACCAGGACAAGTGCATCCAATGCGGCCTCTGCCACATCGTCTGCGAGGACACCTCGCACCAGGCGGTCAAGGCCGAGCGCCTCGGCGACACGCGCCGCTATACCGTGATCGACGAGGAATGCGTCGGCTGCAACCTGTGCATGCTGGCCTGCCCGGTCGATACCTGCATCACCATGAAGCGGGTCGATAACGGCAAACCCTACCTCACCTGGCCCAACGACCCGCGCAATGCGGCGAATATGAAGAAGGCATAACCGCCTTTTGAAAATCACCCGCAAAAACATCATCGACGCCGTCGGCCTGCTGGCTCTCGCCGTCCTGTTCGTCTGGTTCCCGTATAAACTGAAGCGGCCGGACGTCGCCGACCACAGGATCCTGGTCGCCACCGAAAGAATGGAGGGCGGCATCTTCGACAAGACCGTCATCCTGATCTTGCGGCATAACGGCTACGGCGCGATGGGGCTGGTGCTGAACAAGCCGCCGCTGCAAAAAGGTGACGCGGACTGGGGCGGGCCGGTCGGGGAAAACAGATATTACACCCTGCATTCCCTCGACGTTTCCACCAAAAAAACCGTCAAGATCCCCGACCTGCAACTCGGCTATACCAAAGGCGAAGCCTTCGCCAAGGAAATCGGCGGGATGAAAACCAAGCCCGAGGAATACATTATTTTCAAGGGCTATTCCGGCTGGGGACGCGGCCAGCTTGACCGCGAATTGGCGGGCCACCGCTGGACGGTCATCGACTTTAACCGCGACCTCGTCTTCCACACCAGCCCGAAAAAAATGTGGGACGCCGCGACGCGGATGCCGCTTGCAGAACCGAAGAAAAATCCGCCGTGATTATTGCCTGTACCTGAAGGGATGGGCGAGCTGGCCGAGGTAGGAACCCGGCACCGGGGCGTCGATGCCGTATTTCTCCGGCACTTTTCCCGGCGGCAGGTGCAGGGTGCCGAACAAAAGGTCGAGCAAAGAAAGCTGGCCGGAAAAATTCCTGTCCACCGCTTCCGGATGACGGGCGTGATGCCAATGGTGGAACACCGGCAGGGCGATGATGCGGCGCAGCGGCCCGAAGCCGAGCTTGATGTTGGAATGAAGCAGCAGGGATTGCGCGTGATAGACCGCCGTCCACAGCAAGATCACCTGCGGAGAAAAGCCCAAAGCAAAGACCGGCAGCAGCGTCGCGGAGCGGGTCAGGATCTGGTCGAGCGGGTGCACGCGATGCGCGGCGAGGAAATCCATCTCCTCGATGCTGTGATGCACGGAGTGGAACTTCCACAGCAGGGGAATGGCATGAAAGGCGCGATGCACCCAGTAAAAACCAAGGTCGGCGATGAGCAGCACTTCCAGAAACGCCAGCCAGAACGGCTGGGCGGCAACGGCGGCGCGGAGGTGGGCCGGAATCTGCTTCTCCAGAAAAGCAGCGCTCAGCGCAAACAAAACTATTGTGCCCGCCTTAATCAAAAACCCGGTGACCATGACATGCGTCAGGTCAACGCCCCAGCCGCGCCGGAAAATTTTCTGCTCCGGCCGAAACGCCAGCACCCGCTCCACCGGCACGAAAACCAGACAGGCGATCAGGAAGGGCGTGAGGATGTCGAGCGGGTTCATGTGGTTTGGTTTTTCCTGTTAAGCTGTCGTCTTTTTTATCCTGTTATCCCCTCTCCCGCCCCGCGGGAGAGGGTTAGGGAGAGGGTGAAAGCGCGGATGCGCTTCATATATTGCTGAATCAAAAATTACCTAGACATTTTGTAGCGTGGTGATAGATATATAACCATAAACTATGGCAGAGGCTAGCGCAATACGGTGAGTGTTGGGGAAGAATAAAACGTGAAAGAAAGAATTAAACTTATATGGCTTTTTATAATTAACTTTATTGGAAATGAACAAGTTTGGAGGATATTTTTTCATCTTTATTTTTTTGCACTACTAATAGAAATATTTCCACCCATAAAAAGTGCTATTTTTTGGCTTATTCCTAATCATGACCCACAACTTACTGTCGTAACACTTGCTCTTGCCTTCGGCACAGCTGTTCTGGCTTTTTATACCGCTAAATTAGTGATGTCTGGAGAAAAATCAGCTCGATGGCAATTGCGCGCTTATATTTCTGCCCTACCAACTAATTGCAATTATGACGTTACTAAAAAAAAGATACAGATTCAATTTGAGATGCACAACACTGGAAAAACACCAGCACACAATGTCATTCAATCTAATTGCGTAGTAATTGCTCCCATCCAACTGGATGATATTCCCTTAATGACCACCTTCCCGGAGAAAACAGTAATTTTTCCCAATACACAAAAAAATGGCGCAACCTCAAATGAAGAAATCACTGATGTCCAGATATCCAACATTCGGAATGGCAGCGAAAGAGTTTATCTGATCGCAGATATTCAATACAATGATGTTTTTGAAGAAACCCATCACACTAAAGTTTGTGCTTATATCGATGTACCCGGAAATATAATGGCTGATTTTCTTGAGACTGGAACGGGTGGTCCCCCCTGTCCTTTTCATTATATCGATATACACAATGACGCAGACTAAAGACACATGCACTACCCCTAAATTCCTTCGGGAATCCAAAAAGCCCATAGATCGCCATATACACCTATTCGTGCTTTCACTCCCTCCCGCAAGCAGAGGGGATCGTTGAGAATTACGCCGCCTTCTTGCCCGTCCGTTTCACCGCTGTCGGTTTCTCCACCTCGCGTTTGAGTTTCAGCGCGTCGTAGTAGCTGGCGAAGGGGGGGCGGTTGATGTAGCGGCCGGCGCCTTTGATGGTGCGCAGTTCGCCGTTTTTATAGACGACCTTGCCCTGCGAAATGGTGACCGTATTGGCCCCCTTCACTTCCATGCCCTCGAAGATGTTGAAATCGACCTTCTGATGATGGGTCTTGGCGGAGATGGTGCGGGTTTTTTGCGCGTCCCACACCACAATATCCGCGTCGGCGCCGACGGAGATCGAGCCTTTTTTGGGATAGATGTTGAAGATTTTCGCCGCATTGGCGGAGGTGACGGCGACGAATTCGTTCATCGTCAGTTTGCCGGGATTCACGCCGTGATGCCAGAGCACGCCCATGCGGTCTTCGATGCCGCCGGTGCCGTTGGGGATCTTGCGGAAGTCATCCTTGCCCGCCGCTTTTTGCGGGGCGCAGAAGCAGCAGTGGTCTGTCGCCGTGGTATGCAGCGTGCCGCATTGCAGGCCCTTCCACAGCGCCTTCTGGTTTTCGGCGTCGCGGAACGGCGGGCTCATCACATGGGCGGCGGCATACTCAAAGTCAGGATGGCGATAGACGCTGTCATTCACCAGCAAGTGCCCCGCCAGCACCTCGCCGAACACACGCTGGCCTTCGGCGCGGGCGCGGCCGATGGCGTTCAGCGATTCCTTCACCGAGTTGTGCACGATATAAAGCGGCACGTCGAGCACCTGGGCGATGCGGATGGCGCGTTCCGCCGCCTCCCCTTCCACGCTGGGCGGACGGGAGAGCGGATGGCCTTCGGGGCCGGTGATGCCCTGCTCGAAAATCTGTTTTTGCAGGTGCGCGACCAGCTCGCCGTTTTCGGCGTGGACGGTGGCGATGGCTCCCAGCTCCCGCGCGCGGGTGAAACTTTTCACCAGCACCTCGTCGTCGCACATGATCGCGCCCTTATAGGCCATGAAGTGCTTGAAGCTGTTGACGCCGTATTCTTTGACCAGCGTCCCCATGTCCTTGTGGACGCTGTCGTCCCACCAGGTGACGGCGACGTGGAAGCTGTAATCGGTGGCCGCTTTTTCCGCCCAGCCGCGCCATTTCTGATAGGCGTCGAGAATGGATTCTTTCGGCGAGGGAATCACGAAGTCGATAATCATGGTGGTGCCGCCCGCCGCGCCCGCCGTGGTGCCGCTGAAAAAATCCTCCGAGGCGACCGTGCCCATGAAGGGCAGCTCCATGTGGGTGTGGGGGTCGATCCCGCCCGGCATTACGTACTGGCCGCCGGCGTCGATGACTTCGGTTTTGGCGGGAGTTTCCAGATTCACGCCGATCGCCTTGATGACGCCATCCTGGCAATAAACATCGCCCCTGAAGGTCTGGTCCGCCGTGACAATCGTGCCGCCTTTGATGAGAATGGACATCGCTTTTTCTCCTTGAATCTTGTGGATAACTCATGTTTTATTACCCCACTTAAAGCATCTCGGTCAAGGAGGGAAAAACCATATGTCCATCGTTAAAGCAGGCCTGATTCAGGTCGCACTCAAGGGCGACGCGGCCAACGACTCGCCGGAGCAGATCCGCGACAAGATGCTCGCCGCCCATATCCCCCTGATCGAGAAGGCGGGCAAGGCTGGGGTGCAGGTGCTGTCCTTCCAGGAAGTCTTCACCCAGCCCTATTTCTGCCCCAGCCAGGACCCGAAATGGTACCGCGCCGCCGAAAAAATCCCCGACGGCTACACGACCAAACTGATGCAGGAATACGCCAAGAAATACAACATGGTGATCGTGGTGCCGATCTATGAGGAAGACATCACCGGCGTCTATTACAACACCGCGGCGGTGATCGACGCCGACGGCAAATACCTCGGCAAGTACCGCAAGACCCATATCCCGCAAGTCGCCGGCTTCTGGGAGAAATTCTTCTTCAAGCCCGGCTTCTCCGGCTGGCCGGTGTTCAACACCGCCTACCTCAAGCTCGGCGTCTATATCTGCTACGACCGCCACTTCCCCGAAGGCTGGCGCGCGCTGGCGCTGAACGGCGCGGAATACGTGGTCAACCCCTCCGCCACTGTCGCCGGTTTGAGCCAGTACCTGTGGAAGCTGGAGCAGCCGGCCTCCGCCGTCGCCAACGGTTATTACGTCGGCGCCATCAACCGCCCCGGCACGGAAGCGCCGTGGAACATCGGCAAGTTTTACGGCAGCTCCTACATCGTCAACCCGCGCGGCGAATTCCTCGTCACCGCCAGCGAGGACAAGGACGAACTGGTGATCGCCGACATGGACATGGACGTCGTGCGCCAGGTGCGCGACAAGTGGCAATTCTTCCGCGACCGCCGGCCGGATACCTACGGGCTTCTGGCGTCGATCGAGAAATAGAGCCCGGCGCTTTTATTTTAACCTGTCATCCTGAGCGCAGCGAAGGATCTCCCTGTTGCAGAGAGAGATTCTTCGCTGCGCTCAGAATGACAAAAAATCAAAAAATATAATCGCTGGCATTGCTCACATCGAAGGCGGCGGCGGGGTCTGGTTTTTCTTTGCCAACTGCGCCTTCAGATCATCAACCTGCTTTTGCAGGTCTTTCTCGCGGGCGGCGCCGAGGATCATGTCTTGATACAGCTTGAGCGTTCCAATAACCTGTTTATCCGGAGAAACGAAGTGAAAACTGGTTTCAGCGCGCTGAATAGAAATACTGAAATCCTCTCCAAGCCCGTGCAGGGATTTCACGACCTTCATATTATTTTCTTTGGCGGCGCTCAAAAGAGCCAGGCCATTGTGAGCGTTGACATTCGCTCCTGCGGTAACCAGCTTAAGTATGTCGCCCGGAACATTGTTCGAGGCTGTCCAAGCATCTGCAACGACATACAAGGCGGAATCCAGTGCAATTTGTTTTTTCTCGGGCGTCATCTTTTCAAGCGCCTGCTGGATTTGGTCGGATGACAAATCATATACTATCCGTGCCAGAAAATAGCCGCTGTCATGACTCAGAAGAACGCTGTCACCGCGCTTTGCGAGATTACGGCTATGAAAGCTGGGCGTTTTAGGAGAAAGATCGGCTGCGAAAAAAGCCTGTAGGTTTTCAGGCTTTCCTTCCTTGAAAGCCTTGACTGCGCCGTAGAGGATACGTTCGTCAAAGAAATTCTCAGAAACAGCTGCGATCATCTCTTCAACCGCGCCCTTCTCTCCGATCTCGAAGGGGCTTTTCTTCTGGGGTACGGTTTCTTGTTTCTTGCCGCGCTGTAAAAACTTAAAACTTAACGTCATATTTTGTCTCCTGATTTAAAGCTGCTGCCTAAACGTGATAGGGGTAAAAATCGAGTATGCCAGATTCTAGCGTTTTTTTTTATTATGTCAATGTTTTTATGAAATACAAAACAAGCATCTGATTTTAATTGTAAATATGAAAAACAACTTGCCTTTTCAGCCCCCGGCCTATAAACTGCCCCGATTATGAACACACTCGGCTTTGAAAAAGACCCCAAAGATACCCGTGTCGTCGTCGCCATGTCCGGCGGCGTCGATAGCTCGGTTGCGGCCGCCTTGCTGCATGAGCAGGGCTATCAGGTCATCGGCATCACGCTCCAGCTTTACGACCACGGCGAGGCGCTGAAGAAAAAGGGCGCCTGCTGCGCGGGGGCGGATATTCATGACGCCAAGCGCGTCGCCGAAAAGATGGGCTTCGAGCATTACGTGCTCAACTACCAGAGCCGCTTTCAGGACAGTGTCATCGAGGATTTCGTCGATAGCTACCTCAAGGGCGAGACCCCGATCCCCTGCGTGCGCTGCAACCAGAACGTCAAGTTCAAGGATTTGCTGGACACCGCGCGCGATCTCGGCGCGGACTGCATGGCGACCGGCCATTATATCCAGCGCGTCATGGGCGCAAGCGGCGCGGAGCTGCACAAGGCCGTCGATGCCGGCAAAGACCAGAGCTATTTCCTCTTCGCCACCACGCACGCGCAGCTGGATTTCCTGCGCTTCCCGCTCGGCGGCTGGTCGAAGGACATCACGCGCCAGCATGCCGAAAGACTCGGCCTGATTGTCGCCGACAAGCCCGACAGCATGGACATCTGCTTCGTGCCGAACGGCTCCTACGCCAAGGTGGTGGAAAAATTCCGCCCCGGCTCGCTGAACGCGGGCGACATCGTGCATATCGACGGGCGCGTACTCGGCCGGCATGACGGCATCATCAATTACACCATCGGCCAGCGGCGCGGCATCGGCGTCGGCGGCGGACACACTGAAAACAATTCGCCGCTCTTCGTCGTGGGCCTGCGCCCCGACAAAAACCAGGTCGTTGTCGGGCCTTACGAGGCCCTGGCGCGGGACACGGTCTATATCAAGGAATGCAACTGGCTGGCGGAAATCCCCGCCGCAGGGCTGGAGGTGGAGGTCAAGCTCCGCTCCGCTCAGCCCCCCATTCCCGCCACGCTGTTCGGCGATAAAGTCGTTTTAAAACAACCGGCTTTCGGCATCGCGGCGGGGCAGGCCTGCGTCTGCTACATCGGCAGCCGCGTCATCGGCGGCGGCTGGATCACGGCAGCTTCGACCCAGGCGCTGCAACAGGCCGCTTGACAGAACGCCCGCAAAAAGGCATAAATTCCCCCTACACCTGTGGCGGGGTAGCTCAGCGGTAGAGCAGAGGAATCATAATCCTTTGGTCGTAGGTTCAAATCCTATCCTCGCTACCACTTTCTTTCCGGTTTTTCATGATTTCAGAAATTTGGCGCACAAAAGCCTGTTGTTGAGCATCGTCAGCATGCGGGCGCCATATGACTCATTGAGTGGCCCCAAGCTCACGACTCAAGTGCAATACCCTCTAAAAAAAACCGTCACCCCGGCAGGAGAAACCAGAGTGACGGTTCATTGTTGTAAGTTCTGCGGCTAGTTAAGACTCCCCGTTTATTAACCAACAGCGCTGTGTTCAAGCAGGCTCAGGATCGACTGTTCCAGATCGGCTATGGCTTCGCCGGTAACGTTCACAGTGACGTAAACCTTGGCTGCATCCGTGCCGCCGTAGCCGTCGTTGACCCCATACGTGAAGCTGTCGTTTATGGTGTGCTCCGCAGCATTATAAGCGTTGTGCGTCGCAAGCCCAAACGCCTTGTCGATCAGGCTGGCCATGGCGCTGGCGCTGTACGTGGTGGTGATATAGCTGCGGTAACCATCGCTGATATTGTAGGTGGCTGAACTGCCGTCCCTCAGGAAATCAGTTACGGTGCCGTTTACCCAGTCCCATGACCTGCCGGCCAGCAGATCAACCGATTGGTAATTTATGGCCTTGGCGAGGTTAAATTTTGTGAGCGCATGCTCCACATTTGCGAGAATGCTGCTGCTGTCATAGCTGGCGAGGCCATCTGCAGAGCCGCCCACTCTCGCACCGGACAGCGGTTCGCTAACCAGGCTGAAAGCAAGCTTGTCGCCGTCAGCGTCGAAGGCGTGGTTCACAGCAGAGAAGTCTATTCGAGCGCCTATATCGATATTATCGCCGGCTGTAAAATCCTGCGCATCCGGCGCGATATTGTTAAAGGTGTTGACGACAGCGCTGCTGGTTGCTCCGTGTTGATCCGCAATGGTGTAGTGGAAGGCGTCGGTGACGCTATGCGGCATTAAACCGGCTGCATCATGGGCTATCGCCAACTCATAGCTGCCGTCGCTAAAGAGCTTGAGCGTGCCGCCGTTCTCGAGTTGGTAGGTATGCGACCCCATCTCGGCTAAGGTCGAGATGACCTGGTCCTCCACAAGCGTGAAGCTGGTGGCCACATAATCGATGAAGCCATAAGTTTTACTGTCAAGCCCCGGATCGGCGATTGATGTCGTGACAAGCTTTTCAAAAGTCATGTCTGGAAAGAAGGGATCAAGGCCGGAATTTAACCCGTTGTTTACTTGCTCTAATACTTTATCCACGTTGGCTATCGTTGCAAGAATGGCATCTGTCGGGATGCGCTGCATGAGGATGTTTTCGATATCATACAAGGGCGTCAGCCACTGCTCCAACCGCGACGGAGCTGCTATGATTTCAGTTTTCATTATATCCAGTTTTGCCAGGTCTTGCAGGGTAGTCCCATCGCCGTTTATTCCGGCAAAACTGATCACATCGCCCTTATCGACGTCAAAGTCATTAGCCATGAGGCCGGCCACGGTTCCCACCGCCCTTCCGCTCAGCGCCGCAATGGTGTCATCTACAGCGGTCGGAGCATGATTGGAATGTCCGACCAAAGTGTAGGTGACGTTTGCTTCTGCAGTGGCGCCATGTTCGTCGATGACAGCAACCTTAACCGAACCCGTAAGCGTTGTATCTCCCAGCTTATCGCCGGCGACGGCCATCACGGTGCCGTCAGCGTTCAGCGTCAGATAGGACCCTCCCGAGTCAGCGAGATCGACCCGCGCCTCCCCGGTGGCGGGGTCAATCAGGTTGCCGCCTAGGGAATAGCCTGCGAGGATTGCGCCGTTATCAATGTCGGTGGAGTAATTCAGCACGTTATCGCTGGCCGCCGCGCCGTCGGCGGTCAGGCTGATGTCATGGGTGATGATCGGCGCGTCGTTTTCACCGGTGAGGGTCACCGCCACCTTCGCAGAGAAGGTGCTGGTCATATCTCCAGTGGTGTACTGAGCCGTGTAAAAGAAAGTAAAATTCGCCACCTGGTCCTGATACATAGCGTCCGAACCGCTGGCATCAATAACCAGCTTGCCGTCCGCGGTCATCATCGCGGTGGCGCCGAAGCCGATGCCGACAGCTTTCCCGACCGGAAATTCCTTCGTTACCGCCGACCCGTCCTCGCCCTTAAGCGCGATACCCCACGTCAGGATCGCAGCCTTCGTCGCGGACGTCAGGCCATCATTGGCAAACACACTTGTCGTTGAGACCGTGTTCTCAGTCAGCGTGACGACGTCGTTCTTCGCCGTGGTGATGGTATCGATCGTCTCCATGATTTTCGCGCTGCTGGTGGGTTGGCCGTTAGCATCCAGGACGGACTGCTCACGCACACCGATAGTCAGGCCATTCAAGACAGAAGAGAGGTCCAGGGCCGTGCCGTCTTTACTGCTCATGGTGAAACTTACAGACGAATAAAGGTCGGCAACACCGCCGGCGCTGGCTCCCCCGGAGAGTCCTACCGTCATGCCGGCATCAAAGGCGTCAGCCTTGCTGACCAGACCGTCCATGGTAACCCCACCGCCCAGATTCGTCACACTGTCGTTGCCGGTCGTAAGCGCACCCAGCGGCGCCTTGCCATCCGATGTGATCTGAAAATTATTGAGGATGCCGCTTTCCATTTTATCGGCCCAGTCAAAAAACAACCCCGTCAGGTCGGCTCCAAGGGTATCCCATATCTTGAATACCAGTTGGCCGTTCACCTGGGTGACCGTGCACCACGTGTCTGTCTTACCGCCGAGCATCACGTCATTGAGTTTGAAGGTGACGGAGGAGTTGGCGAGAGTGGTCGGTGCTGTGTAAGTTACCATTTGATTTCTGCCTTTTCCGGCCCTGTGTGGCCTGAGCTGCTTGCTCATTACGGCTTAACTAACAATTGGGAAGTGGTTTTATTATGTAAAAGTATATCTTTTAAGTATGCCATATTATGGTTAATAATAAACTAAACACGACTTTATTAACATGGAATAAAAAAACTAACTACTTATAAAACAACAAAAATATGACAGTTTTTGTCTTAATTAATTGATAAGCCATAGCCCCCGTATCATAGCCTTTTACAAGGGCCTCAATAATGGATTCCTTTCGTTTTTCCAGTTCCTGTAACTCATTCCTGTATTCGATAAGCTTTCACCCACCGCTTCTGGAGTACTGCTGAAGAGATTTAATGCAGGGGCTGTCAATCTCTCCAGACCCAAGCTCGATCAGGGGAAGCAGCGCCATAGCGGGGTTCACAAAGCTCAGCAGCAATCCCCCGATTTTTTTAGCCGCCGCCCGGTCAACGGGACTCACGGCTACATTGTCTATCGGGCCTCTCATATGTACAGGCGTTGTCAGGCTGACAATCGACATGCTCTTCGGTTTCGGGCTCAGAATGAGATCCACGTACTGGCGGTTAAGGTCAATACTGCCCTTGCCAAAGATGGACACTTCATCCGTATCGATGATGATCGCGCGACTGAGAGCAATGCCGTTATCAATCCTGAAATCGGCGACCATGCAATGGAGTTTCGTTTCGGTTTTTCGCCCCGGAAGAATCGTGCTCAATAAGCCTCGTGTCCAGGAATTGACGGCCCTGCTGGTAAGTTTTCCCGCCCCGCCTATCAGCGTAAAATTTCCTTTGAGCGTGTGCACTATTTGCGCCATATCCCGGCCACGGCCGTCAAGTTGGATTTTGCCCTTTATTTTACCTTCTGCCCCCTCGGCAATCCGGGTATAGGGAAGATCTTTTAAGTCCAGTTTCAGGTGAAATTTATTCTCAAGATAGCTCACTTCCCCCGTCAGGGTGGCTCCCTCCAGCTCCCCGGCCAAAGCATGGGAATCAAATCCCGTTGCATAAACATGGATCGGGGCATCATAACTTCCCAGCAAATGGTCTTCATATGTCAGTCCATGAATGCGCGCAAAAAAACTCTGCGGCGACTCCAAAATCATTAACGACACGGCAAGCCTGTCAGCCTTTATCACAGGCGGCCTGTCGCCATTACTCATGACGACAACATCATTCAGGACAACGGCAGGACGCCAGCCCAGCATGCTGAATTTTATATCGCCCTTTATATGAACAGGCTGTTGCAGAATTTTTGTCGCTGCCGCCTCAATCTGCTTTTTAAAAAAATTCAGATTCAACGCCAAAGAAAGGATGACCAGCAAAGCGCCGGCGACGGCAATCACCCAACATGCCCTTTTGAAGGTTATCGACATCAGTCCGCATCCTCAAAATGGTTGGCCTTGTCATCGGGGCTGGCGTTGAAAAACCGCCTTATCTTTCCCTAGCGTCTGAAATCCACAATGACGCGGCGGTTTTCCTGGTTGCGGGTGCCATCGGCAGTCGGCACGGCCAAATCCTCTTCGCCGTGGGCTCTCTTGTCGATGACCCTGTTTTGGACGCCTTCGTCAGTCAGGGCGCTGGCGACGGATTTCGCGCGTTCCTGCGACAGGGTCATGTTGTATTCCTTGGTGCCTGATGTGTCCGTATAACCGGCGACGGTGACCTGTGTCGGATGGTATTTTGCAATCTCGCTTGCGATGCGGTCAAGCGTGGGCTTTTGGTCGGGGTTGATATTCGAGCGGTCGAAATCGAAATATATGGTATAGGAAGAAATGATAGGCAAAAGCTTCTCCTCGGCTGCGGGAGCAGGGGCTTCGGGAGCCGGGGAGGCTTCGGCGGCTTCGGTGGCCAGCTTGTGAACCCGGCAGCCGGTCATCACATATCCGGCAGGCGGGGGCCAGTAATGCTGGCAAGGCTCGCGATCCTCATACTCGAGGAAATTCTTCCATGCCATATAGTCCCGGCTCTGTTCCTCGGGCGTGAGGTTGTAATAGGAAAGCGACCCTACGGCCTGCGCTTGAGCTGAATAAGGCTGCAGGGTGATGGCGCCCAAACCAAGCAGGACGTAAACGGATGATAAAACTAACTTCTTTGACATGGTATCCTTCCTTTCAAAAATATATCTCTGTTCCGTGAACCCAAAAAAGAAAGTGGGGGCTGATGAGTAGCATTCTAAATCTTTTAGCGTTTAATCCGGGAAACTTTTGATCCCTCGAGGCTGATACCCGCCATCAACCCCTGTTGGCTGAAGATAAACGCATAGGCATCATCTTTCAGCGTAGATGTCGAAAGGTTTTTTGCGACCCCTTCGTCAACGATGACGACTGTCGGACCAACGCCGATTTCCCAGCCGTGCGTTTCGCGGACATAGCTTAAGGCCTTATCCGTCATCAGAAACATGACATACCCGTATGACTGAGCTCCTATCTGCAGACCCCAGGAGCCGCTCACGGAGTTGTAATAACCATCCACTTTCGAGCCTTCTATCAACTCGCCTTCGCCATAGCTGCCGCCAAACACAAAGCCGGCCTTTACGATATTCGGGAAGACGAGTATAGCCTTGGCGCTGTGGGAAAGGCTCTCGGCAAAAGGGTTGGCTTTATAAAGATTTTGCAAAGCCTGCCGGGAATCCCTGTCCAGGTCCTGAGCGGTCGCCGCGCTGGCGGGGTTCATCGCACCCATTGGGATGAGCGCCGCAACCGCAAGCGTGAGCACGAGAAAAATAATTCTTATGTTTGCCATTTTTTTTCTACCCTGTTTCCGCTGCCTGTCCACAGCAACTGTAAAAGATAATCATTAAAACTTCATTAAGGATCAGGGGGCCTAAAAGATCAGACAACAGACAAATGACGCTTTGACGGCATATAAGCTATACTGTTGTTTACCGGACGAAAGAATTTGTCCTCCAGGATGATCCGGAGGCTTTCGGGGCTGTCAGCCTGGGTGTCAGGTCCTAAAAAATGGTGGCAAGATCGATGTGCACGGTCAGGATAATTTTTGCTTCCTGCCCATTAATGGCAGGCTGCCGCTACCGGGCTATCCTGCCCGGGCATGGAACACCCCCCCTCCACCTATCCTTTTTCAAGGCAGGCTCAGCGGCTTAGAAGTGCGCCGTCGCGCGCAGCACGCCAGCATGGGCATCGTAGTCAGCCTTGTAGGTATAGTCGTATTTCGCCGACAACTCCCAGTTGGCGGGAGCCACATAAGTCAGGCCCAGACCAGCATTCAACGCGCCGCGTGCCGGAGGCGGGCCACCGGTGTTAAAGGTCGTGCCGCCCGGATCGCCGATAAAACTGGAGGTTATTTCCACATTGTCGTTAATCACCTCATAGTCATAGGCAGCATGCAGCGCAGGCTTGATCTGTGAGCCATTGGCGTTCGCCTGGCTCCAGGCGGCATCGACGCGCACGCCCAGTTTCATGGATTCAAAGGTCTCGTTCTCCACGTTGAGGCCAGCGCCGGGGCCCGTTTCTCTGTAGCCATCCGTTTCCAGACGGGTATAAGCAACCGAAGCGGACGGCGTCAGGGTCATGCTGCTGGCCGTCGTATAATCGCGGCCCGCGGCAAGTTTCGCCGAATACAAATTGCTACTGAAATCGCCGCTCTCCGTGACGCCGGGTCCGCCGACATCATGGCGGGCGGTGTCGATTTTGTTAAAGGCGTAACCGAGCTGCCCGTTCACGAACACCTGTTGCATGAAGTTACGGCTGCCGTAGATGTTGACGCCATAGCTGTCCACATCGGTGCCGGTGGTGTTGACGTTCTTGGAATCGGCGTTGGTCCTGCTGAAGTTAAGAGCCAGGCCCAGCACGCCGTCCTCCATGAGGTTGGTCGAGTCAAGGCCAACCGCAGTGCCCATGGTGTCGGAGTCATATCCGGCAACCTCGTCGCGCAGATCCTGTTGCGCAGATCGGCCATAGCCCTGCAGCCACAGGCTGACGCCATTCGCCGAAAAACCCGCCGACATCCCACTCGTCCCGTCGCCGGAACGCAGCGCGGCGATGCGCTCCTCATTGACGGCAAAAGCCTGGCCGCCGGCATCGATGGCAGCGACCTGCGCCGCGCCATTGTGATTCGCCGGAAGGAGGGATTGCAGGAGATTCTCGATCGCGGCATTGTCTCCCGCCTCGCCAAAGGCCTGCAGATCCAGCTGGATTGCATCCAGAATCGGATCGCCATCAAGCCCGATAATATCCAGCGCCGCGCCGACGTTGCCGGCATTCTCGGTCGCGGTGAGGGTATTCAGCGGCGTGCGGGTCGCCGTGACAACGAAGTCCGAGGTAATGCCCGTATTCTGGGCGAAAGTCACCATCAGGGAATCTGCGGCGGTGACGTCAAGGTTGGCGCCGATGTTGTTGACCCCGGCTCCGCCGGTGCCGTCGATGATGGTGAAATCCTGGCCGTTGGTGATGTAATAGGTCAGGTCTGGACGCGCCAGGACGACCCCGCCCGCCGCGTTCACTGCCGCAGCGCCGGAGGACGTCACCTGCCCGTTCGAGGCCGGGCCGAAGATGATGGCGCTCAGCTGCTGGCCGGCGCCGAGCGTGAAGGTGCCGGCACTGACGTCAAGCGTATTCACCCCAATCATGGTCGTATCCGCCGCAACGGTGTTGCCGGTTATTTCCACGTCGTCGCCGATCGTCAGGGTGTTCAGGGTGTTGCCGCCGGTGCCGAACGTGCCGGTGATCGTGCCGCCGCCGATAAAGTCCAGGTTGCCGACAGAGCCGCCGGTGCCGGAAACATTGCCGGTGATGGTATTGCCGTCGTCAATCTCCAGCAGGCCATCGGCGGTGAATTTCACCGCGCCGGTGAGATTGCCGTGCGGCGCCAGGGTGCCCGTGCCGTTGATGTTGATGTTGGACGCGACGATGGTGCCCGCCACATCGACAGTGGTGCCGGCTGCGCCGTCCACATTGACGGTGTTCAGGCCCTTGCCGGCCGTGCCCAGATTGCCGAACAGGCCCAGGATTTTCGTGATGTTGCTGTCGCCGGCGAAGTTGACCGTGCCGGAGGGACCGCCCGTGCTGACAATATCGCCAGCATAATCGGCGTCGTCGGCGAAATCGACGGTTCCGGCTGCGCCCTTGAAGTCGATATCGTCGGAAATCACGTCAAAGTTGAAGATCAGCGCGCCCGCCGCGTTGAAGTCGATATCATCGGCGTTGACCGTCGCGTTGAAAGTGGCGGTGTCGGTCGTATTAACAGCAATCTTCCCTAAAGCTTTTGTGCCGCCAATCGCGCCCTCAAACGCCACATCGTTAGCGATGTTAATGGTTCCCGCGCCGATAGACCCGCCGTCAATGGCGCTGTCGATGGTTTGGAGCGCCCCGCCGTTCAGGGTCAGGGCTCCCGTGCCGTTCAGCGTTGTCGTGGGAGCATAGATATCGCCGGTCGCCGTCAGATCTGCGCCTGTGGCCACATCAACAGAGGCCAGAGCGAAGCCCGACTGACCGATATCGCCCGTCACCGTCGCGCTCGCATCGACGTTCAGCACGCCGACGCCGTTTGAGGCGCCGAGAATGTTGCCGGTGACGCCGCCGGCGCCGGTCAGGTTGACCTCGCCGGTGCCGGTCAGGGTCGTCGCCGCCGCCGTTACCAGCCCCGCGCCGACGTCCAGTT
>JAIOQI010000071.1 GCA_021413445.1 Alphaproteobacteria bacterium | reverse complement strand
GCCATGCGGACGGCATAGGGCTGGTTCGCCACGGCCTGATGCTGGGCGCGGCGCAGCTTGCTCGCCGCCACCATCTTCATGGCGGCGGTGATTTTACGCGTGGACTTCACGCTGGCGATCCGGTTCCTGAATTCCTTTAAGCTGGGCATATCATAACCCCCCATCCATGTCATTCCCGCGAAGGCGGGAATCCATTGCGCCAACGGAGAGCTGGACCCCCGCCTGCGCGGGGGTGACGGTGAGAGTAATATTTTTGTTGCCCAAAAACATTACTACGCCGCTTTCTTGCCGGAGAGGAAGGTGTTGACGAAATCTTCGAGGAACTTTTGCAGCGCCGCCTTGGCCTCGTCGGAGATCTTCTGCTCGTCGCGGATCGACTTCAGGATGCTGCCGCCGTGGCCGCGGATCGCGTTCAGGAACTGCGCTTCGAAGGCGTTCACGTCTTTCACCGCAACCTTGTCGAGGTAGCCGTTGACGCCGGAGAAAATGGAAACGACCTGCTCTTCGAACGGCAGCGGGTTGAACTGCGGCTGTTTCAGGAGCTCGGTCAGACGCGTGCCGCGCGCCAGGAGTTTTTGCGTGGAAGCATCGAGGTCGGAAGCGAACTGCGAGAAAGCCTCCATCTCGCGGAACTGGGCGAGGTCAAGCTTGATCGTGCCCGCCACCTGCTTCATCGCCTTGGTCTGCGCGGCGGAACCGACGCGGGAAACGGACAAACCGACGGAAATCGCCGGGCGCACGCCCTTGTAGAACAGGCCGGTCTCCAGGAAGATCTGGCCATCGGTGATCGAAATCACGTTGGTGGGAATATAGGCCGACACGTCGCCGGCCTGGGTTTCAATCACCGGCAGCGCCGTCAGGGAGCCGGCGCCGAGGTCGTCGTTCAGCTTGCAGGAGCGTTCCAGCAGGCGGGAGTGGAGATAGAACACGTCGCCGGGATAGGCTTCGCGGCCCGGCGGGCGGCGCAGCAGCAGCGACATCTGGCGGTAAGCCACGGCCTGCTTCGACAAGTCATCATAAATGATGAGAGCGTGCATGCCGTTGTCGCGGAAGTATTCCGCCATCGTGCAGCCGGTATAGGGCGCGAGATATTGCAGCGGCGCGGGTTCGGATGCGGTTGAAGCGACGACGATGGAATATTCCATCGCGCCGTTGTCTTCGAGGGTCTTCACCAGCTGCGCCACGGTCGAGCGCTTCTGGCCGATGGCCACATAGACGCAATAGAGCTTTTTCTTCTCGTCGGTGCCCTTGTTGATCTCTTTCTGGTTGAGGATGGTGTCGATCGCAATCGCGGTTTTGCCGGTCTGGCGGTCGCCGATAATCAGCTCGCGCTGGCCGCGGCCGATGGGAACAAGGGCATCGAGCGCCTTGATGCCGGTCTGCATCGGCTCATGCACGGATTTACGCGCGATGATGCCGGGCGCCTTGACGTCCACGCGGCGGATTTCCTTGGATTTCAGCGGGCCTTTGCCGTCGATGGGGTTGCCGAGCGCATCGACCACGCGGCCCAGCAGTTCCTTGCCCACCGGCACGGAAACGATCTCGCCGGTCTGGCGCACGATGTCGCCTTCCTTGATGTCGCGGTCATCGCCGAAGATCACCACGCCGACGTTGTCGGTCTCGAGGTTCAGCGCCATGCCCTTGATGCCGCCGGGGAACTCGACCATCTCCCCCGCCTTGACTTTATCGAGGCCGTAAATGCGGGCGACGCCGTCACCGACGGAGACAACCTGCCCTATTTCGGCGACATCGGCTTCAGTGCCGAAACCGGCGATCTGTTTTTTCAGGATGGAAGAAATTTCTGCGGCGCGGATTTCCATGGCTTTAAGCTACCTCTCTCATTTTCGTTTTATCGCTGGATGTGTTTGAACTTTTAAGTGCGCGGTGCAGGCGTTCCAGTTTTGCCCGGACCGAGCTGTCAATCTGCTGGGAACCGATCTTGATAATCAGCCCGCCCATAATGCCGGCGTCCTGCTTCAGCTCCACCTTCACCGTCATGCCCAAAACCTTTTTGAGGGCGGCGGCGATGCCGGAAACCTGCGCCGGTTCCAGCGCATGGGCGGCGACGACATGGGCGGTGACTTCGCCCTGATGAAAGGAGATTTTGTCCTGAATGGCCGTAATGATCTCCGGCAGCGCATTCAGGCGGCGTTTCTTCGCCAGCGTGCCGAGGAACTTTTGCGTCAGGGCGGTGAATTTTGCCTTGTCGCCGATGGCGGCCAGCGCCTCGGCCTGGCCGTCGCGGCTCATCGTGATATTATTGATAAATCTTTCAAAATCGCCGGATTCCGCCAGCATTCTCTTAAGGGATTGTAAATCCAGAGAAATCTGCTCGATCTGGCCCTGCTCTTTTGCCAATTCGAAAAAGGCGAGCCCATAGCGCCGTGCAATATCCTGATGTCCTGTTTTCATGGCAACCGCTTTAGCATACTAGCTGTTATAAATGCAACTTGATTTTAGCAATCATGTCCTCTGCCGTTTTGTCGGAAGCAAACACTTCCAGCAGCTTGTCATCCGGGGACATCAGGTAAACATAACTGGAATGGTCCATCATCATATGGTCGCCGGCGGGAGCAGCTGCACCTTGGGCGGCATAGACTTTATAGCCGTCCTCCGCCGCCTTGAGCTGCTCCGGCGTCCCGGTCAGGCCGATGATATTGGGGTTGTAGCCCCCGACATAGGCCGCCATCACCGCCTGCGTATCATGTTCCGGATCGACCGTAATGAACAACGGAACCAGTTTTTCGCCTTTGGCGTCATAATTTTCCATCACTGCCGCAATCTTCTGCAGCGTCGCCGGACAGACATCGGTGCAATGGGTAAAGCCAAAGAATACAAGCTTAAACTTCCCCGGCCATGATTTTTCCGTGACGACATTGCCCTTGTGGTCCGTCAGCGTAAAGGCACCCCCGACCGTCACACCGGCAATGGCTGCTTCTGCCGGTTTCGCTTCCGGCGCAGCAACATTAGCCACTTCAGGCATCGGCGGCACGCCTTCCAGGACCGGCGGCTCAGCTGTTATCGCAGCAGAAGGGGCCGTTGAGGGCGCCACGGCAGAACCCGCCGCCGGCGGCTGCACGGTTTGGTCTTTTGACTGTAAAAGGGCAAAAGCGCCCCCTAAGGCAAAACCTATCGCCGCCACAATCAAAAAACCTGTCAAATTGACTTTCATGCTGCCCTCAATAAAAAAACGTGATGCATAATGGAGCTTGGTGTATATCGCCAAAACCACCCCGGTTCAAGGCATTATTTGAAGAGAACAACAGGAGAACATTCATGGAATTAAAAGCGCCATCCGGCCAGGCGCTTTAAAAAAGCAGATTCGATTAAAAATCTTTTCATTTGAAATACTTGGCAAATTATTTAAAGTATTATTAACGATTTTTATATATCATTAAGGGATGATGCCACGCAGGAGAAGTTGAATATGCCCCGTTTTTTCCGGAGAGAAATTTTTTCCCCGCTCAGCCGTTCTTCCCATCCCCGCGGCTTTACCCTGATCGAATTGTCGATTGTCATGGCGATCGTCGGGGCGCTGGTTGCCGGTTTCCTTGGCGCCTACAAGGTCATGATCGCGCAGGAATACCTCAAAACCACCAAAGACCGCATGAACCACATCCAGCAAGCGATGGTCAGGTACCAGACCGCGATCGGCAATACCAACCAGCACCTGCCCTGCCCGGCGCCGCTGCGCGCCATCCCCAGCGCCGCGAATTTCGGCATGGAGGATGTCGTCGCGGGCGAGACCTGTTCGACAACGGCCCCCTCGGCGCCAACCCTGACTGACACCTTCCGCGCCACTGACATTCTCTTGCCCGCAGGCACCAACACCGTGCGCGTCGGCGGGGTTCCGTGGAAAACGCTGGGGCTCAACGAGCAAGACTCTTACGACAGCTGGGGCAGCCGCTTCCTCTACGCCGTATCGGAAAATCTGGCCGACCCCGCGCCCGCGCCCGCCTATAGCGCCGGCATCCCCGTAATCACGATCAAAGGCCCCTCCGGCACGGCCCTGCCCACGCCGATGCCGTTCGTGCTCATCAGTTTCGGCAAAAGCAGATTTGGCAGCGTCACCACCGAAGGCAAAAGCTCCCCTATTGCCTGCCCGGCCGTCGGCACGCCGGAAGGCGATAACTGCGACTGGGCCACGCCCAACACCACCTTCGGCGAGAGGACCTATTCGGAAGCCAGCGACCCGAACTTCCATTTTGACGACTACATCGTCTATAGCCTCGACAACATCAGCGGCGGCGACGGCGGCGCAAAAAATATAGCCACACTGGAAGACGGCATGAGCGATTGGCCGGCAAAGCCGCCGCTGCCGTTCAGCCCTCTCAACCCCCTCAACACCTACGCGACCAACGTCTTCCTCGGCAAAGGCTCGGGTGGGGCGGTTGACGACAGCCTCGGCGTCACCAACTTTGGCACCGGCAACACCGGCGTCGGCATCAACGCCCTCACCGCCAACACCACCGGCAGCGCCAACACCGCCATGGGGATGGATGCGCTGGCCGTCAACTCCGACCAGCACGGCAGCACGGCCATTGGGTACTGGGCGATGCGCTTCGCCTACAACGGCACGACGGGATATAACGTCATGCCCTACAACACCGCCGTCGGCGCTTTCGCCCTGCAAGGCGACAGCAACAGTCTCACAGTCAATAAAGGCACCTCCAACACCGCCGTCGGCTACGGCGTGCTGCAGGCCAACACCATCGGCAATAACAACACGGGGACCGGGGCGCAGGCGCTGTATAAAAACAATGTAGGCTCCGCCAACACCGCGAACGGCGCCTGGGCGCTGCATGAAAACGACGGCGGCGCCTTCAACACCGCGGAAGGTTATCAGGCGCTGCAATCAAACGCCAAGGGCGGGTACAACACGGCGGCGGGGGCATTTGCGCTGAATAAAAACACCGGCGGCACCTACAATACCGCGATAGGCATATCCGCCATGTTTTCAAACGACGCCGGCTATTACAACACGGCGGGCGGGGCATTCGCGCTGTTGAGCAACGACGGTACGGCGAACACGGCGCTCGGAACGAGCGCGCTGCAATCCAACCAGACCGGCGGCAACAACACCGCGGTCGGCTACAATGCGCTATATTACAACACCAATGCCTCCAACAACACCGCCGTCGGCTACAGCGCGCTGCAGACCAATAATGGCCCGGACAATACGGCGGTCGGGTATAATGCGCTGATATCCAACACCACCGCCAAAGGCAACACGGCCGTCGGCTATAACGCACTGTTATCCAATACCACCAACGGCGATGAAAACACGGCGGTCGGAACGGAGGCGCTGTTGTCCAACACCAACGGCATCTGGAACACGGCCGTCGGGGTGCAGGCGCTGAAGTCCAATACCATGTTCGGCGCCAATACGGCGGTGGGACATCAGGCGCTTTACAGCAATGATGCCGGCAACAATACAGCCGCCGGATATCACGCGCTATTCGCCAACACCAGCGGCCAGATGAATACGGCGATGGGCGTGGGCGCCCTGCAGATGAACCAGACCGGCGCCCAGAACACGGCCGTCGGTGTGACGGCGCTTGGCAGCGGCGGCTCCGGCAACAGCAACAATACGGCAGTCGGCATGTCCGCGATGGAACTCAATACCGGCAACAACAATACGGCGGTTGGAACGAACGCACTTGCAGGCAGTGGCAGCAACAACACCGCCATCGGCTATTGGGCCGGCACAGCCGGATCGCCTTATGCCGGGAACAATAACACCTACATCGGCTATCTGGCGGTTCCCGGCGCCAACAACCTCACCAACGCCACCGCGATCGGCAACGGCGCCGTCGTCAATGCCTCCAACACCGTCCAGATCGGCAACGCCGCCGTCACGGATGTCTATCTGGGCACCAGCGGCGGCACCTCCACCGGGGACACCGCCTCCTTTACCGGCGCCGCCAACAACGCCACCGTCCATGCCGGACACTACAACTCCCCCTCGGACCTGCGCCTGAAGAAGGACATCAAGGACAGCGACCTCGGCCTCGACTTCATCGAAAAGCTGCGGCCGGTTTCCTACTTCTACAAGACGGGGGATAAGCCGATGAGCTACGGCTTTATCGCGCAGGAGGTGGAAAAAGCCCTTGGCGAGCGCGCCGCCAGCATGGTCACGTGGCAAAACGACGAGATGAAAACCTATGAGCTGAACTATTCCGAAATCATCTCACCCCTGGTCAAGGCGGTGCAGGAGATCGTCGCGAAGTTCCATGAACTGGAAAAAACCGTCGCGGCGCTGATCGCGAAATTCAACCCGCTGGAAAAAACCGTTCAGGAGCAGGAAAACATCATCACGCAGCAGCAGGAGCAGATCCAGGCGCTCACCAGGTCCATGGCGGCGATGAAAAGCGAAATGGATGCGCTGCGGAAGTAAAATTTGGGTAGAGCAATATTGGCGGTCACGCGAGGACAACAGGTTATGACGAATTTTTTCCGGAGAGTATTTGCTCCTTCCCCGCCGCCCGGTGATTGTTCCCGTCACCGCCTGCCTGCGCGAAGCCGGGGCTTCGTTTCGGCGAAAGCAGGCGGCTTCACCCTGATCGAAATGTCGGTTGTTTTGGCGATCGCCAGCGCGCTGACCGCCGGGGCGCTGGGCGCCTACAAGGTCATGATCGCGGAGCAATACCTCAAGACCACCAAAGACCGCATGGCCCAGATCCAGCGGGCGATGGTCAGGTTTCAGTCTGATGCAATAAACAATCCCAACCAGCACCTGCCCTGCCCGGCGCCGCTGCACGCCGCCCCCGGCACGGCCGCTTTCGGCGTTGAGGATGTGGACACAGCGGCCAGCCTTAACTGTTCAACGACCGTCCTTGGAACCGCTCCCCATGACGACACCTTCCGCGCCTCTGACGGCCCCGTGCGCGTCGGCGGGGTGCCGTGGAAAACGCTGGGAATCCCCATGCAAACCGCCTATGACGCCTGGGGCCACCGCTTCCTCTACGCCGTATCGGAAAACCTGGCCGACCCCGACCCCGCGCCCGCCTATAACGCCGCCGACGGCGTCATCACCATCAAAGGCCCCTCCACCTCCGGCACGCCCCTGCCGGACAAGGCGCCGTTCGTGCTCATCAGCCTGGGCAAAAGCGGATTTGGCAGCGTCACCCCCGATGGCAAGAACTTCCCCATTGCCTGCCCGACGCCAAAAAACACGCCAGGCGGTCCGCCGGAAGCGGATAACTGCGACTGGGCCACGCCCGACGCCACCTTCGGCGAGAGGACCTATTCGGAAGCCGGCAGCCCGAACTCCCATTTTGACGACTACATCGTCCACACCCTTGACAACATCGTCAGCACTGACGCCGCCGGGGCAAACTATATCGACAAACTGGACGACGGCATCAGCGATTGGCCGTTTAATCTCATCACGCCTTCCAACGTCTTCCTCGGCAACAATTCCGGCCTCGCCATGGACTACACCCTCACCCCCCAACCGAACAACATCAGCGGTGGCAACACCAGCGCCGGTATCGGTAACTTCACATACAACTTCCCTTGCACTTTTCCTCAGTCATGCAGAAAGAGTTTCGGCAGCACTGCTCTTGGGATGGAGGCGCTGAGCTTTAACAATGCCAATTACAACACGGCATCCGGGTATCAGGCGCTGTACCACAACTATCGCAACGTCTTTGTGATGAACGACAACTACGGTTACAACAACACAGCGACCGGGGCATTCGCATTGTGGTCTAACTTGCTCGGCTGGGAAAACACAGCGACCGGGGTTTTTGCGCTGTATAACAACAACAGCTACAGCTCAGAGAACACGGCGACCGGGGTGGCGGCACTGATGTCCAACACCAGCGGCATGTTCAATACGGCGACCGGTATGTATGCAATGGGCGCCAACACCACCGGCGCGAATAACACCGCCTTCGGCATACAGGCGCTGTATGCCAACATGGGCAAATCCGGCGCCACGGCCATCGGGGCGCAGGCGCTGTACTATGCCGATAACGGGGCGGCGGTCTGCAATACCGGCGACGTGCCGCCGGTCTGTAATTCCAACAACACGGCAGCCGGCTACCAGGCGCTGTACGGCAGCGGCACGCCTTCAGACAATACCGGCATCAATAACACGGCGATCGGGGCGCAGGCGCTGTATTCCAATACCAGCGGCCAATCCAACACGGCGGCGGGGATGCAGGCGCTGTTTTACAACCAGGCCAAATCCGGCAGCACGGCCGTCGGCTATCAGGCGCTGTATTTCGCCGATGACACAACAACGGCCACCGATTCCAGAAACACAGCGGTGGGTCATCAGGCACTGGGCGGCATTCTTGGCTCAGCCGCCAACAATGGCGGCACCAACAATACGGCGGTCGGCTCTCATACGTTATACCTGAACAGCAGCGGCAGCGATAACACGGCGGCCGGAAACTTCGCACAGGCGCAGAACCAGACCGGCTCTGACAATACATCTGTCGGGATACAAACGCTCTATGCCAACAAGACAAAGAGCGGAATTACCGCCGTCGGCGCTTATGCCATGAGATATAGCGATTGGGGGATAACAGGCGGATCAACACAAAATACAGCGGTCGGCTATATGGCCCTGCCAGGCAACTCCGCCTCGCCTAACATCGGACAAGCCAACACGGCGGTCGGAGCAGAGACTCTCTATACCAACATCAGCGGCAACGCCAACACGGCACTGGGCGGAGAGGCTCTGTATGTTAGCAGCGTCGCCCACCACAACACCGCGATCGGCTATCAGGCGCTGTATTATGCCGATGACACGACAACAACCACTGACACAAATAACACAGGTGTCGGCTATCAGGCGATGTACCAGAACACCGGCGTGGAGAATACGGCGGTTGGATCGACGGCGCTGAGCGCCGCCACGCCCGTCAGCCATAACACCGCCGCCGGTTACGGGGCCGGCGTTCCAGGTAGTTATTCGCCCGGCGGCGACTATAACACCTTCATCGGCTATCAGGCCGGGCCGCTCGGAGATTGGCCCCTGAGCAATATTACCGTCATTGGCGCGAACGCAGCCAACCCGTACATAGATACCTCTTTCATCGGGAATACCGTCCTGATCGGCGACGGCAGCGTCACGGATGTCTATTTTGGCACCACAGGCGGCGGTGGCGGCCCCGGCGGTGACACGAACCCCTTTACCGGCACGGGCATCGCGACCGTCCATGCCGGCCCCTATAACTCCCCCTCGGACCTGCGCCTGAAGAAGGACATCAGGGACAGCGACCTCGGCCTCGACTTCATCGAAAAGCTGCGGCCGGTTTCCTACTTCTACAAAACCGGCGGCAACCCGATGAGCTACGGCTTCATCGCGCAGGAGGTTGAAAAAGCCCTCGGCGGCCGCGCCACCAGCATGGTCACGCAGAAAAACGACAAGATGAAAACCTACGAGCTGAATTATTCCGAAATCATCTCGCCCCTCGTCAGGGCGGTGCAGGAATTCGTGATGAACATGCTGAATGTCCTGGAAAAAACCGTGGCGGATCTGGGCGCAAGGTTCAGCCCGGTGGAACAAGCCGTGCAGAAGCATCAATTAAGCCTTGCGCAGCAGCAGGAACAGCTTCAATCCCTGCTCAAATCGATGTCTGGAATGAAAGGCGAGATGGATGCCCTGAAGGCGATGCTTTTGCTGCTCCAGCGCATTCCTGAATTCATAGGGCTTGGTGATGGCGGGAAGATCGACGTCGCTCGCCTCGATGCAGCGGACATGAATCTCGCCGTAATCGAAAATCCGCCCCAGCAGGCTCTGATCGACAGAGTCGCTCGCCAGCTGCTCGATATCGACCTCCTGCACCGTCACCTTGAAAAATCCGCGCTTGTAAATCAGCCGCTCGGTGGTAAGGATGATCTCCGTCGTCCACTTCTTCATCATCATCGCCAGCAGCATGAACAGGCCGACGAAAGCGCCCGCATAAACCGGCTGCCAGGTATATTGCCCCATATAGCGGAAAAGGCCGTAGTGGACCGCATAGCCCGCCGCCACGCACAACACGCAGACGAACCCGGCATTCAGCGTAAACATCCACGAAAACCGCGCATCCTTGACGCAGCGCTCGTCCGGCAACAAGGTCTTCTGCACAAAACGGCTTGGGGTGTAGTCCATAAGGGTTTCTTCCTTCAAAATCCTTGTGACGAGCATACGCCATTGCCCGCAAAAGCTCTACAATAACCTGTTTCAAGGCAATTTCATAATAGACGCTTTTGCCCGGCTGTTATACAATCAGAGCCATGAAAAAGTTTCTGGCCGATTTTCTGATATTTGTCGTCTTCGCGTCTGTGCTGGCAGGCCGTGGCGGGCATGAAGCGCAGGCGGCCGAATACAGTCTCGATATCGCCCGCCAGACGGTGAACATCACCGGCCACCCGGTCGAAAAAATAACCGTCAACGGCGCCATTCCCGCCCCGACTTTGCGTTTCACGGCGGGAGAAGAAGCCGTTATCCATGTCACCAATCATATGAACGAGCCCAGCTCCATCCACTGGCACGGCATCCTGCTCCCCGGCGTCATGGACGGCGTGGCGGGTTTTAACGGCTTTCCGGGGATCATGCCGGGGCAGACCTTCACCTACCGCTTCAAAATCCGCCAGACCGGAACCTACTGGTATCACGCCCACACCATGGGGCAGGAACAGGACGGGTTGTATGGTTCGCTGATCTTTGCGCCGGAAGGAAAAGACCCGGTCAAAACCGACCGCGACTATGTGGTTGTCATCTCGGATTTCACGGACGAAGACTCCGGCGACGTCCTGGCTCACCTGAAGATGGCTTCCGATTACTACAATTATGCGCGGCGCACCCTCGGCGATTTTTTCGGCGATGCTCATAAAAAAGGGTTCGGGAAAGCATGGCAGGACGCAAAAGACTGGGGCAGGATGCGCATGTCTCCCAGCGACCTGTCGGACGTCAGCGGCTATACTTTCCTGATGAACGGCAGGACGCCGCAACAGAACTGGACGGGGCTGTTCAGGCCCGGCGAGCGCGTGCGCCTGCGGTTTATCAACGCCTCGGCCATGTCGTTCTATGATGTGCGCATTCCAGGATTGAAAATGCGCGTGGTGCAG
>JAIOQI010000075.1 GCA_021413445.1 Alphaproteobacteria bacterium | reverse complement strand
CGCAACAGAACTGGACGGGGCTGTTCAGGCCCGGCGAGCGCGTGCGCCTGCGGTTTATCAACGCCTCGGCCATGTCGTTCTATGATGTGCGCATTCCAGGATTGAAAATGCGCGTGGTGCAGGCCGACGGGCAGAATGTCGAGCCTGTTCCTGTTGACGAATTCCGCTTTGCCCCCGCCGAAACCTATGATGTTGTCGTCACGCCGGAAGACGACAAAACCTATACGATTGCGGCGGAGCCGATCGACCGCACCGGCTTCGCCCTGGGCACGCTGGCGACGTCCGAAGGCATGAAGGGCGATATGCCGGCACACCGCCCCCGCGCCCTGCTGACCATGGCGGATATGGGGATGATGGACATGGGCGGCATGACCATGACGAAGGACGACATGAAAAGCGGCTGGGCCGAAGCCGGAACGCCGTCGGACGGCAAGGCTCTCTCCTACGCCGACCTGCGCTATTCCGGCATCCAGAAAGATATACGCCCGCCCGAGCGCGAGATCGACGTGCGCCTGGGCGGCAATATGGAGCGCTACACCTGGACGATGAACGGTAAAAAATTCGAAGATTCCGAGCCCATCAACCTGAGATACGGCGAACGCGTGCGCCTCAAATTCACCAACGAGACGATGATGGCGCACCCGATGCACCTGCACGGCATGTTCGTCCAGCTGGAAAACGGCCAGCCCGCCGAAAAGCTTCCCAACAAGCATACCGTCATCATTCCGCCGGGGCAGTCTTATTCCGTGCTGCTGACCGCCGATGAGCCGGGGGAATGGGCTTTCCACTGCCATCTTCTCTATCACATGATGACGGGCATGATGAACAAGGTGGTCGTGGCGAAATTCGACCCGGCGCAGCCATTGACGCCGATAAAATCCCCTCCGCCCATGCCCATGAGTCCTGACGGAGGGCATCAGCATGCGCATTAAAACCGCTTTTGCGGCCTCCCTGCTGCTATTGACGTTCTCCCCATCCGTTCAGGCGATGGAGGGGCACGGAGCGCAGGTATTTCACGCTTTCCGCCTCGCAACGGACTACGGCGGCGGAAACGTCCCCGCCGCCCGCTGGGATCTGGACGGCTGGATCGGCGGCGATGACAACAAGCTCTGGCTGAAAAGCGAAGGCGGAAAAACGGAACGGGCGGAATTCTGGGCGCTTTACAGCAGGAATATAGACGCGTTCTGGGATGCCCAGATCGGCCTGCGCCACGACACGCAGCCTGATTCCGCATCTTATTTGACCCTGGGTTTCAACGGGCTTGCGCCCTATTTCTTCGAGACGGAGGCGCACCTGTTCATCAGCAATGAGGGCGACGTGAGCGCCCGCCTGCGCGCAGAGAATGATTTTCTCGTCACCCAGCGCCTGATCCTCCAGCCCTATGCGGAAATCAACCTGTTTGCGCAGGACGTGCCGCAACAGGATGTCGGCTCGGGGTTATCCGATGGGGAAATCGGCTTGCAGACGCGCTACGAATTCACGCGTGAACTCGCGCCCTATGTCGATGTCCGTTACGAACGCACCTTCGGCGAAACCGCGTCCATTGCCCAAAGCGCCGGGGAAGACAATGACGACTTCATTGCCGCCATCGGTTTGCGGCTGATGTTTTAGCAAAGGAAAAAGGCCATGAAGAAACTGTTACTGGCGACAACATTGATGATGCTTGCGACACCGGCCCTCGCCAAGGAGTACACCATCAAAGAAATCAGCGATCCGGCGGGAAGCAAGCCGTATTATTTCGAGCCTTCCACCCTGAGCATCCAGCCAGGCGACACGGTGACCTTCATAAACGCGCAGGAAGACACGCATAACGTGATGTTCGACAGCGTGCCAAAACAGGTCGATGAAATGATAATGGGCGCAGACCAGAAGAAAGAAAGCGAAAAATGGTCTTATACTTTCACCGTTCCCGGCAGCTATCATTTTCACTGCCATCCCCATAAGTCCCTGGGCATGGAGGGGACGCTGATTGTCGGCCAGGCCTCTGCGTCCGGCGATACAAAAAGCGTCGATCATCATCATGCGGAGGAAGGACAGGCGTCAGGCGCCGCGCCTGAAGCGAAGGGCAAGATCAACAGCATCGATGCCGCAAGCCATAGCGTCAATATAACGCATGAACCTATCGCGGCGCTGAAATGGCCCGCCATGACGATGGATTTCCCCGTGGCGAAGGAAGTGGATCTTTCAGGCTTCAAAGCCGGCGCCGGGGTGGCCTTCAAACTAAAGCTGGAGAACGATAAACAATACTGGATTATCGATCTTAAACCGGCTCAGAAATAAGAAAGGAATGGCGTAGTGAGGCAGTCGCTCCGTACGCCCATCTCTATGAGAAAAGCCAAATTACCAGTTTAACAGGGAAAATTCCCGGTATTTTCCCCGGGGGTACCCATAAGAATGCGCAGTTTGCCGCTATACGCCGCGCAGAAATTTCGTTAAGTTAAAAATGCAGGGCATCGAACCAGTGCAGGCGGAAAAATTTATGGACGACAAATGGATTAACATGCTGCGGGATTGGAACAGCACTGAACTTGGCCATATCCTACTCATTCTGTTTGTCGCCTTTATCGTTTATGAAACCGTCAGAGTCCTTGTTCCACGAGTCACGAAGCTGCTGAAGCCCAATTCCAGATTTTACACACTGCCATGGGTTCCTTTGCTGCGGCTGATCATCATTCTGTGGGCGGCAACGCTCATCGTTCCTCTGGTCATCACACCGACGCGGGAAAATATCCTGGCGCTGCTGGGCGCAACGGCGCTTGCCGTAGGCTTTGCAGTGAAAGATTATATCAGCTGCTTCTTTGCCGGCTTGTTTTTTCTCATGGAGCGGCCCTATCGCGTTGGCGACTGGGTACAGATCGGCGATACATACGGCGAGGTGACAGAGATAGGGCTGCGCGCCGTAAAGCTCGTCACCGCTGACGACAATGCCATTACCATTCCGCATAGCACCCTGTGGACCCAGCCGTTGAGCAACGCCACGAGCGGCGCACCCGACCTGCTCTGCGTCATCCATTTCTTTGTGAGCCCGGATCATAATAATGCTTTGGCACGCAAGACGCTGGAAGGAGTCGCTGCCTCCAGTCCTTATATTAACCCCGAGCGCCCCATCGTTGTTGTCATGAATAACGAACCCTTTGGTCTGCGTTATAAGTTGAAGGCTTATCCGAAGGATGCCCGGGAGCAGTTTTTATTTATCGCTGACGTGACTGAGCGCGGTAATTTTGCCCTGCATAAAATTGGCCTGACGCTTGCCGCGTCACCTGCGGCAGTTGCCGTGCCTCTGTAAGCAGCCTGATATCAGGCTGCCTGACACAGCAGATTCTGCCCCAAAAGTGGGGACTGCCCAAATTTTCAAAGAGAGATGAAAACCGCAAAAACCCGAAAACGGGCTAAAATCTGTCAGCAGAGAGGGGGCGCTTGGCCACCACTATCGCGCCAAACCCCGCCAAATCGCGCTGTTTTGCTCGCTCTATCTGGAGAGATGGTATTTCCAGCGAGTGAAGTGGCGTCCCCGGCATGATTTGAACATGCGACCCCCAGTTTAGGAAACTAGTGCTATATCCAGCTGAGCTACGGGGACACTCGATTAGAACGATACGACAAAACGGTTGTTCTTTCAAATCATTCCCGCTATAAAAAGCGCACGTCAAAGGAGAAAGCGAATGGACATCAAAGGGTTAGCGGCAATCGTCACCGGCGGCGGGTCGGGCATGGGGGCGGAAACGGCGCGACATCTGGCCAAAGCCGGCGCGAAAGTCGCCGTCCTCGACCTCAACAAAGCCAATGCCGACGCCGTGGCCAGGGAAATCGGCGGTATTGCGCTGGAATGCGATGTCTCGAATGAAGCCTCGGCGAAATCGGCGCTGGAGGCCGCAAAACAGGCGCATGGCGCGGCGCGCATCCTGATGAACTGCGCCGGCATCGCCCCGGCGGCGCGCATCGTCGGCAAGGACGGCCCGCACGACTTGGGATTTTTCTCCAAAATCATCACCGTCAACCTGATCGGCACCTTCAATATGCTGCGCCTGGCGGCAGCCGAGATGTCGGCGCTCGAGCCGTTGAACGACACCGGCGAGCGCGGCGTCATCATCAACACCGCTTCCGTCGCCGCCTATGAGGGACAGATCGGGCAGGCGGCCTATTCCGCTTCCAAGGGCGGCGTGGTCGGCATGACGCTTCCGGCGGCGCGCGAGCTGGCGCGCTTCGGCATCCGCGTCGTCACCATCGCGCCGGGACTGATCGGCACGCCGATGCTGCTTGGCATGCCGAAGGAAGTGCAGGACAGCCTGATCGCCACCACCCTCTTCCCCAAGCGTCTCGGGCGCCCGGACGAATTCGCCCAGCTCGCGCTGCACATCTGCGAGAATGCGATGATTAACGGGGAGACGATCCGTCTCGACGGCGGCGTTCGGTTAGCGCCTAAATGACACGCTGTGTCATCCCCGAGGTTTTGCGTAGCAAAACATTATCGTCGGGGATCCACAACTTGCGTGCATAGCACGCTCAGATTGAATCCATGAACTGCGCCAGCTTGAAATCCAGCTCGGTGACGCCGCCCGCGTCATGCGTAGCGAGCACAACATCGACGCGATTATAAACATTGAACCATTCCGGATGATGATTCATCTGCTCCGCCACCAGCGCGACGCGAGTCATAAAACCGAAAGCCGCGTTGAAATTGGAAAACTTAAATGACTTCTGTAAAGCATTACGTCCATCAACGTTTTCCCATCCAGTATTTTTTTTAATAAACGATTCGATATCTTGACTCTTTTTTAACTTTTCCATTGTCGATTCCTCGCCGATTCGGTAGAATGAAGACAGTTAAGTGCATTTCTGGGGGGAAATCGTTTGGATGTAAAGGATATATTTGTAGGTTTCACTGTCCCTCCTTCGCTGGAAGACATTGCAACAATTGCAGAGACGATCCTGGACGACCTGCCCGAGGGCCTGCACAAATACATCGGCAAGCTCAAGATACAGGTCGAAGATTTTCCCGACGACTTTATCGCGCAGGAAATGGAACTCGAGACGCAGTTTGACATGCTCGGCTGCTATCAGAGCTCCGGACTGGCGTCAAAAACAAAGCGGCAGGATGTGCTTTATCTGTACCGCCGCCCGATCCTGGATGTCTGGGCGGAAAAAAATGAGGATCTCGCGCGCGCCATCAACCGCGTGATGATACAGGAAATTGGCCACCACTTCGGTTTCTCGGAAGATGAAATCGAAATGTATGAGGAGGATATGTTCGGGGCGACGGCCGCGAACATGGGCGTCAGTTAGGGGTTTCTGGACGCTCCTGATCCTTCTCGCAATAAAGGGCTGCTTCGGGGGAAGCAGCCCTTTTATTTTGCGGCAGCCCGGGACCGCTATAAAAATAAACCTTTCTGGTATGGCTTAAACCCATTAAACTCTTAAATGGGGTATCTGCCAAACAAGGGGGAAATAATGAAAAATTTTAAAGCTCTGGCAACCGCCGCGATGATGCTGGCTGCAACAATCACCTCTGCTCACGCGGACGAAGCGGAAAAACCGTCCGGCGAATTCTCCGGCACCCTGACCATGGTCAGCGACTACGTGTTCCGCGGCATCACGCAGAATGACGAGCATCCCGCCTTGCAGGGCAGCTTCGACTACGAACATTCCAACGGCCTTTATGCCGGCGTCTGGGGCTCCAATGTCGATTTCAACGACGGCGGCCAGACCTCGACGGAGGCGGACATATACGGCGGCTTTAAATTCTTCAGCGAGGGGATCAACTGGGACATCGGCGGCATCGGCTATGTCTATCCCGGCTCGCATCAGGGCGCCGATCACTATAATTATCTGGAAGCGAAAATCGCCGCCAACAGGACCTTCGGCACACTCGATGCCACGGCCCAGCTCAATTATTCCCCGAATAATTTCGCCGACAGCGGCGATGCCGTTTACATCAACCTGGGCGGAACGGTGCCGATCGCGGACTCCGGCTTCACCTTTTCCGCCGCTGCGGGCTATCAATGGATAGAGAACAACACGAACTTCGGCGTGCCCAATTACGCCGACTGGTCGGCGGGACTCGAATACGCCTGGCAGGGGTTTGACTTCGGCCTGAAATATACCGACACCAACCTCAGCAAAAACGATTGCGCGGACGGCTGCGAAGCGCGCGGCGTGTTCTCTGTTGCTAAAACTTTCTGATACTTGTTGTAAATCTTAATATTTAAAGGACAGAGCCATGAATTTACTGCATCTAGGGCGGTTGCGCGTTGGCGCAATCATGATCGCGGTTAATGCCGTTTTTTTACTATGCGTTGCCGCAAGCTCCTTCACCTTATTGCACACATTGAACACCGTGAAGGTGAACGGGCCTGTCTATACAAAAATCAGGCATGCCGTGGATTTAACCGCGGATATCCTGCCGCCGCCGCTTTACCTCATCGAGACATATCTAACGGTATATCAGATGAAAGATGCGGTTTCCGGGGCAGAACGGAAGACCCTGGAAGACCATCTGGCGCAACTGGAAAAAGACTTCGCCGCGCGCCAGGACTATTGGAAAGGAACGGAGATCCCGGGGGACATAAGGGATGCCCTGAATAAAGGACTGACCCCTGAAGCCGAAAAAATGCTGGAGACGATACACGCCGCATTTTTACCCGCTATCCGGCGGGGCGATAAGACCGCCGCCGAAAAGGCCCTGACCGAGATAACAACACATTACAAAGCGCACCGCAGCGGCGTTGACCGTCTGGTGAGCCTTGCAACGACCGGGCTGGACGGAGCGGAGAAGCTGGCGCAATCGACAGAACAGTCGTCCCTGACGGTGGCCTATGCGGCTCTCGGTATCACGGCCCTGGTGGCGCTCTTGGGAATATTGGGCCTGATGACTGTTGTGGCGCGGCCATTAAAATTCGTCACAAAAGGCCTCGGCCTTCTGGCGGACGGGAATGACAATGTGGAGATCGGGGATTCCATCGGGAACGGGGAAATGCCCAGTTTGTGGCGCGCCGTCATCGGTCTCCGCGAAAGGATACAGAGAGAGAAAAAAGAGGCCGTGGAAAAACAGGCGGAAACCAGCCTCTACGCCGAAGGGGAAAAGAAAAAAACCATGCACGCGCTGGCCGATAATTTCGAAAAAATGATCGGCGGCGTCATCAATGCCATCAGCTCCGCCGCGACGGAACTGCAATCCACCGCTGAAGCCATGTCCGCCACTGCCGAGGAAACAAGCCGGCAGTCCAGCAGCGTCGTCGCGGCTTCCGAGCAGGCGACGGCGAATGTCCAGACCGTCGCCTCCGCCACCGAAGAGCTGTCCGCCTCCATCCGGGAGATTCAGGGCCGCGTCGGCAGCTCCAGCAAGATGATTATCCTTGCCGCAGACCAGGCGGCCGCTACGGACAGCAAAGTCAGGGACCTTGCCTTCGCCTCGCAAAAAATCGGCGATGTCATCAGTCTCATTAACGACATTGCGTCACAAACGAACCTGCTGGCGCTGAACGCCACCATCGAGGCGGCGCGGGCGGGAGACGCCGGAAGAGGCTTTGCCGTCGTCGCTTCCGAAGTCAAAGCCCTTGCCGGGCAAACCGCCAAGGCCACCGAGGAAATCGCCCAGCAGATCAAGGGCATTCAGGCGGCAAGCAGCGCTTCCGCCGAGGCGATCCAGAGCATCTCCCGCGCCATCGAGGAAGTGAAAAACACATCGACCGCCATCTCCGCCGCCGTGGAACAGCAGAGCTCCGCGACCATGGAAATCTCCCGCAACGTGAACGAAGCCGCCACGGGCACGCGGGAAGTCACCGGGAATATCGTCAGCGTCAGCGAGGCCGCCTGCCGCACGGGTACGGCCGCGACGCAGGTCCTGTCCGCAGCGAATGGCCTTGCCCAGAGCGGCGAACACCTGAAGCTGCAGGTGGATTCGTTCCTCAAGCAGGTCAGGGCGGCGTAAAAAATCGCGCCAGCCTACCCCGCCAAACCGTGCTCGATCGCCAGGCTCATCCGGCGGACGAATTCAGCCGGGTTTTTAAGCGGCTCGCCTTCAATGATCCGCGCCTGATCGAGCAGCAGGAAGGCCGTGTCGGCGATCACTTCCGCGCTCGCGTCGTTCGCCACCATGTTTTTCAGCTTCACGATCACGGGATGCCTGTCGTTGATCTCCAGGACATGATGATGGACGGCCTCGTAGCCCTGCGACTTTTTCAGCAGCCGCTGCATATGGATGTCCACGTCGTTTTCCGGCGCGACCAGGCACACCGGGCTATCGACCAGGCGCTCGGACAGGCACACATCCTTGACCTCGCCGGCGAGGATTTCCCTCAGGCGGGCGACCAGTTTTTCGTTGAGGTCTATATTGCCCTGCGTCGGTTTTTCTTCCGCTGTTTTATCCGGGGCTATTTTTGACAGCTCGGTCGAGCCGCGGGTGACGGACTTGAATTTCTTGCCCCTGAAATCGCCCTGGATCGGCAGCCAGAATTCATCGATGGTGTCGGTCATGAACAGCACCTCGATGCCCTTGGCCTTGAACGCCTCCAGCTGCGGGCTGTTCCTGGCCGTCTGCAGGTCGCCGACCGACAGGTAATAGATGTTTTCCTGGCCGTCTTTCATGCGCGCTACATATTCTTCCAGCGACACCAGCCCTTCCGCCTGGCTGGAATAAAAGCGCACCACCCGGCACAGCGCCTCGCGGTAGCTATGCGCGTCGTAGAGCCCCTCTTTCAGCACCGGTCCGAACAGCGCCCAGAACTGCTCGAACGCCGCCGGCTCTTTCTCGGCCTTTTCCTGCAGCTCGCCCAGCACCTTGCGGGTGATGGCCGCGCTCATCTTGGCGATCATCGGGTTGTTTTGCAGCATCTCGCGGCTGATGTTCAGCGGCAGGTCCTCGCTATCGACCACGCCCTTCAGGAAGCGCAGGAACGGCGGGATCAGCCCCTCGACGCCGTCGGTGATGAACACGCGCCTGACGTAAAGCTTCACGCCGTGATGGCGGCGCGGATCGTAGAGGTCGAACGGCTTCATGCCGGGCACGAACAGCAGGTTGTTGTACTCGAACGCCCCCTCGGCGCGCCAATGCATCGTCAGCCACGGCTGGTCCATCGTCATCGCGCCGGAAACGTGGTGATAAAATTCCTTGTACTGCTCGGGCGTGATGTCGGCTTTGGGGCGCATCCACAGGGCGGAGCCCTTGTTCACCATCACGGCCTTGTCGGCGTCGCCCAGCAGGATCGGGAAGCTGATATGATCGGAGTATTTCTTGATGACCTGCTTGAGGCGCTCCTCGAGCAGGTATTCGCTGGCCGCATCCTTCAGGTGCAGGGTGATTTCGGTGCCGTGGCTGTCCTTCAGGTGCTCATCGACCGTATAGCTGCCCTTGCCGTCGGAAACCCACAGCCAGGCGGTTTTATCGCCGGCCTTGCGGCTCAGGACCTCGACCTTGTCGGCGACCATGAAAGCGGAATAGAACCCGACCCCGAACTGGCCGATTAAATTAACGCCTTTTTTATCGCCCTCCAGCGCGTTGATCATTTCGCGCGTGCCGGAATGGGCGATGGTGCCGAGGTTCTTAATCAACTCTTCCTTGCTCATGCCGGTGCCGTTGTCGCTGACCTTCAGCGTCCGGGCGCCGGTATCGAAAGACACGCGGATTTTCAGCTCCGTGTCGCCGGCCATCAGTTCCGGTTTGGCAATCGCCTCATAGCGCAGGCGGTCGCAGGCATCGGAAGCGTTCGAGATCAGCTCGCGAAGGAAAATCTCCTTCTCGCTGTATAGGGCGTTGGCGACGATATCCAGCAGACGGCTGACTTCAGCCTGAAATTCACGTTGTTCGGACATGGTTGATACTCCTCAAAAAAGAATAATTTATTCAAAATTCAATAAAACTCAAGGGTTCAGGCGGCACAGGCTCCACCCCTTGCCTTCCCGCGTGAACAGGAACCGGTCGTGCAGGCGGCCTTCGCCCTGCTGCCAGAATTCGATTTTTTCCGGGACGACATGGTAGCCCGCCCAATGCGCCGGGCGGGGAATGTCCTGGCCGGAAAACTTCTGCTCGTATTCTTGCACGCGGGCTTCAAGCTCGCTGCGGCTCCCCAGCGGCTGCGATTGCTGGCTGGCCCAGGCCCCCAGGCGGCTCAACAGATGGCGGCTTTTGAAATAGGCGTCCACCAGCGGCGCCGGCGCCATTTCAACTTCTCCCTCCACCCGCACCTGCCGCACCTGCGACTTCCAGTGGAAGCAAAGCGCCGCCCTGGGATTCTCCGCCAGTTCGCGCCCCTTTCTGCTTTCCATATTTGTGTAAAAAAGGAAGCCCTTCTGATCGACGCCTTTGAGCAAAACCATGCGCACAGAGGGCTGGCCGTCCTTGCCCACTGTCGCCAAAGCCATGGCTTCCGGGTCATTGGGCTCGGTTTTGGAGGCCGTTTTCAGCCATTCCTGAAATAATTCGATGGGATCCTGCGAAGAATTTATTTCCATGATGCGCCCGAGGATTGTATTGCGGCTGGTAAAACTTATGCTAGATATACTAAATTGAAGCTTAAGATATATCACACACATCCCTAATGAAAGGCGGAAATAAATGAAAACGAAAATTTTGACCCTCGCTCTGGTTTCAACGCTGGCGCTCGGCGCTTGCGCGCAGGACGGCTCCGGCACCTGGGGCATGGGCACCAAGCAAACCATCGGCACCGGCGTCGGCGCCGTGGTCGGCGGCGTCCTGGGCTCCAACGTCGGTAAAGGCAAAGGCCAGCTCTGGGCAACCGGCGCGGGCGCCCTTCTCGGCGCGTTTGCCGGCAGCTCCATCGGCCAGTCCCTGGATGAAGCCGACAAGATGTATCATGAAAAGGCTGTCGAACAGGCCTATGCCGCCCCTCTCAACCAGACGATCAACTGGAACAACCCCCAGAGCGGCCACAGCGGCTCCGTCACCCCGGTCCGCGAAGGCAAGCAGGCCTCCACCGGCAACCTGTGCCGCCAGTACAAGCAAACCATCATCATCGATGGCAAGTCTGAAACGGCCAACGGCACCGCCTGCCAGAACAACGACGGCACCTGGACGCTGGCGAATTAATTTTTGCAGCCCGTTAAAAAAGGCCAGCCGCAGGGCTGGCCTTTTTTAATTTCATTGAAGGTGTGATTTTACTTCTTCGCGCAGGCCTTGGCGATTGCCTGATAGGCGGCGCCGCTGCCAGTCAGGCTGTATATATCCGTTGTTTCCGTTCCGAGGTCGGAAATCCCCTTGACCGTCAGCGTTGCCCCCTTCTTCAGCGCTTCCGTAATGGCGTCATCCATCGCCTGGTCTTTCGTCCAGGCCATTTCTCCCTGCGTGAACAGCAGGAAGTCTTTGCCATCCACCTTCACGGCCACCTGGCTGTCCGGCTTGAAGGCGTAGCCGTTGGCGACACTGACGACATTCTTGTCCTTTTCGTCAGACCAGCGGGTCACGAAAAAGAATACCTCGCCGCGCTTCTTGAGCTTGCCGCCCTGTTTCCGGGGCTGGCTCGAGATGAAGCAGACTTTTTCATTATTATCGAGAAAGGAATAGGCTTTCCAGGCGCCGTGGCGGCTGATCAGTTTCGGGGCGTCCCCCGCCGCCTGCGCCTGCACGGCGCCAAAAACACAGATAAACGTCAAAACAAAAACGTAAAGAATTTTTTTCATGTACCATCCCCGGGCAATATGCGCTATATTTTCAATAGCATTTTAACGTCAGCGTCCTGCAAAGCCAAGCAAAAACCCTCATGAAAGATTCATGATTTTAAAAACCAATCATCCGCCGCAGCCCGCCCCCCTGTCCAGACGCGAGGACCTGCTGGTGCGCGTGGGCGCCATGCGGGACAAAGAGGCCTTCATCGAGCTCTTCCATTATTTCGCCCCGCGCATCAAGTCCTATCTTCTCAAGCACGGGGCGGACGAATCAACCGCCGAGGAAATCGCACAGAACACGATGATTACCGTCTGGGAGAAAGCGCACAACTATTCCCCCGCCAAGGCCGCCGCCAGCACCTGGATTTTCACCATCGCCCGCAACAAGCGCATCGACGCGCTCCGCAAGCAGAAATTCGTCGAGGTCAATTCGGACTCACCCGCGCTGGCCCAGGCCGCCGCCGCCGAGCCGCAGGAGAGCTACGCCGACGAACAGACCATCGAGAAGCTTTCTGCCGCCCTGAAAGGGCTGCCGGAGGAGCAGTCCCGCCTGGTCCGCATGGCGTTTTTCGAGGACCATTCGCACCAGGAAATTGCTGAAAAAACCAAACTGCCCCTCGGCACCGTCAAGTCCAGGCTGCGCCTCGCCCTGGAAAAGCTGCGCCGCGCATTGGGAATGGTGCAAAAATGACAAAATTAAGCAGGATCGACATACTTTTACTGAAATATGCGGCAGGCTCCCTCGGCGACGCCCCCTCCGTCGTGGTGGTGGTCCTGCTCAGCCTGAGCCCGGCCGCCCGCCGCAAGGTCGAGGAATTCGAGGCCCTCGGCGGACAGCTGATTCAGGAGGAATTCCCGGCCCCCCTGTCGGTGGACAGCCTGGAGATCGTCCTCACCCGGATTAACGCCCCGCCCCCGCCGGAAAGCGGCCTCAGCCGCCTCCTCAGGCTGTTTTTGCGGTCATGAAGATTTTCTCTTGACTTTACGGAACGAAAAGGTATTTTCACCCCCTGAGTTTGAGGTGTTTGCCCCTTGGGGTGTATTTATTAAGGAAAAGAAATCATGGCTAAAAAAGGTCCCAGAGCGACAGTAAAGATGGAAAGTTCCGCAGGCACGGGGGAATGCTATTTCACCCAGAAGAACTCGCGCAACACCACGGAAAAACTGAAGCTGAAGAAGTACGACAAAAAAGTGCGCAAGCACGTCGTTTTCGTTGAAGGCAAAATGAAGTAAGCCTTCTGCCGGTATTTTGAAATAAAAAAGGGCGGATCATCTCCGCCCTTTTTTTGCGACCGCGCTCCGCGCGGACAGAAAATAATTGAATGATTAAATGATTCAGCTCCGAACACTAACGGACACAACGCACAGACAAGTCGTAGATCCCGCAGAAGCTGTCCTGCGCTCCGTCGCTGAACCGCTGACCCCACGCACCGTAATCCCAGCGCGTGGACGACCAGTAGTAATCACAGGGACGCGAGCCAGTTAAGTTAAATGTTCCCTTCAGTGCGCCTTTTTCACGGTTATCAAAGAGGACTTTCAGTTCTGCCTTTGAAGGTACGCGGAAATCTTTTTTACCGCCGACTTCGAGGTTTTTTGCGTATTGCGCTACTGCGATAAACTCCATAGTCAGAGGGGCATCATTGGGGGCTGCGTACATCTTTTCACCTGTATCCGGTGAAATACCAGCAAAGATCGTACCGTCCTTCATCTTGTCACCGGCCTTCAATGCGTTCTCTTCGGTCATGAGCTTGATCCTTTCAATAAAGGCAGTCATTTATTATGGAGCTAAATGTAATCGATTCTTTATGAATATGTCAAGTTAAAGTTTATATCTCATTGAAAATAAATGCAAAATACAGTTTCCTATGGTTATTCCCCAAATTATTGAGAAGTTCACCACCCCGGCCCCCGCCTTCGCGGGGACAGGCTGCGGCCGGGGTCTGGCCGCGCATGCTTTGCATGCGCCTTTATAGATTGCGGCTTTGCCGCATGCCGGATACTGGATACCGGATACCGGCCTTCGCCGGTATGGCAGAACTTTTCTCAGTCAAAATGAAAAATTCTCTAAATCGTCTCGGCGATCGTCTTGGCCATGCTGCCGGCAGCCTTGTCTGCCACAGTGACCAGCCCCTCGCCTTCGAAATAAACGCGGTTGCGGCCGCCTTCCTTGGCTTTGTACAGCTCGACGTCCGACCGCTGCAGGGCCTCATCGACCGTGCTGTTGCCGTCCTGGATCAGCACGGCGCCGATACTGACGGTCACGTTGATATGCCCGATCGGGGCGCTCACGCGGAAAGGGGTGTTGCAAACGGATTTCCGGATGCGCTCGGCGACCTGTTTCGCCATATCCATGCTGGTATCCGGCAGGACGACAAGGAACTCCTCGCCGCCGAGACGCACGACCAGGTCAAAGCTTCTCAGGCTATTGGAGATGCGCTCGGCAAAGGTCTTCAGCACCTCGTCGCCGACGCCGTGGCCGTAAGTGTCGTTCACCGCCTTGAAGTGGTCGATATCCAGCATCATGACGCAGAGAGACTTTTTCGCGTCGGCGTTCTTCTTCAGCAGGGTGTCGAGATGCACCTGCATGTAGCGGCGGTTATAAAGGCCGGTCAGGCTGTCGGTCAGGGCCTGCGCCAGGCTCTTCTCGTAGTTGGCGCGGAGCCTGTCCTGGTAGCGCTTGCGGCGGATCTGGGTATGCACCCGCGCCAGCATCTCGTTCCTATCGACCGGGCGCAGAATGTAGTCGTGCGCCCCGATCTCCAGCGCCTGCGCGATGCGCTTGATGTCCGTTTCCTCGGAAACGATCAAAATGGGGATCGCCCGGGTGCGCTCGTTGGAGCGGAGATGCGAACAAAGCCGGAGGCCGTCCTCGCTGGCAAGGTTGATGCTGAGGATGATGACGTCGAAATCGTTCTGCTGGGCCAGGGCGATGCCCTGCTCGCCCGAACGCACGGCCATCACCAGATCTTCGTCGCGCGTCAGGGTGTCGACGAATTTTTCGCTCTCAAAATCCTTGTCTTCGATAATCAGCACCCGCGCCTTTTCGTAAGCTTCGCTGATGATCGTGTTTTTGCTGGTCGCAAAGCCGAACTGGCTGGAGGTGTTCTCCCGGGTGCGCCATTCATCGACGGTCATCTTCAGGCGCACCAGCGAGCGCACCCGCGCCATCAGCGCAATATCATTGACCGGCTTGGTCAGGAAATCGTCCGCCCCCACTTCCAGCCCGCGGACGCGGTCGGTGGCGTCGGTCAGGGCGGTCACCATCACGATCGGGATGTTCGAGGTGGCGGGATTGCTTTTCAGGCGCTGGCATACTTCGAACCCGTCCATGCCGGGCATCATCACGTCGAGCAGGATGATGTCCGGGGACATGGTTTCGGCCTTCATGATGCCCTCAGGCCCGCTCATGGCCGTAATCACGTCAAAATACTCGCTGCTGAGCTTCGCCTCGAGCAGTTTGACGTTGGGCAGGATATCATCAACAACTAATACACGTGCTGTCATGGCTACATCTTATATTGCTGAAAACTATTTGGCAAAACATTATCTGACTTGGACGACCTGATCCAGATACTTTTGGACCACTTTCATAAACTCGGTGATGGAGATCGGCTTGGAGATGTAATCCTCGCAGCCGCCCTGGCGGATTTTATCTTCATCCCCCTTCATGGCGAAGGCCGTCACGGCGACGACAGGGATATGCTTCAGGTCCTGATCCGCCTTCAGCCATTGCGTCACTTCAATTCCAGAAACCTCCGGCAGCTGGATATCCATCAGGATCAGGTCCGGGCTGTGCAGCCGGGCCAGTTCCAGCACCTGGTGGCCGTCGCGGGTTTTAAAAACCTGATACCCGTGCGCGCCCAAAAGATCATCGAACAGCTTCATGTTGAGTTCGTTATCTTCAACGATCAAAACCTTGTTTTTCATATACGTTATACGCTCCAATTCCCTCAATAATATTTATAGACCTCTAAAAGTTAATAAACTGTTAACTGCATTTCTTGGGCGGCAGTTTTTCCAGCGCCTTCAGCCGTTGTTCCACGCTGAATGTCTTATAAACAACCCGCGCATAACTGACGACGCCATTATCGTGCATAATCACGTCCATTTCATAGGCCGGGGCGCTTTCTTCACGGTCTTTAAGCGGGAATACCGCCATGCGGATATGCCAGGCGTCAGGCGTCAGCAGGGAGGCGTCGATATTTTTATTCGCGCCGGCAATCTTTTTAATTTCATCGGCGGCGGCTTTTTTGCCGATAAAAGTGCCGACTTCCACGGGACCCTCGGCATCCGTGCCGTCGAACAGCGCGGCGCTGAAAAACTTGTCCCCCGCCCGCGCGTGGCGGATGACGTCCATCGTATGCCCGGTGGGCAATAGATAGCCTTTCGGCAGGTCGTACCCGAGATCGTCCGGCCGCGCATAGACCGCCTTGGCCGTCCCGTCCGGGGCAATCTCGACAGAACCGCGCAGCTGTTCCGTCATCTCCCCGTTTTCCTGGCGTTCGGAACTGAAGCTGAACTGCCGCTGGTCCTTGGACTCAAACGCGACGTAATGGCTGGCATCGGTATCGGCGGGATCATCGACATACTGGTATTCGGTGGTGAAGCGGCGATCGGTGGTCCACGCGTCGCAGGTGTCATCCTGCTCGAAGTACATCTTGCCCCTGACGGCGTTGATGCCGGCGGACGGAGCGGCGGAAAAAAGCTTGAAATCATACAGCGCCTGATGAACGGCAATCCCGATATTGCCCCCCGCCCCTGCCGCCGGCTGAAGCGCAGCCGGCTGGCTGGCGTAAACGCCGCACAGGCCGATGGTCAGCGCCAGAAGCGCCACCCTGTGCTTAACAAATGTGTCGCTAATCCACATAAGGATTTTTACTCGATCTGACAATAAAACGGATCGGCGTGGCGGGAATGTCAAAGTCGCGGCGGAGGTTGTTAATCAGGTAGCGCTTGTGGGTCTCGGGATAATCGGCCGCGCGGCCGACCCAGAGCGCGAAGGTCGGCGGCCGCGCCTTGATCTGCGTCATATACCTCAGCCGGTTCTGGCGGCCCTGCACCAGCGGCGCCGGATGCTGCTCTTCCATGGCATGGAGCCAGCGGTTGAGTTTGCCGGTCGAAATGCGCTTGTTCCAGAGGTCGTAGGTATCCAGCACCGATTGCAGCAGGCGGTCGAGCCTGACGCCGTTCAGCGCGGAAATGGTGACGGCATGGACGTCATTCACCTGCGGCATGTTGGTTTCCAGCTGGTGCTTGATCTCGTCCATCACTTCATCGCGGTTTTTGACGGTATCCCATTTATTGACGGCGATGACCATCGCGCGGCCCTCATCGACAATATGCTGGGCGATAATCAGATCCTGTTTTTCAAACATCTGCTCGGCGTCGATAACCATGATGACGACCTGCGCGAGACGGATGGCGCGCAGCGTGTCATCCGCCGACATTTTTTCGATCTCGTTGACGATGCGCGCCTTGCGCCGGAGCCCCGCCGTATCGACCAAGCGCAATTTGCGCCCGGCAAACTCCCAATCAACATGGACGGCATCGCGGGTGATGCCGGCTTCCGGGCCGGTCATCGAGCGTTCCTCGCCGACCAGCGCGTTCAGCAGCGTGGATTTGCCGACGTTCGGGCGCCCGACAATGGCGACCTTGACCGGGTTGTTCTTGTCGTCTTCGTTTTCCGGCTGATCCCCGAAGCCGATTTCGGAACCTTCCTGATAGACCTCGAAATATTTTTCAAGGTTCTCCCGCTCTTCGCCCTCTCCGGCAAGGGCGTCGGCGGCATCGGCCTTATCGACGTGCGGCTGCAACAGCGTATAAAGCTCATCCAGCCCCTGCCCGTGTTCGGCGGAGATGGCGATCGGTTCGCCCAGCCCCAGCTCATAGGCTTCGTACATGCCGGAAATGCCTACCTTGCTTTCGCATTTGTTGGCAATCAGCGCACTGGGGATTTTTTGTTTGCGCAGCCAGTCGGCGAAATGCCGGTCCATCGGGGTGATGCCGGCGCGGGCGTCGATCACCAGCAGCGCCATGTCGGCGCGCGCCAGCGCCCGTTCGGTCTGGCGGCGCATGCGGCCGGGGATGGAAGCGTCGAAGCTTTCCTCCAGCCCCGCCGTGTCGATCACCTTGAAGCGGAGGCCCATCAGGCTGCCGTCCGCCTCGCGCCAGTCGCGCGTCAGCCCCGGCGTATCATGCACCAGGGCCAGTTTTTTCCCGACCAGGCGGTTGAACAGCGTCGATTTCCCGACATTCGGGCGTCCGATAATGGCAACGGTGAAAGGCATCTTGTTTCTTTTCTGTTAGCGGTAAGCGACCAGTTTACCCTGCTCGGTCAGGAAGAACAATGTATTGTCCGCCACCAAAGGCGCGATCATCACATCCCCCGGCAGGTCGCTTTGTTTCATGATAACCCCGTCAGCCGGGTTCACTTCGATCATCTGGCCGCGGCTGCTGGCAAGGATCAGCCTCCCGCCGGCCAGCACCGGGCCAGTCCAGATAATCGGCTTATCCTTGTCTTTACCTTCAAAACGCGGCAGGGAGGAGATCCAGCGGAGATCCCCCTTCTGGCGCGTCAGGGCCAGCAATTGCTGGTCGGTGCTGAGGACGAAGACCGTGTCTCCGGCGGCCCAGGGCGTTTCCGCGCTGCCGATTTCACGCTGCCAGACCCGCTGGCCGGAAATTTCGTCGATCGCCACCATGCGCCCGCTGTAGCTGGCGGCATAGACCAGCCCCTGGTCGATGACGGGCTGTCCGCGGATATCGGCAATGGCGGAAAGCGCGCCGATGCGGCGCACGGCGGAGAGATTGTCTTCCCATACCGCCTGCCCGTTTTCGATACGGAGGCCAAAAACCTGCCCCGAGGAGAGCGGCAGCACCACCAGCGAAGCATCGACTGCCGGCGATACGGAACCCAGCAGGTTGGTCGTTTCCGTAATGCCTTCGTAATTCCACAGCGGCGCCCCGTCTTCCTTTGAGAAGACCATCAGGCGGTTATCCAGCGTAATCAGATAAACCTTCCCCTCTGCCACCGTCGGCGCGGCGCGGGCAGGAGAAGGAACCGTCACCCGCCAGACAATGCTGCCTGTGGCAGGGTCGATGCAGGCCAGCTGCTTGTAGCCGTTCGTCACATAAAGCTTCTTGCCGGAATAAGCCAGGCCGCCGCCGATGTAGCCCGAATCCTCTTCCCCCGGCGGCACGGTGGATACCCGCCACTTTTGTTCGCCGTCAGCGAGATTGAAAGCCGTCACCCGCGCGTCGGTATCCAGGGTAAAGACCATGCCGTCGGCGGCAACAGGCTGGGCGATCAGAGGATCGCGGCGGTCGCCGCCGGCGCCGATCGAAACGCTCCAGACTTCCTTCAGGTCTTTGCCCAGCGTCAGGTGCCCCATGGCGTGATTGGGATAGCCTCCCGCCTGCGGCCAGAAGGTATTCGTCCAGGCTACGGGCAGGACAATCGGGGTTTTCTGCAATTCCGCGCTAGGGGTCAGCTCCTGCTGCAATTGCAGGATGGAAATGCGCTCGCCGGGCAGGGGCGGCAGTTTATCGCCGCTGAACACGCCCTCAAAGCTTGAACAGCCCGAAAGCAGCAGCATCGCCAGCAGCAGCGCAGGTATATTCAGCTTGTTTTTCACCGCAGTTTCTCCCTCAGGTCTTCGGATCGGTTTTTTCCGCCATATAAAGCTCGCGCAAAGTGAACGCGCGGGTGCGGGCGTCGGCGGGCGCCAGGGGATCGGCCGTGATCTTCGTCAGGACGTCAACCGCGTCCTGCATACGGCCCTGTCTGGCGGACAACAGCGCCTCCAGTTCCAGCGCCGTATAACGCCAGACGCCCTTGTCATCGGACAAGGCGGACAGTTCCCTTTGCAGTTTTTCGGGATCGTCCTTGTCGATGCGCTGGCCGATGCTGAGAACCCTGGCCAGGTCACGATAGGTTTTATCGATACCGGAAGTTTCCGCGATGTCATTATAAAGCGCAATCGCCTGATCTTTCTCGTTGTGCTCCAGATGCGCGCCCGCCGCCATGAACCTTGCCAGCATGGCGTGATTTTTGCTGCCGGTCTTGGCGAAGCTTTCCAGCGTCGGCAAGTCGGATGCCGTTACCAGGCGGACCAGTTCCGACGTCGCTGCCGTATTACGCCGGTATTCCCATTGCCGCCAGAAAGACAGCGCACCGGTCAGCAGCACCGCGATCACCGCGCCGCCGATAATCCATGAGCCGTTCTCCTTCCAAAATTGATTCAGTTTTTCCCGGCGCAGATCATCGCTGATTTCATCAAACACATCCGTCATGGGTTCATCCTTGCTTTTATATGTTATTTCAAGCCCCCAAATGACCAAATACGCCGCATTAAGTCAAGGGAAACCCGTCTTAACCATTTTCGTAACTGCCGCGGCGGGCTAAATTTTGTATGCAGTCCCATTAACCCTTTATTTATCAATTCAGTGCAAGTATCTTTAGACGGTCAGGAGAGTATCTTCTGGCGTTTAACCCTTAGAAAAAGGAACCTACCATGACAGCAGTCACACTAACCGCAGCAATGCGGGCCAACCTTCTCTCCCTTCAAAGCACCGCCCAGCTGATGGGCTCCACCCAGTTCAAACTGGCGACCGGTAACAAGGTCAACAGCGCTCTGGACAACCCTTCCTCCTTCTTCGCTGCTCAAGGCCTGAACAACCGCGCCGGTGACTTGTCCGCTCTTCTGGACGGCATGGGACAAGCTGTGCAGACGCTGAAAGCCGCCGACGAAGGCATTAAAGGCCTGACCAAACTGGTTGAACAGGCGAAAGCCATCGCTCAATCCGCACGGTCTGACGCTTCAGGCAATGCCTCCATCACAGGTACACACAGCTTTACGGCTGCTGAAATGGCGGATCTGGACACCGTTGCGGGCATGACTGCCAACGACACGTTCACCGTTTCGGTTGCCGGCGCAGCTGCCACCACCATCACTGTCGCGGCGAACGAGACCATGGCCACCCTGCTGGGCGACCTCAATGCCATCACCGGCATTAATGCTGAACTTGTCTCGGACAGCGCCAACGCCGGGCAGTTCTTCCTGAAGATCAGCACCACCGGCGGCGAGTCACTTGACCTCGCTGAAGGCACGGGGACACCGGCTACCGACTTCGGTCTGTCTCTCGCACTGACCAACCCGACGCCGGCAAACCAGACCACGAACGAAGCCTCCTACGCCACGCTGCTGACCCAGATCGACGAGTATATCGCCGATACCGGCTATCGCGGCGTCAACTTGCTGAATGGCGACACCCTGACGACAACGTTCAACGAAGACGGCTCCTCGTCGCTTTCGGTGAGCGGAACACTCAGGGACTCGGGCGGACTCGGCCTGAACGCCGCAGACTTCTCCAACACGACGACCATCGACGCCAACCTTGATGAGATCGCGGCCGCTTTGACAACGTTGCGTACCGATGCCAGCAGCTACGGTAACAACCTCTCCGTCATTCAGACACGTCAGGACTTCACCACCAACCTGATTAACGTCCTGAAAGACGGCGCGACCGCGCTGGTCATCGCCGACAAGAACGAAGAAGGCGCCAACATGCTGGCTCTGCAAACCTCGCAGCAGCTTGGTATTCAGGCCCTGTCTCTCGCTTCCCAGGCCAACCAGTCCGTGCTCCGTCTGTTCCAGTAAGCACTGGCTTAAAATACCGAAAAAGAACCGGCGGGGCAAAACCCCGCCGGTTTTTTTGCGCCAGCGCCATACCGGCGTAGGCAATAACGGCGGTTTTTTGCGCACTCGTCCTTTTATTCGGCGGGCCGATATGATATACTTTAAAACAATGGCAGCGGCGGAAGGACTCCGCCAGCGCAGACCGGAGAGAAACTCATGGCACTTGTCATTGACCTTAAACCATCCGAACGGGTCATCATCGGCACCGCGCTCGTCACCAACGATGCCGCGCGCCCCGCGCGCCTGCGCATCGAAGGCAACGCCGCCATCCTGCGCGAAAAAGACATCATGCGGGAAAACGACGCCGACAGCCCCTGCAAAAAAATCTACCTGGCGATACAACTGATGTATCTCTCCCCCGACCCGAAAAGCCTGCACCAGACGTATTTCGACATGGTGCGCGACATCCAGAACGCCGCCCCCTCGACGGCCCTGTTTTTTGCGAAAATCAACGAGCATCTTCTGAAAGATGAATATTACAAGGCCCTCAAAGAGGCACGGCATCTAATGGAACACGAAAAGGAGATCCTCGCCAATGTCCAGCAATAACCCGCATACAAAAGCCGCCACCGCCTACGGCACAACCGCTTCCGCCACAAGCACGCGCGCGCTGGAAGGGCAGGTTCTCCTCAAGGCCGCGCTGAAACTGGAAGACCTGGCCAAGCGCCTGCGGGCCGGAGAGACCGTCTCCCGCGGGGAAATCGGCGAGACCCTGGATTACAATCAAAAACTCTGGCAGCTGTTTGTCGATACCATGAAGGATCCGAAGCATCTCCTGCCGCCGGAAATCAAGAGCAACGTGATGTCGCTGGCCTTGTTTATCTTCAAAAGAAGCCACGAAATACTCATCAACACCGCCCCGGAAAAATTCCAGGTGCTGGTCAGCATCAACCGCAATATCGCCGCCGGCCTCATGAAAAAGCAGCCGTCGCTGCAATCAGCCCCCTTCGTTCCGAAGCCGGGCGCCGAAAAGATTGTAACGGACAGTTTGGCTTAATTAAGACAGTCTCTCAAACCACGACGGAATTCGTGCTGCCGCCGACGGAGCCCTCGGTCAGCACGGAGGAGAGGGAGACGGGCCTGGAATCTGCCGCCGAAACGGCTGCCTGTGTCCCGTCATTCCCCGCCTCGCCCTGCTGTTGCGCAGCATCAGCCTGCCCCTGGTCTTGAAGCGCAGCGGCGCGCTTGAAGGCATCGATCTGGGTTTGCGTCGGGTATTGCTGGATAATTTCACCCTTCTCGGAGCGGTATTCGAGAATAGCCACGTTCTGCAAATTGTCCACCCGGATACTGGAGCTGACAAAACCCTGGTCAGGCATCGTTTGCGCAAATTCTGCCGGGCTCACAGCGGCAACGCCTTGAGGTTCCGACCTCAGGGCAGCTGTCTGTGACCGCAAAGCGCTGACAACGTCTAACATAGAAAATAAACCCTTCCCCGCCCCTGCAAACCCAAAACAAACTGATGACTTCCATATTACGATTCGATATGCACGAATGCAAGAAAAAAACCAGTAGCGATAAGTAATATACGTATTAAAAAAATGCAGGCAAAATTTGCCTAGTTCGTAAAAATTGATTATTCTAAATTAAGTGGGGTTTCCGGGTTTTCATTTTTCAGACGCTTGGATTCCGCTCTTTGGCCTGACTTCAAAGCAAGGTGGCATAACGTGGATTCATTTTTTGAAACATTAAAAAATCTGGGCGCGGGCCGGCTGGCGGCGATGGCGCTGACATTCGCCGGGCTGGTGATCTTTTTCATTTTCATCGCCGTCCGCTCCAACACGCCGGGCATGACCCTGCTCTACGGCAACCTCTCCTCATCTGACTCAACGGAAATCGTCGCGAAGCTGGATATCGCCAAAGTCCACTACACGCTGAGCGATGACGGCACCAAAGTAATGGTGCAGCAAAAGGAAGTCGGCAAGGCCCGCGTTCTCCTGGCGCAGGAAGGCCTGCCGCATCAGGGCTCCGTCGGTTACGAGATTTTCGACCAGAAACAAACCTTTGGCACGACCAGTTTTGTGCAGAACATCAACCAGGTCCGCGCCCTTGAAGGCGAACTGTCCCGCACCATCGGGACCATCGACGCCGTCAGAAGCGCACGCGTTCACCTGGTGCTGCCGCAGCGCGAGCTTTTCGGCAAGGACAGCAGCCCGGCCAGCGCCAGCGTCTTCCTGAACTTCCGCAACAGCGCGATCCTGGGATCGGAACAAATTCAAGCCATCCAGCATCTCGTTGCCGCCTCCGTGCCGCGGCTGAAGGCGTCGAACGTCGCCATCATTGACCAGAGCGGCAACCTGCTCGCCAGCGGCGAGGCCGATGCCGGCGACGGCGCCTCCGCCCGCAACGGCGAAGAAATGAAGCAGAAATACGAAACACGCATCACCCGCTCGATTGAAGACATGGTGGGACGGATCGTCGGCTACGGCAAAGTGCGCGCCACGGTCACGGCGGACATGAACTTCGACATCGTCAACCGCAATTCAGAATCCTACAACCCCGAAGGGCAGGTCATCCGGTCCACCCAGACGACCAACGAAGAAAACGTGGACAACTCAAGCTCCGGCGCCGCTTCAGCGGCGGCTGGAAACAACCTGCCCGGCCTCCCCGGCGCCAAAGCGGCGGAAAGCACGCCCGCCAGCAAAAATAACCGCACCGAGGAAGTCACCAACTACGAAATCAGCAAAACCATCGAGAGCATGGTGCGCTCCAGCGGCCAGATACAGAAACTTTCCGTTGCCGTGCTGGTCGATGGCCGTTACGAAACGGACACAACGGCAACGCCGCCGAAAGACGCCCCCAAAGACTGGCAGGCCCCCAAAAAATACGTTCCCCGCGACCAGGCGGAGCTGGACAAAATTTCCAGCCTGGTGAAATCCGCCGTGGGCTATGACGAAAGCCGCGGCGATACGCTGCAGGTGGTCAACATGCAGTTTGCCGAAGAAATGCTGCCCTACAGCGCCCTGAATGAGGACAGCACGATCATGGGCTTCCAGAAGGCCGATGTCCTGGGCGTCGCCGAAACCATCGCGCTCAGCATCATCGCCGTCCTGGTGATCCTGCTGGTGCTCAAGCCGCTGGCCGCCCACATCGCCCTCTCGTCGTCAAGAAGCCCGTCCGCGCCAGGCGGCGCGCTGACCGGCGGGGAAACCGCCCTGCTGGCCGGCGGCGGCAGGCAGGGGAAATTGGCGCCCCCGCAAAATGCAGGGCCAAGCGAGCTGGACGCCATGATCGACATGTCCCAGGTGGAAGGGAAGGTCAAAGCTTCCTCAGTTCAGAAAATCAGCGAGCTGGTGACGAACCACCCGGGCGAAACGGTGGCCGTCATCCGCTCCTGGATGTCACAGGAGAGTTAAAATATGCGTGTTCGTGAAGATTACCGCACCCTGACCGGCGCCGAAAAATCGGCCATACTGCTGCTGTCGATCGGCGAGGAATTCACCGCCAAAGTGTTCGAGCAGCTGGATGAAGACGAAATCATGCACCTGTCCCAGACCATGTCAACTCTCGGCAAGGTCAGCGCCAACGTGACCGAAAGGCTGTTCATGGAGTTCGCCGAAAGCATGAGCTCCACGAACTCCCTCGTCGGCTCCTTCGATTCAACCGAGCGCCTGCTGGCCCGCGTGCTGGGCAAGGAAAAGGTCGCCGACATCATGGAGGAAATCCGCGGCCCCGCCGGGCGCACCATGTGGGAAAAGCTCAGCAACGTCAGCGAGGAGATCCTCGCCAACTACCTGCAGAAGGAATACCCGCAGACCGTGGCGGTCGTCCTCTCGAAAATCACCCCGGAACATGCCGCCCGCGTGCTGGCCCTGCTCCCCGAAGGCTTCGCGATGGAGGTGGTGACGCGGATGCTGAGGATGGAAGTCGTCCAGAAAGACATCCTCGAGGACGTCGAGCGCACGCTGCGGACGGAATTCATGTCGAACCTGTCGCGCACCAACCGCCGCGATTCCCACGAAATCATGGCGGAAATCTTCAACAACCTGGAGCGCAGCACCGAAGGAAAATTCATGAGCGCCCTCGAGGAACGCAACCCCCTCGCCGCTGAAAAGATCCGCAGCCTGATGTTCACGTTCGACGACCTGATGAAACTCGACGCCAGCGCCATGCAGACAATCATCCGCACCGCCGACAAGGAAAAGATGCCCCTGGCGCTGAAAGGCGCCTCGGACGAACTGAAGGAGCTCTTCTTCTCCAACATGTCCGAACGCGCCTCCAAGATGATGAAGGAAGAAATCGCGGCGATGGGCCCGGTACGCCTCAAAGACGTTGAAGAGGCCCAGCAGGCCATCGTCACCGTGGCCAAGGACCTCGCCGATCGCGGCGAAATCTCGATTGTAACCACGCAGGAAGAAGGCCAGATAATCTTCTAACAAGGACGGATCCGGAACAGATGACAGACGCAAAAAAATTCCTCTTCGATACGCACGATTTCAGCCAGGTGCAGTCAAAAGTCGATATGAAGATCTATACCGAGGAAGAGATGCAGAAGGCGCAGAACCAGAGCTTCGCCCTCGGGGAAATCGGCGGCCTGAAAAAAGCGAAACAGCAGCAGGAAGAACAGATTGCCGAGCTTCTCCAGAAAACGTTGCTATTGATGGAAAAACTGGTCCTGGCCGAAGACCGCCGCGAGGTGGAAAAGTGCGTTGCGGCCGCCAGACTGACGATGCAGGTGACCCGGAAACTCCTGCCGCAATTCTCCCTGCAGAACGCCCTCCGCGAAATCGAGCACGTCGTCTCCCGGGCCATTGAGGACAAGGAAGACGAGCCGCGGATCGCCGTGACGGTCCCGGCGGCCCACCTTGACGCGCTGAAGGCCCGGATCGACGCCGTCGCCGCGGAAAAATTCTACGCCGGTAAAATCATTCTGCTGGCGGATGACACCCTCCCGCCCACCGATTGCCGGGTGGAATGGGCTGACGGCGGCGCGGAAAGGCTTTATGCGCGGCTCTTTTCGCAAATCGAGGACAAGTTCGCCAAAGCCGTTTCCGCCCTGGAAGCAAACCTTGCCTGAGACCGATATTCACAACCTTTAACAGGAGAAAAAACCCATGACAGCCAGTGACCCCACCCAAAACGTCGAGTTCGAGGAAATCAAGAAAAGCGACCACGTCGAAACCCGCAAAAAAGACATTGATGCGATCTATGACATCCCCGTGCAGATTTCCGCCGTCCTGGGCAAAGCCAGCATGCAGGTGAGCCAGCTGCTGAAGCTGGGGCGCGGCGCGGTGGTCGAACTGGACCGCAAAGTGGGCGAATCCATCGACATTTACGTGAACAACCGCTTGGTCGCCCGCGGCGAGGTGATTGTCATCGAGGACCGTCTCGGCGTGACCATGACTGAAATCGTCAAATCCGACCGGACGCAGTAAGAGGGATAAGACATCATGCGGTTGATGATTATCGGCAGCCTCAACGGGCAAATCAGCATGGCCGGTAAAATTGCCATCGGGCGCGGCGCGAAAGTGACGCACGCCGAGGACATCGATCAGGCGATGGGCGCGCTGCGCTCCGGCAGAGGCGCCGACCTGATTATGATGGATGTGCGCCTCAACATCGCCTCCCTGATCGAGCAGTTGAAGGCCGAGCGCTTTGCCGTCCCCGTCGTCGCCTGCGGCATCAATTCGGATGCCGCCACCGCCGTGAGGGCCATCAAGGCCGGCGCCAAGGAATACATCCCCCTGCCGCCCAACGCCGAACTGATCGCCGCCGTGCTTCAGGCGGTGACGGAAGAGAACAACACCCTGATCGCGAACGACCCGTCGATGAAGGCCGTCCTGCACCTGGCCGACCGGATCGCGCCCTCCGACGCCTCCGTCCTGATTACCGGTGAATCGGGGACCGGCAAGGAAGTCATGTCCCGCTACATCCACCAAAAGAGCAAGCGCTCCCGCGGCCCCTTCATTTCCATCAACTGCGCGGCGATCCCTGAAAACCTGCTGGAATCCGAGCTGTTCGGCCATGAGAAAGGCGCCTTCACCGGCGCCGTGGCGCGGCGCATCGGGAAATTCGAGGAGGCCAACGGCGGCACCCTGCTGCTGGACGAGATCAGCGAGATGCACCCGTCATTACAGGCCAAGCTGCTGCGCGCCATCCAGGAGCGGGTGATCGACCGCGTCGGCGGCACCCAGCCCGTCAAGATCGACATCCGCCTGATCGCCACCAGCAACCGCGACCTCGAGGCCTGCGTGAAATCCGGCAGCTTCCGCGAAGACCTTTATTTCCGCATCAATGTCGTGAACCTGCAACTGCCCCCCCTGCGCGGCCGCCCCTCCGACATCGTGCCGCTGGCCCAGCTTTTCGCCAATAAATACAGCGAACAAAACGGCCTGCCGGCCAAAAAGATTTCCGCCACCGCCGCCGAGATCCTCAAGGCCCACTACTGGCAGGGCAACGTGCGGGAGCTGGAGAACACCATGCACCGCGCCATCCTGATGTCGCAGGAAGAAGAGATCGAGCCCATGGCGATCAATCTCCCCGGCCAGAAGGTCACCGCCATCGCAAAAGTGGCGCAAGCCGCCCAGGCCGCCGCCGAAAAAGCGCCTGCCGGCGATGGCCCCGCCCTCGTCGGCCGCACCGTCGCCCATGTCGAGCGCGAACTGATCCTGAGCACGCTGGACCACTGCCTCGGCAACCGCACGCATGCGGCGAACATCCTCGGCATCTCGATCCGCACGCTCCGCAACAAGCTGAAAGAATACGGCGAACAGGAAAAAGCGCATGGCTGAAACAGCGGCACCGGCGATCGGCAGCAAGGCTTCCCCCTTCCGCATCAAGGGGGATGTGGCGCTGGCGCTGGGCATCGTCGCCATCCTGGTCGTCCTGATCCTGCCGCTGCCGACATGGCTGCTGGACGTCTCGCTGGCGCTGTCGCTCTCCGTTTCCGTGCTGATCCTGATGACGGTGCTGTTTGTCGAGCGTCCGCTGGATCTCAGCTCGTTCCCGACCATCCTGCTGATCTCGACGATGATCCGCCTGTCGCTGAACCTCGCCTCCACCCGCCTGATCCTGGCGCACGGCCATGAAGGCAAGGCTGCCGCCGGGCATGTCATCGAATCCTTCGGCAGCTTCGTGATGCAGGACAACTTCGTCATCGGCGTGATCGTGTTCGCAATCCTCATCATCGTCAACTTCGTCGTCATCACCAAAGGCGCCGGCCGCATCGCCGAAGTGGCCGCCCGCTTCAGCCTGGACGCCATGCCCGGCAAGCAAATGGCGATTGACGCCGATTTGTCCGCCGGCATCATCAATGAAACGGAAGCCAAGTCCCGCCGCCTCGCCCTGGAACAGGAAAGCGGTTTCTTCGGGGCCATGGACGGCGCCTCCAAATTCGTGCGCGGCGACGCGGTCGCCGGCCTGCTGATCGTTTTCATCAACGTCATCGGCGGCATGATTATCGGCATCTCGCAGCAGGACCTCAGCTTTTCCGAAGCCGCCGAAACCTATACCTACCTGACCATCGGCGACGGCCTCGTCACGCAGGTGCCGGCGCTGATCGTCTCGGTGGCGGCGGGCATGCTGGTCTCCAAGGCGGGCGTCAAGGGCTCCACCGACAAGGCGCTTTTCGCCCAGCTCAGCAACTACCCGCAGGCGCTGACCATGAGCTCGGTCCTGATGGGCATCCTGGCGCTGCTGCCGGGCGTTCCCGCCTTCCCCTTCCTGCTCATGGCCGGCACCGCCGGGCTTTTCTCCTATAACGCCCTGGAAACGCGGAAAAGGGCGGCCGCCTCCAAGGAGGAAACCGAGCGCGCCGAAAAAGCCAAGGTTCCGGTGGCGGAAGAGCCGATTTCCAAGTCGCTGGCCATCGACACGCTCAGGGTCGAGCTGGGATACGGCCTGCTGCCGCTGGTCAACAGCGCCGAAAAAGGCAGGCTGACGGAGCAGATCAAGGGCCTGCGCCGGCAGATGGCCGAAGACATGGGCTTCATCCTGCCCTCGGTCCGCATCCAGGACAACCTGCAGCTCGGCGCCACCGCCTATGTGGTCCGCATCAAGGAAATCGAGGCGGGACGCGGCGACATTCGCCCCGACATGCTGCTGTGCATGAACCCGTCGGGCGATAAGATCGACCTGCCCGGCGAGAACACCCGCGAGCCGACCTTCGGCCTGCCCGCCATGTGGATCAGCCAGGACTACCGCGAAGAGGCGCACTTCAAGGGCTATACCGTCGTCGATCCCTCCACCGTCATCACCACGCATATCACCGAGATCATCAAGGACAACATGTCCGACCTGATGTCTTACGCCGAAACGCAGAAGCTGCTCGACGAATTGCCCAAGAGCCACCAGAAACTGGTCGCCGACAT
>JAIOQI010000065.1 GCA_021413445.1 Alphaproteobacteria bacterium | reverse complement strand
GGTGGTGACGGAAGAGGAAATCGTCGCCTTCGCCCGGCAATACGACCCGCAGGATTTTCACACCGACCCGGTCAAGGCCAAAAACTCCGCTTTCGGCGAACTGGTGGCGAGCGGCTGGCACACTGCCGCCCTGTCGATGCGCATGATCGTCGCCGCCGTGCCGCAAATGAAGGGCGGCATGATCGGCCGCAGCGCCGAGAAAATAAACTGGCCGCGCCCCGTCCGCCCCGGCGACCAGTTGTCGCTTGAAATTGAAATCCTGGAACTGCGCATCTCCGACAACAAGCCGGAGCGCGGCGTCATGCGCACCAAAAACACCACCCTCAACCAGGAGGGCAAACCGGTGATGACCATGGAAACGATTGTGTTCGTGCCGCGCCGGCCTAACCCGTAAAGCTCAGCAGCCCCAGCGACTTGAAACTGATGTGGCCGTTCTGCGAGATAATCAGGTGGTCATGGACGAGAATGTCCAGCGACGATGCCGCCTTGATGACCTCTTCGGTCATGGCGATATCGGAATCGCTGGGGCTGGGATCGCCGCTGGGGTGGTTGTGGACGAGGATCAGCGCCGTCGCCCCCAGCTCCAGCGCGCGCCGGACGATCTCGCGGGGATAGACGGGGGTATGATCGACCGTGCCGACCTGCTGCACCTCGTCGGCCATCAGCTGGTTCTTGCGGTTGAGGAACAGCACCCGGAAATGCTCGCGCTTCTCGTGCGCCATGGCGACATAGCAATAATCGATCAGCTTCTGCCATGAGCTGAGCACCGGCTTTTTCTCGATGTCGCCGCGCAGCATCTTGACCGTCAGCGCATGCACCGTCTTCAGCAGCACGGCGGAGTTCTCGCTCACGCCCTTGACTTTTTTCAGGTCGGCGATGCCGGCGCCCATGATGGCGGAGAGGCTGCCGAATTCTTTCAGCAATTGCTTGGCCAGCGGCTTGACGTCGCGGCGCGGGATGGCGGCAAAGAGGATCATTTCCAGCAGCTCGTAGTCCTGGAACCCTTCCGCGCCGGATTTCAGGAACCGCTCGCGCAGACGGTCGCGATGGCCCACATGGTGCGGCGCTGGTTTAAGGGCGGGTTCAGGCATAGGGCGGCTTCGTGTAACCTTTGGGCGAGAGGGTGAAAATCTCGTACCCGTTTTCCGTGACCGCCAGCGTGTGCTCGAACTGCGCCGACAGGGAGCGGTCCTTGGTCACCGCCGTCCAGCCGTCGTTCAGGATTTTCATTTCCCAGCCGCCGGCGTTGATCATCGGCTCGATGGTGAAGAACATGCCCTTTTGCAGCTTCATCCCCTCCCCCGCCTCGCCGTAGTGCAGCACGGACGGCGGACAGTGAAAAATTTTCCCGATGCCGTGGCCGCAGAAATCCCGCACCACCGAAAACCTTTTGCTTTCGGCATAAGACTGGATGGCATGGCCGATGTCGCCGAGGGTTGCGCCGGGTTTCACCGCCTGAATGCCCCGCATCATCGCCTCGTAGGTGGCCTCGACCAGCAATTTCGCCTTGGTCGGCACTTTTTCGCCCGCGTAATACATGCGGCTGGTGTCGCCGAACCAGCCGTCGAGGATCACCGTCACGTCGATATTGACGATATCGCCGTCTTCCAGTTTTTTGTCGCCGGGAATCCCGTGGCAGATGACGTGATTGACCGAGGTGCAGATCGACTTGGGAAACACCTTGTAATTGAGCGGCGCCGGTATCGCGTAATGATCGACGATGAAATCATGGCAGAGCTTGTCGAGATGCTCGGTCGTGACGCCGACCTGGACATAGGGCGTGATGAAATCAAGCACCTCGGCGGCCAGCCGCCCCGCCTTGCGCATGCCCTCAAAAGCTTCCGGGCCATGAAGGATAATCTGCCCTTCATCGCTATATTCACTATATGTTAAATCGCGACTCTTGTTCATATGCGTAAATTGGGGCGATTTAGTCCGGAAGACAAGCGAAAATTGTACAAATATGGAATTTTATGGCATAAGCTACGAATAATATTGTTTCAGGAGCCAGCCCATGAAAAACCCGCCCACCGCCGCCATCATGATCGTCGGCAACGAGATCCTCTCCGGACGGACGCAGGACATCAACATCCAGTTCATCGCTGAAAGGCTCAGCCTGCGCGGCATCAAGCTGGCCGAAGTCAGGGTCGTGCGCGACGAGGAAGCCGCCGTCATCAAGGCCGCCCGCGACCTCGGCCGCGAATACGACTACGTCTTTTCCACCGGCGGCATCGGCCCCACCCACGACGACATCACCGCCGAGTGCATCGCCAAGGCCTTCAACACCACGCTGGAGATCAACCCCGAAGCCAAACGCCGCATGGAAGAGTTCTATGCCGCGCGCGGCACCGTGATGAACGAAGGCCGCCTGCGCATGGCGCGGATCCCCGCCGGCGCCGAGCTGATCGACAATTCCATCTCCGCCGCGCCGGGCTTCAAAATCGGCAACGTCTATGTCATGGCCGGGGTGCCGAAAATCATGCAGGTGATGTTCCTGAGCATCGAGCAGACCCTCGCGCAGGGCGTGCCCATGCTCTGCAACACCGTTTCCTGCTCCCTGAAGGAAGGGGATATCGCCATCGAGATGGAACAGATCCAGAAACAGTGCCCGGACGTCGAGATCGGCAGCTACCCGCTGATGGCCGACAGCGGCCCCAGCCTGAATCTCGTCCTGCGCGGCACCGACGAAAAACTGCTGAAAACAGCCACCGACAAGATCGTCGCCATGGTCAAAAAGCTGGACCCCAACCCCGTCATCGCCTATCAGCGCCCGCCCGTCCTGCCGCCACAAAAAGGGCCGAAACTTTAGCCATTCTTTAACTACCTTATGTCACTATACGAATGTATCCCCTACAGGAGGCCCGTAACCCCATGTCAGACACCCCGAAAAGCGCCTACGACAAGCTGAAAGAGCGTTTTGAAAAGATCATCAACATCGAAAACGCCGGCGCCATCCTGGCCAAGGACGCGGAAGTGTTCATGCCGAAGAACAGCAGCGACGACCGCACGCGGCAGATGATGGCGCTCGCCGAAGTCGCCCATGAATTGATGAAGGCGCCGGAAGTCGCGCAATGGCTGGACGAAGCGGAGAAAAGCAAAGACTCGCTCTCCCCCGCAGACCGCCGCAACCTTTTCCTGATGCGCCGCGAATGGGTGAACAAGGTCGCCATACCGGATGAGTTGGTGAGCGAAATCGCGCGTCTTGAGATCGAGGGCGAGAAGCTCCACACCGAACTGCGCAAAACCGGCGACTGGGCGAAGATCAAGGACTGGTATGCCCATTCCTTCGACGTCATGCGCGCCGTCGGCCTGGCCAAAAAAGACAAGCTGGGCTCGGCCTCCGTCTATGAAGCGCTGATGGACGGCTTCTCCCCCAGCCTCTCGGAAGAAACGGTGAAACGCGAATTCGACGCGCTGGAAAAAATGCTCCCCGCCCTCATCAGCGAAGCCGCCCGCGTGCAGGCGCTCAAGCCGGAACCCCTGCCGCTCAAGGGTCCCTTCCCCCGCGCCCAGCAGGAAGAGTTGTGCCGCCGCCTGGTCACGGCGCTCGGCTTCGATTTCACCCGCGGCCGCCTCGACATGATCGAGGGCCATCCCTCCTGCGGCGGCAGCGCCAGCGACATCCGCTTCACGACCGACTGCGACGAAGCCTATTTCTTGGAGGCGGTTTTTTCGACCGTGCATGAAGGCGGCCATGCGCTCTACGACCAGGGCACGCCCGAAAAATGGCGCTACCAGCCCGCCGGCAAGGCCATGGGCATGGCGCTGCATGAAAGCCAGTCGCGGATCATCGAGATCCAGGCCTGCCACACACGCGAATTTTTCCAGTACCTGGAGAAGCAGGCGCGCGAAATCTTCAAGCGCCCCGATGATCCGGCCCTCTCCGCCGAAAACCTCGAGCGCATCATCAACAAGACCGAGCCGTCCTTCATCCGCATCTACGCGGACGAGCTGACCTACCCCGCCCATATCATCCTGCGCTACAGGCTCGAAAAAGCGCTGATCGAAGGCACGCTGGCCATCGACGACCTGCCCAAAGCCTGGAACGACGGCATGACAAAACTTTTAGGCATCACCCCGCCGACCGCGGCGGAAGGCTGCATGCAGGATGTGCACTGGCCCGACGGGCTGATCGGCTATTTCCCCGCCTATACGCTGGGCGACATGGGCGCGGCGCAGTTCTTCGCCGCCGCATGCCGGGACAAACCGGAAATCAAGAGCGAAATCGCCAACGGCAATTTCACCCCCTTGCGCGAATGGCTGCGCGACAACGTGCATAGCAAGGGATCGCTGCTGACGACGGACGAGCTGTTCACCGCCGCCACCGGCGAGCCGCTGAACGCCAAATACTATCTCGAGCACCTCGGTGACCGC
>JAIOQI010000052.1 GCA_021413445.1 Alphaproteobacteria bacterium | reverse complement strand
TCAATGTAGGGGAAGGTGTGCGCGCCGCACTTATCGCCCAACAGGAGAGAGTCGCACTGGGAGAAGTTGCGGGCGTTGGTGGCGCCCTTCATCACCTTCACCTGGCCGCGGTAGCTGTTCTGGCCGCGCCCGGCGCTGATGCCCTTGCTCACGATGGTGCTGCGGGTGTTCTTGCCGATGTGGATCATCTTCGTGCCGGTATCGGCCTGCTGGAGGTTGTTCGTCAGCGCGACGGAGTAGAACTCACCCTGCGAATTGTCACCCAACAGGACGCAGCTCGGATACTTCCAAGTGATGGCGGAACCAGTCTCGACCTGCGTCCACGAAATCTTCGAGTTCGCCCCTTTGCACAGGCCGCGCTTGGTCACGAAGTTGTAGATGCCGCCCTTGCCTTCCTTGTCGCCGGGATACCAGTTCTGGACGGTGCTGTATTTGATCTGCGCGCTCTCCATCGCGACGAGTTCCACCACGGCGGCGTGGAGCTGGTTTTCGTCGCGCATCGGGGCGGTGCAGCCTTCGAGATAGCTCACGTAAGCGCCTTCGTCCGCGACGATCAGCGTGCGCTCGAACTGCCCCGTGTTGGCGGCCTCAATGCGGAAGTAGGTGGACAGCTCCATCGGGCAGCGTACGCCTTCCGGGATATAGACGAAAGTGCCGTCGGTAAAGACCGCCGCGTTCAGGCAGGCGTGCTTGTTGTCGGTATAAGGCACGACCGAGCCCATGTATTTCTGCACGAGTTCTGGATATTTCTGCACCGCTTCGGAAATCGAGCAGAAAACCACGCCGGCCTTGTGCAGGTTTTCGCGGAAGGTCGTCACCACCGAAACGCTGTCGAACACGGCATCGACCGCCACGCCCGCCAGCATCTCCTGCTCGCGCAGGGGGATGCCGAGTTTTTTGTAAGTCTCCAGCAACTTCGGGTCCAGCTCATCAAGGCTCTTCAGTTTTGAAGTGGACTTCGGCGCGGCATAGTAAAAGGCATCCTGATAGTCGATTTTGGGGAAGGAAACATTCGCCCACTGCGGCTCCGGCATGGTCAGCCAATGCTGATAGGCCTTCAGGCGCCAGTCCAGGAGCCACTGCGGCTCCTCTTTCTTGACGGAAATGAAACGGACGATCTCTTCGCTGAGGCCTTTCGGGGCGAAATCGCTCTCAATGTCCGTGACAAACCCGGCTGCGTATTTTTGCCCCAGAGCATGTACGGTTTTCAGCGTTTCATCCGAAATTGACATTACCTATTTTGTCTCCGCCCCGCTGGGCTGCGGATCATTCGTGAAATCGTAGCTCTTGCAGCAAGACGAATCCATCATCTCCGTCAGCTTGACCCCTTCAAGTGCGGACTTGATCGACTGGTTTACCTTGTCCCAATTGCCTTTCATCGGGCAGCTTGCCTCTATCATGCAATTCCCCCCCTCGCCGCCGACGCAGGAGACGATGGCGATGGGGCCGTCCATGGCCGCGATGATCGCCGCGATGGAAATCTGGTCCGGCGCCTTTGAGAGTTTATACCCCCCTGCCGCGCCGCGAACGGAGTCAACCAGATTTTCCTGCGCCAGCATCTTCATGATTTTGGCGACTGTCGGCTCGGGCACGCCGGTTTTTTCGGAGAGATAATGAGCGCTGCGCGAGACCCCTTCCCCCTCCTTTGAAAGTTTCCCCAGCAGCACAACGGCGTAATCCGTCAATTTTCCGATTTTAATCATAATACCCACGCTTCATTTTTTTGTTTTTTTACAATACAGTACCTATTAAGTACTGTATAGAGAAAAGACCTCATTTTTTGCGAGGATTATAATGGCATTGCCGGGTATTATAGAAGGGATAAAAGAGCATCCTAAACAGGAATGTGGTATTTAAGTACCTTTTTTGGCAGATTCATTACGTCTAGGACCGCGCCTGTTCCTTGGTCGCCAAAAACCTGATCTTCGGCCAGTTTTCATTGGCGTTGTCGAGGTGCCAGGCATTGCGCGCCAGAAAAACCGGATGCCCGTCATGGTCTTCCGCGACGTTCGGCAGGTTCTGCTGGATGAACTGGTCGAGCATCTCGTGGCTGTCCGATTCAATCCAGCGCGCGGTGTGCAGCGAAGTCTGCTCGAAATGCACCGGCAGGTTATATTCGGTGCGCAGGCGGTCGGTGAGAATATCGAACTGCAGCGGGCCGACCACGCCGACCACCCAGCTTGAATCCATGCGCGGCTTGAAAACCCGCGCCGCCCCCTCCTCCGCCAGTTGCAGCAGGGCCTGGCCGAGGTGCTTGGCCTTCAGCGGATCGTCGAGCCGTACGCGCTGCAAATGTTCCGGCGCGAAACTCGGTATCCCGACAACATGGATGTCTTCCCCCTCGCTCAGCGTGTCGCCGATGCGCAGGTTGCCGTGGTTGGGGATGCCGATGATGTCGCCGGCGTAAGCTTCCTCCGCCACTTCGCGGTCCTGCGCAAAAAACAGCAGCGGGTTGTGGATGGTCAGTTGCTTGTCCGTCCGCACGTGCTTCAGCTTCATCCCGCGCTTGAAATGCCCCGAACACAGCCGCGTGAAAGCGATGCGGTCGCGGTGCTTGGGATCCATGTTCGCCTGGATTTTAAAGACGAACCCGGTAACTTTTTTTTCCGTCGTCTCGATGATGCGCTCGGCAGCCGGCTGCGGGCGCGGCGGCGGGGCGAAGCGCTTCAGGCCGGCCAGCAATTCCCGCACGCCGAAATTGTTCAGCGCGCTGCCGAAAAAAACCGGCGACAAATGGCCTTCAAGATAAGCCTTGCGGTCCATCGGCTTGCAGGCGCCGCGCACCATGGCAACATCCTCGCGCAGCTTGGCGACCGCATAATCCGGCAGCAACCGGTCAAGCTTCGGGTCATCCAGCCCCTGGCAATGTTCGGTCTCGCCGAGCTTGGTGCCCTTGGTGCGCTCCATCAGCAGCAATTCATCATCCAGCAAGTCATAGCACCCCAGGAATCCCTTGCCCATGCCGATCGGCCAGCTGGCGGGCGTGACGTCCAGCGCCAGCTTCTGCTCGATTTCATCCATCAGGTCGAAGGGGTCCAGCCCTTCGCGGTCGAGCTTGTTGATAAAGGTGATGATCGGCATGTCGCGCAGGCGGCACACCTCGAAAAGCTTCCGCGTCTGCGCCTCGATCCCCTTGGCGTGGTCGATGACCATGATCGCGGAATCGACGGCGGTGAGCGTGCGGTAGGTGTCCTCGGAGAAATCCTGGTGACCCGGCGTGTCCAGCAGGTTGAACTTGATGCCGTCGTAATCGAAGGTCATCACGCTCGACACCACGGAAATGCCGCGCTCCTGCTCGACCTTCATCCAGTCGGAACGCGCCAGGCGCATGTCGCGCCGCGCCTTGACGACGCCGGCCATCTGGATCGCGCCGCCGAACAGCAGCAGCTTCTCGGTCAGCGTCGTTTTCCCGGCGTCCGGGTGGGAGATGATGGCGAAAGTGCGCCGCCGGTGGATTTCTTCGTTCATGGTCATTGCTTTTTTACGGCCTTGATAAAATAAAGCTGCCACTCCATCAGCACCTGCCCGTTTTCATGGCGGACGGGGAGATATTGCCTGATCCCCGTGGCGATTTCCGCAAGACTGAGCCCCTCAAGGCCGAACAGGCCGGCGCAAAACTCGGCCATATCATCCTCGGAACTGAACACCCAAGGATAGCTGATGACCCTGGCGAATTCAATATTGAGGCCGGCATCGGCAATCGCCGCCGGCGTCGCGTCGTCTAAAAATATGCCCTGATGGCCCTCGGGGTTATGGCGATTGACAAAAGTGTTCAGCAACAGGGCCTGCGCGGAGCCTGCATAAACGTCGGCAATGCAAAAACTCCCGCCCGGCTTCAGGCTGCGGGCGCATTCCCTGAAAAAACCCCGCTTGTCATCCTCATGGTGGATGCCCGCCAGCGAGAGCACCTTATCGAAGGCCCCCTCCGGGAAGGGGATTTTATTCCTGGTGGTCAGGACGGAATTCACGCGCTGGCCGTCATTGCGGCGGCACAAGTCATGAAAAGCCGCCGAGGTCTCCAGCAACGTCAGGGACACATCCTGGGATATATAGTGCGCCATATATCCCCCGCCGGAAGGAAAATCGCAAACGGCATCGCCGTCTTCAATTTGCGCCAGCGCCAGCAGTTCTTCAAATTCACGCCGCCGCGCATCAGGCCAGCGCCGCATAACGGCATCATACTTGCTGCCGCGCGTATCGAAAATGCTGCTGTAGTTTTTTAGCGCGGCTTTACCCATGGCGGTGGGCCTTGCGTTCGCCGATTTTTCCGGCGAGAACCGCGTTGTAGCCGGTGATAATGTCTCCATTAATCTGCTTTAAGTAGGAATATACCGCATAATCGTTTGGCGCCATCGCATTCATGGAGGCGTTGATCTCGAAAAACAGCAGATTCCCGTTCGGCAGCAAGTGGCAGTCAAAGCCCAGATAATCGAGGCCGACCTCCTGATAAATCTTTTGCACGGAACTGAGGGTTTCCGGCGCCATTTTCTGCTCCAGGGTGGACAGCGACTGCTGTTCCAGGACGCGCAGGTCGGCGTTATCCTGCATCAGGTCCTTGCGCGAACCGGCGCTGATTTTCCAGTGGCGGGCGGTGATAAATTGCCGTGGATATATCTTGCCGTCCATGATAACGAACCGCGCCTTGGTGTAATGCCCGGCGGCGTTTTTATAATCCCTGAACTGGGTCAGGTAGAAAGAAGACCCGTCAAAGGCCAGGCAATCAAGGTCGTCGACGCGATCCGGCGCTTCCAGCAGCACCATATCCCTGCCGTTATGCGACCCGCAGCTGCGCACGATGAAAGGATAGCTAAATCCTTCCTTCTCCGCCGTCGCCAGCACATCATCCCTGTTTTTGGGCTGAAAGCGGACGACCTTGGGGATGTCGATCCCCGGCAGGTGGTGGAACCTCTGGTAAATCATGTCGCGCCGCGTGCCGGCAACCTTGCGCGGATCATTGAAGACGGGTATCCCCGGCCATTGCCTGGACACCGAGTCCAGATAATGAGCGGCCTTGGCCAGGCTTTTGGTCTGGCCGTCCGCATCGGAAATGCAGTTCACGAAAATGTCCGGCGGCGGGATTTTTATCGTCTCCTTCTGAAACCACAGGATGGGCATAATCATCCTGTTCCTGAAGGGGGTATGCGTATGGATACTGAACTCGGTATTGCCGTACCAGTCGTAATCCATCTTGCCTGCTGAATTAAAACCCTTGATCGTCGCCGTCCGGGTGTCGTTGACGCCCAGCATAAAAATGCACACGGGGCCGGTATCGTGGATGTTTTGTTTCATGATGCCTCTTCTCCCCTACGCCTGCCGGCGAAGCTTCCCTGCCGCGATCTTGGCAGCAAGGAGCGCGTTGTAGCCGTTAATCATGTCATCCCGGAAACTTTTCAGGTAAGGGTACGCCTTGTAATCGGACCGCCCCATTCCATTCATGGCGGCGTTGATCTCAAAAAACAGCAGGTTGCCGTTCGGCTGCACATGGCAGTCGAAACCCAGGTAATCAAGGCCGACATCCCGGTAAATCTTTCGCACGGAATCAAGCGCCGCCGGCGCGATTTTTTTCTCCAGGGTGGACAATACCTGCCGCTCCAGCTCACGCGTAACGGCGTTGCCGTCCATCAAATTATCACGCGAATGGGAATTGATCAGCCAGTGGCGGGAGGTGATGAAATGGCGCGGATATATCTTGCCGTCCATAATGATAAAACGGGCCTTGCTGTAAAGGCCGCCGGCGTTTTTGTAATCCCTGAACTGGGTCAGGTAAAAATCCGATCCGTTGAAGGCCAGGCAATCAAGGTCGCCGGCGCGGTCGGGCGATTGCAGCAGCACCATGCCCTTGCCGTTGTGCGCCCCGCAGCTGCGCACGATGAAAGGATAGGTAAACCCTTCTTTCGCCGCCGTCGCCAGCACATCATCCCGGTTCTTGGGCTGGAAACGGACAACCTTGGGAATGTCGATCCCCGGCAAATGGTGAAATCTCTGGTAAATCGTGTCGCGCCGCGTGCCGGCGATTTTGCGCGGATCGTTGAAAACGGGCATCCCCGGCCATTGCTTTGACGCCTGGTCCAGATAATGAGCGGCCTGCGTCAGGCTTTTTGTCTGGTTATCCGCATCAGAAATGCAGTTCACAAAAATATCCGGCGCCGGAATTTTTATGACGTCCTTCTGAAACCACAGGATGGGCATCATCTTCCTGTTTTTTTGAGAGGTATGCGTGTGGATACTGAAATCAGTATTACCCTCCCAATCGTAATCCACCCTGCCATTCGCATTGAAACGTTTGACCACCGCCGTCTTGCTGTCGTTCACCCCCATCACAAAAATACACATCGGACCGTTATCCTGGATATTTTCTTTCATGACATTCTTTCTTCTGTAAAGACTAAATGAATACAGACTATATACATGATTACACCCCGGGCTTTCAAGCCCCGCCTGAAAGGCTAAAAGACCTTCCCCTCAAAGGGGTTTTTGCCGCTCATATCCTCCACCTCGACCACCCAGACATCCGGATCCCTCTGGATGGCCCGCTGGATATGCTGGTCGGCGCGTGTTTCGTCAACGATTTCACCCTCATAAAGGTCCATCCAGCCCATATTTCCATCGCTGTCGCGGGCCTGGTTGAAGAGCTTGCAGCCTTCCCCGCGGATGACGATCTTGACCATCACGGTGCCGGCGGCAAAAGCCCCCTTGTGCATCACATAGATCGGCAGGCCTTGCGCGGCGCATTTGCGGAGATGCGCCGTCACCCAAAGTTCGGTTGGCAGCCTTTCGCTCATTCTTTCGGGGGTGGAGGCGGCGGCGCCTCGCGGGCTTGCATCGTCCGTTCGGCCGGAAAGTCCAGATAGACCTTGGTGCCCTTGCCTTCGTCGGATTCCAGCGTCAGCGTGCCGCCGTGCAGCTCGACCATCGCCTTGGCCAGCGGCAGGCCGAGGCCGGTTCCCTGGCCGCGATAGTTGCGGGCGTCGTTGACCTGGCCGAAGGGCTCCTGCACGGACTTGATCTTGTCCGCCGGAATCCCGCAGCCTTCATCCTCGACAATCAGGCGGATGTGGTTGTCGGAGAGGGTGAAGGCCTTCACGATCACGGTCTTGCCGGCCGGGGAGAACTTCACGGCGTTGGAAACCAGGTTGATGACCACCTGGCGCAGCAGGCGCTGGTCGGCCTTGATGTGCGGGATGCATTCCTCGACCTGGAAGTTAAGCTCGATCGACGAGGCGTTGGCGCGGTCGCCCATGATCCGCAGCACGGAGGAGAGCACCTCGGAGATGGCCACTTCGCTCTCGATCAGCTCGACCTTGCCGGCCTCGATCTTCGACATGTCGAGGACGTCGTTGATGATGTCCAGCAAATGGCGGGAGCTGAAATGGATGTCCTTCATGTACTCTTCGTACTTCGGGTTGCCGATGGGGCCGAAAGTCTGGTTCTTCATCAGCTCGGAAAAACCGATGATCGCGTTCAGCGGCGTGCGCAGCTCGTGGCTCATGTTGGCGAGGAAGGACGACTTGGCGCGGTTGGCGTTGTCGGCCTCCTCCTTGGCGCGCTTCAGGTTGCGCATCATGTTCTTGCGCTCCGTGACGTCGCGCACGGTCGAGACCATGAAGCGGCGCTTCTGGCTGAGCTCCATCATGGCCATCGTCAGGACGATGTCCGCGACCCGTCCGTCCTTGCGCACCAGCTGCAATTCCCGCTTGCCGTGCCGGCCGTGGCGGATGAACGCGGCATGAAGCTTCTTCGAAAAGGCATAATCCTCGGGCGGAAGCAGGATCGTGAATTCCTCTCCCAGCAAGTCTTGCCGCCCCCAGCCGTATTCGGAGAGGAAGGTATCGTTGACCAGCACGATCCGGCCATGATGGTCGGTCACGACGATGCCCATGCCGCTGGCGTCGAACATGGAAGTCATCAGCATCATGGCGTCATCACGCTCGCGCTGCAGCTGCACGCTGTCCATCGTGTCCGGCCGCGCCATGACGTCGATGAAACGCACCCGGCCCGCGGCATCGAGCAGCGGGCTGAGGATGAAGGCCTGCACGCGCACGCCGCCGGGGCAGCGGGGCAGCGTGTTGAAGGTCATCATTTTCTTTGTCTTGATGCAGGAGTGGAAAGATTTCTCGACCTGCTCGGCCACCGCGCTTTCAAACAGCTCTTTCGGCGTCCGGCCCAGCATCCGCTCGCGCGGGATCTCGAAATAATTGGCTGCCGCCGCATTGACCTCGGCATAGACAAAGCGCCCGTCCGGCTCCACGGACACCACCATGCGCCCGATGAGCGATTGCAGGAAAAGCTCCCGGTAATCCTTGTCTGAAATTGCGGTCTGGTCAGCCACGAGCATTAGTTGCCTTACATTCACTTGCCACCTTCTTTCTTGGTAACATGTAAATAACCAAAAACTGGTTAACAAATTGATAAAATGACGGGCAAATCAGGCTTTAAGACAATTTTATTCTTTTTATGGCATATTAGCGGTGACTCTTTAAAAGGATGGCCCATGCCGCTGATTCGGGAAATCAAAGCTTTAGCCAAAGAAATGACCGCCTGGCGGCAGCATTTGCACGCCCATCCCGAACTTTCCATGAAAGAGTATAAGACAGCAGATTTTCTTGAAAAAACGCTGAAAAGCTTCGGCCTCCAGGTGGACCGCATCGGCCCCACCGGCATCGTCGCGAGCCTGGAAGGCAAAACCAACCGCTCTGGCCGTTCCATCATGCTGCGTTCAGACACGGACGCGCTGCCGATCAAGGAAGAGACCGGCCTTCCCTACGCCTCGCAAAATCCGGACATCATGCACGCTTGCGGCCATGACGGCCACATGGCGATGCTGCTCGGCGCGGCCAAGCACCTGAGTGAGCACAACGATTTCGACGGCACGGTGCATTTCCTGTTCCAGCCCGGCGAGGAAACGGCCGAAGGGGCGCCGCACATGCTGGCCGAAGGGTTGCTTGAGAAATTCCCGGCGGACGAGATCTACGGACTGCACAATATCCCCAATGTGCCGCTCGGGATCATGGGCACCCGCAAGGGCGACATGCTCTCCGCCGCGGACGGCTTCACGGTCACTTTCCATGGCAAGGGCGGCCACGCCGCGCATCCCCATATGGCCAACGACCTGCTCTACGCGGCGGCGAAATCGGTGACGGTGCTCAAGGATCACTACAAACTGCGCGTCATGCCGGGCGACAAGGCGGTGCTGACGGTCAGCACGCTGCATACGGCGTCCAACGCCACGAATGTCATGTCGGAAACCGTGACGATTTCAGGCACCTTCCGCTGCTACAACCACCTGACGCACCTGGCGCTCAAAACCTTCCTTGAAAGAACGGTGCAAAACGCCGCCCACGACGCCGGCGGCATAGCAAAGATCGAATATGAATGCAGCTTCCCCGCCCTGAAAAACACCCGGCTGCAGACCAGCACCGCCATCCAGGCCGCGCGGCAGGTGCTGAACCCGCTGCTGGTCATACCCTTTGTGCCGCGCACCACGGGCTCCGACGATTTCGCCTACCTGTCGCAACAGCGCCCGGGAAACTACATGGCCATGGGCACGGGCACGATCGCCGGGGCGCTGGGCCTCAAAAAAGTGCACGGCCTGCATAGTCCTAAATTTGATTTTAACGACGCGGCCCTGACGACAGGGGCTTCATACTGGGTGAAACTGGCCCAGCACGCCCTGAAGCCGCAGACGCAAAAACGGCACAGCTCCACCAGCAGCCGCAGCCACTAGCCGCCCGCAAAAAACGGTTCTCATATCAGATGTCAGGGGTCTCAGGGGAAGGAAGCTTCGGCGTTTGCTTGACCTCTTTTTCGGTCGGCACCTCTGGCTTGATCTCCAGCGACTCCGGCTGGATCTCCAATGCCTCTGGCTTGATCTGCGGCACAGCAGGCGTTCTCCTGACAGCGGCCCGGGCGAATTCAGCCGTCAGCGAGAAAAGGCGCAACGGCCTCAAGGCGACCTGCTTCACCATCTGCATGACTTTGGGTTTGTTCATATCAGCGGGCTTGGTTCCCTCGTAAGCTTCCTGAAGAGTAATCAGTTTTTCAAGCCCCACCGCCTGCATAAAGGGGGTTGCATCGATTTTGGGGCTGGGATTCTCCATGGCTTCCCTCAGCATCCCGACGAAACTGGGATTCAGCACGCCGACCGGGTAATGCTTGGCGACGGCCTCCGCAAAGGCCACTGACAGGGAAATCGTCTTGAACTTGCGCTGCCTTTTCTCGCTCAGGAACTGCAATATCTCCCTGATCTCCAGGGCCTCGCTTCCGCAGGCGTTCAAAGTTTCGTGATTGGCCTTGCCGTTGCTCAGAAGATTGACGGTCTTGGCAAGGTCATCAAGATGTATGGGCTGCAGCTTCTGCTTCCCGTCGCCGATCATGGGGATAAACTTAAGCCCCGACAATTCATCAAAGGAAAAAGAATGCCCCCAGCTTTGCTCCGAATAGACGATATCCGGGCGCACGATCGTCCAGTTTAAATCGTCTTTACCCTGCAGATACGCCTCGGCTTTCTGCTTTGAGCCCGGATAGCCGTATTTATGCGCGTAAGAATGGCTGGCGCCGATGGTCGAGATGAAAATACATTTCTTCACATGATGAGCCGCCGCCGCATCGGCCAGGGCCACCGTCGATAAGACGTTCACATT